>CAMJZA010000134.1 GCA_946410085.1 uncultured Treponema sp. | reverse complement strand
CCGTACGGAACCCTGCAGTATTTGCTCTCAAGGTATTTTTTCTGAACGTTGTCGTCCCTGCGGCAGCTGAGGGTTGAGAGGGAATAAAGCCTCGTGCGGTGGAAATCCGGATTCATGTCGGTGAAGTAAATCTGGTCCCTGCGGAACAGCTTCAAATCCAGCATTTCCACGTTATGCGTCGCGCAGATTATCTGGGCATCGCTCACCCTGCCCCTTATGAAGCGTCCGACAAGCCGGCGCACGATGAGCGGATGCAGGTGGCTCTCTATCTCGTCGCATACAAACGTCTTGCCCTTCTGGAAGATGTCCATGATCGGGCACATCAGGCGGATGAGCTTCTGGGTTCCCAGGGATTCTTCTATGATGTCGAGCGAGAATCCTTTATAGACAGTCCGTACCGATGTAGACAGAACGGTCTGATTCAGGAACATCGCCTTTACGGCCTGAGGCATGTCCGGCGGAAGCTCCGCGGCAGTCATGAGCCGCTGCTCGCTCCTTGCCTTTATGTCAACGATGTCGCTGCCCGTTTCCTGCATGAACTTGAGGAACATTCCCTTGATTACCCTGTCATGCTCCATCCTGCTCACGGAATATTCGAGCCAGTTGTTGTTGTCGTTCATCAGGATGACAAGACCGTCCTTATAAAAAAGGAAGGCTCCGGCAAGCTCTTCATAATTCAGGTTGTTTACCGCAAGGCTCAGGACAAGCTTGTTCCGGATGAGTTTTTCCCTGCACATCGTCTCGATGCGGCTGAATTTCTCGCCCGTCCTGACAGTGTCCCCATCACGGCTGAAAATCAGCCCCATCCTGCCGTTCGGAGCATAGGAAAGGCTCTCGCTGAGGATTCGCTGGTTGTCATACGAAAACTTATACAGATACCGCCGTTTCTTCCACACGAACTCCATCTCGTAGCCGGTGGGCTCGTCCTGACTCAGTCGGTGCGGGGTGCGCGGCAGAAGGTCTCCCGGCTGCAGGAGGTGGCTCGTCGTTACCATCGTCTGCATGATAGCCATGCCGGTGAGCACGCTGGTCTTGCCCGTGGCATTCGAGCCGTAGATGGCGCATGCGGGACTTACGCGCTCCCCCTCAAAACGCCGGAGCGTGCCTTCGAACGTGTCGTCGCTGCCTGCCCGCAGGCTGAGGGTGACCCTGTCGCGGATGCTCCGCACGTTCGAGCAGGAAAATTCCAAAAGCATGACGGCTCCTTGCCGGAGTAACAGTACGTTATGGACGTGCATAACGGTGTCCCTACAGCGTTTGTAACGGCCCTTTATACCGGTTCATAAGGGACCGTTACATCAGTTAATCACAATCCGTCATTGATGTCAATAAACCGGTATTATTTTATGGAAAAATCCTACTTTCTGTAAAAAAGTACCAATATTCACAACTAAAACCGGAAATATTCATGACTTTGCCTTGACATGATACTGCAGATCCTGTATCATGCTACATAAGGCTAAAGGGCTTTCGGGCAAAAAAAACGCCCCCTTGAAAGAACGGCATTCGCAGTACCGCACTTCCAGGAAGCACCTTGGTCTGGTTTGACACATCAGTGGTGGATGCATCATCAAACGAATGAAAGCATTATATCACAGATCCGCCGTTCGTGTCAAAGATTTTTTTCCTGCTCCCATCAGAAAATGAGGGCAAACCGGGAAGCGTGGTTCGGCTGGCTTTCCGGAAGGATTGATATATGGAAGAAATCAAGACTTCCTTTAACAGTAAGGATGGCAGGGGCGGCCTTACGCTCTATGCCAACCCTTTCGGCACGGGCAAGAAGTTCTACGGACGTTTTGAACGTGATGTGCTCAGCATGGAAAACCTTGTTTCCCGCGTGCAGCAGAAAAATCCGGGTGCGGATGAAATCATCATCAACACGAGCATCAGCTACATCAAGCGCGAGATTCTCGCAGCCCTGAAAGAGGGCAAGGCGGTGAACCTCATGGACCTGGGGGAGCTGTATATCGGTGCATGCGGAAGTACTGCAGGCGATTCCGCCGGCGACGTGCAGGACCTCACGCTCTGCGTCAAGTTCTCAGCCTCGCAGCTGCTCAAGGAATCCATTGCCAATGTTTCAATCAGCAGCGTAGTGTTTGCTGATGCTGCTCCTGCCATCAGTAAGACAATCAACTGGTTTACGGGCGAGGAATCTGCGACCCTCACAGCCGGGAAGAACGTCATTCTGGAAGGCAAGCGGCTCAAGCTCGGCTCCGATGAAAACTGCGGTCTGTTCCTTGCCCCCGTAGACGAAAAAGGCGAGGCTTCTGATGACGAGTCGGCATGGCTTGACTGTACCTCCCTTGTACGGCAGAACACTCCTAAGAAGATTGACTTCTATCTGCCCGACAGTGCGGAGGCAGGCTCATCCTACAGGATTGTGATAAAATCGAACTACGTGAACGGAACGACCAAACGCAAGGCCCCCGTGTACACGTACAGCGATGTTGTCACGGTAGCGTAAGCCTGCGGACGGTCGGCAGCTTGCATTGTAAATGCCGGCCGTCCTG
>CAMJZA010000133.1 GCA_946410085.1 uncultured Treponema sp. | reverse complement strand
TTATCGGGTGAGCGGAACTCGAATCCGCGACCACTAGTCCCCCAGACTAGTAAGCTAACCAACTGCTCTATCACCCGGAAAGTGACACTATCATAGCAGATTGGAAAATAAAAATCAAGAGCTTTTTGGGGATTCCCCAAAGCTCCTGCGTGTCAGCTACTGCCTGCTGTTCTTGAACTGGGTGGCCATCTTGTCGCTCAGGGCCTTGACCTGCACCTCGTCCGTGATGGAGAAGAGGGCCAGCTCATCGCTTTCAAAGTTGGACCAGTCGATGATGCCTTCGTCGTAGTGGGCAAGGAGGTCGGCGAAGTGGATGAGGCTGGTCAGCTTCTTCAATTCCGGGCTTGCAGAGCTTGTGTCGTGATGATGGCGGATGACTTCGACGATGGCTTCCGGGAAGTTCCACTTCTGGGCAACGAGGGCGCCGACTTCGCCGTGGTTCACGCCCGCAACCATGCGTTCAAAGAGGTCGGGCGCAATGTCCTTTTCCCGGCACAGTTTTCCCATCTTTTCGTAGATGTCCGCCGTCGCGGTGACGAAAATGAGCTTTCCCATGTCATGCAGAAGGCCGCAGACGTAGCTGTCTTCGATGATGTGCTTGTCTTCCGGTGCGTGGAAGTAGGAGCGGGCCAGTGTGTATGCGTATGACGCAACCCGGTAGGAGTGATCCCAGAGGGCTTTCTTCTTGGGGTCGGATTCGACCATGAGTGCCTGCATGGAGCCGACGGAAAAGAGGAGGTTGCGGATGCCCCTGATGCCCGTGAACTTAACCGCCTCGTCTATGCTGGAACAGGGGGTTGCCAGTGCGAATGCCGCAGAGTTGACGAGCTTGAGCAGTTCTCCGGTCAGGGCAACATCGTTGGAAATCTTCTGCGCAATGTCGGTCATGCTGGAATCCGGGTCGTTTATCAGGCGGTTTATTGCGGTGATGTTCTCCGGGAACTCCGGCAGGCCGTCAATCAGGTTGACGAACTTCCTGGACAGGGAATTGAAGTCCGCCACGCTCTTTTCGCTGAAGGGCAGGATGAGGCGGGTAATCGTTTCCCCGTTTTCGCTGATGACCTGATAGTTTTCTTCGGTCAGGCCGATTTTCTTGAGCATCAGGACCATCATCGTCAGGCCCAGACCGGCTCCTTCGGACTCGTCGAGCATGGCGGACATCCCTTCTTCCAGGCTGTCGAACATCGTTGCCCGCGTTATCTTGTCATGAATCCGCTTGTATTCGGTAACGTTCAGCTCGCACTTGTTGCGGGTTTCCAGCTTTATCTTGTTGTTCGCCGCCTGCAGGGTAATCTTGATGTACAGGCCCTTGTTCTTCTGCAGTTCCAGCCAGAACTTCTGGTTATTCAGGGTTTCGGTCTTGAAGGCCTCCATGCCCTTCTTGTAGTCCTCGGGATCATTCAGGTCAAGGCCCTTGTCTTCAAAGTAGACCCGCTTTGTATTGGCTTTCTTGCCGTTGTTCGCCAGTTCCTTCATGCAGAAGGAGAGCGTTTCTATCATCTGCTGCTGGTTCAGCTCGGAAAGGAAGGCGGTGATGACATCGTCGACATAGGCTTCTACCTTCCGCGGAAAGGTGTAGGTCGTCAAGACGAGCGGAACGCCTGAGCGTATTGCGTTCCGTATCATTTCGGCGTTTACAGGAATACTTGATTTCGCCATTACAAACTCCCTTTGACTTCAAGCTACTGCAATTATCGGCATAAAGGCAGCTTTTTTCTATTGACGTTACCGGCGTTATAGCCGTTATGGCTGTCTGTTCAGCCGCTTAGCGCTGCCGGCAAACGGCTGCCCGGACATATCACAGCTTGTCTATGAGCATGGAACATTTTCCTGACGGAATGGGGAGTGTCTTCCGCTTCTTGTTCAGGATATCGATCGTGAAGTAGTAGAGCTTCTCGCTTTCCATCTGGATTTCCCAGCCCCTGCTCGATTTATTGCTCAAAATCGTTATGAGGTTGCGCTTGAGGGACAGCTTTTCAATGCCCATTATCTCAAGGTTCGGGATAACCCAGTCGACCGTCTTGCGCGGCAGGCTGATGCTCAGGCCGATGACGTTTTCTATCATCAGGGCAATCGTGGAAAGCCCCAGGAAGTGCAGGAACCTCCTGCGGGGAAAGGCCGGCGCTGCGCTGTAGCTGGCGGGGCCTTCCTTGTTCGGCAGGTAGGCCTCGTACAGGTCGCCCTTTTTGGACGTGTCTACCGGGCTCAGGCCTTCGAGGACGTAGTAAAGGTGGCGGATGGCACACTCGCGGGCAAAACCGTAGCGCTGGTACTTTTCCAGTCCCTTGATTATCATGAAGTCAAAGGTCGGGAATACCGATCCGCAGAAGGCCTCTCCTTCTTCCCTGAAGAGGGGATCGTCCGCACTGAGCGTGGGGAAGGGGTGTTCCGTACCGAAGGTCTTCGGGTTTGACAGGTGCTGGATCAGCAGGTCGGCCCGGTCCGAGTTGGGCAGTTCCGCCAGCAGGGGCCAGAAGCCCGCCACGGTTTTGCGGGGCAACTGCTTCTCGTCCTTGTCGAGGTCGTGGTAAAAGTTGCTTTCCGGGTTCCACATCAGGCGGTTGATGCGGGTCTTGAGGCTGAAGTAGAGCTTCTTGTACTGGAAGCTCAGGTCCTTGTCGTTCAGGATGTC
>CAMJZA010000132.1 GCA_946410085.1 uncultured Treponema sp. | reverse complement strand
TGACGAAAAAATCCCTCGACAGGGCCACGACTTGACTTAATCAGTGCTTCCTTAGGAGTCGTTTCTCCCGCGAGAAAGCTCTTGATGACTTTTACTTTAGCCCATTTTTGCGAATTAGGATTTCGCGGCGTAAATACTTAATTCGCTAAAATGGGCTAAACTTTAAGATGTCAAGAGGCTTAGTCGCGGAATAAATTGTGCACCTCATGCAGCTGCCCGGAATTTTTATTGAAAAATGCACCTTAATGGTCTATAATAACAGCAAGAGGTGAAATCATGCCGAATGTTGTTGACAAATATACGCCGACCTATGATCTCGAATCATTCAAGAAGTCCAAGTTCGACATCAGACAGTCCGCTTTGCTTGGTGCGGCGGCGCTCGGTTTTGGGCGGACGGAAATCCATGACGCCATAAAAAGCATGACGCCGCAGCATTTTTACAAGTCGATGACCTCTTATAACAATCACAGGCTATGGCAGGACATTTATCATGTGCCGTACAAGGGCGTCCTGCTCTATATCAAATTCACGCAGGGAACGATTACCGAGTTTTCCTTGCTGTCGTTCAAAGAGAAATGAGGTGTTATGATGGAACCGGTAAAATATGACGTTGAAACCGGCGCAAAACTGATGCGCGGCGTGCGCCCGCTCACGATTACCTATCATGGGTACAGCAAGACGTTTGATATGCCCGGCTGGTATCCCGCGGCGGACGGGGAAGCTACGTTTACGGATGACGATATGAAAATATATGATAAGGCCCTCAAGGAACTCAAAACCGAGGCGGAGCATCTGCTGCTTCCGTCTGAAATCCGCTCTATTCGTAAGCGGCTGAAATTGACGCAGGTGCAGGCAGGCAATATTCTCGGCGGCGGGAAAAAAGCCTTTCAAAAATATGAAAGCGGTGAAATTTTGCCGAGCCGAGCCATTTCAAACTTATTGCGCGTGCTGTCGGAGGAGCCGTCTTTGCTGCATGTTTTGCCTTCGGAAGCGGCAATGTAGTCTCTATGACTAAAAAGAACGCGCCCTGTTTCAGGGCGCGTCAGACTGTCGACAAACTCAAATCACCCCTATCTATGGTATAATAGCCATGGATAGGGGTGAACGCATTGTATCGGAAAAAAGATCGCAGCATACAGCAGCAAATCCAGTTCATCACACTGGAAGACTTGGTGCCGCAAGACCATATCCTGCGGAAAATCGACCGTGCTATTGACTTCAACTTCATTTACGAGGAAGTCGAGGGGCTTTATTCTCCTTACGACATGGGGCGCCCCGGCATCGATCCGGTGTCCCTTTTCAAGATCGTCTTCATCCAGTATCTGTTCGGCATCCGCAGCATGCGGCAGACCATCAAGGAGATCAACGTCAACGTCGCCTACCGATGGTTTATCGGCTATGGCCTTCTGGAGCCGGTCCCGCACTTCTCCACATTCAGCAAGAACTACACCCGCCGCTTCCAAGGAACAGCCGTATTCGAGCACATCTTCCAGCGCATCCTGGAGGAAGCGGTCAACGCCGGCTTCGTCGATGCAAGCGCCATATTCATCGACGGCACGCACATCAAGGCGAGCGCCAACAAGAACAAAAGCGAGCAGATCACCGTGACGAAACCGGCCAAGCAATACCAGAAGGAACTGGACGATGAGATTGACCGGGACAGGGAAAAGCAGGGGAAAGGAAAACTGCCGCCGAGGGAAGAGAAACAAGAAACGACCATCAAGCAGAGCAAGACCGACCCGGAAAGCGGTCTCTTCGTCAAAGGAGAACATGAGCGGCAGTTCGCCTACGTCGCGAACACGGCCTGCGACAAGCACAACTTCATCCTGGACTTTGTCGTGGGGGCGGGAAACATCCATGACAGCCAGATGTTCCATGACCTGTACAAAAAACTGGAACGGATCAGCCAAGCCACGGAAAGCATTGTCGTCGATGCGGGATACAAAACGCCGGGCATCGCAAGGGAAATCCTTCGGGACGGGAAAATCCCTGTAGTGCCTTATAAGCGCCCCATGACGAAAGACGGTTTTTTCAAGAAGCATGAGTACGTGTACGACGAATACTATGACTGCTATCTGTGCCCGGAAAACCAAGTCCTGAAATACGCGACCACGAACCGGGAAGGCTACCGGGAATACAAGAGCGACCCGAAAATCTGCCAAGCCTGCCCGAAGCGGGAGCAATGCACATTGAGCCGGAACCATACGAAAGTCGTGACCAGACATGTCTGGGCAGACTACTCCGAACAGGCCGAGGAATATCGATACGTTCCGAAGTACAAGGAAATATACAAGCAAAGGAAACAAACAATCGAGCGTGTCTTTGCGGACGCGAAAGAAAAACATGGGATGCGGTACACAACGATGCGTGGCCTAGCGAAAGTGACAATGCAGGTGACGCTTACCTTTGCGTGCATGAACTTGAAAAAGCTGGCAATATGGAAAGGAAAAACCGGAAAACTGCGTCCGGTTGTCGCTTATTTTTTATGGCAGATTCGAAAAACATTCCAGAGGTTCCGCTTCTATGGAGTACAAACAAGTAAATGCACCGTTTCTTGTGGATAAGAAACGGTGCATTTGTCTACAGTCTGACGCGCCCTGTTTCAGGGCGCGTTCTTTTTAGTGTCTGGTTCATTTCTGCATCTCATGCAGCTGCTCGTATTTCTTCTTCTCGAAAAATTCCTCCAG
>CAMJZA010000131.1 GCA_946410085.1 uncultured Treponema sp. | reverse complement strand
CTCGAGAACATTCAGGTTGACTTCATATCAAAGGATTTCATCCCGACGCAGGATGCGATCAACATCAAGGTCGATGCCGTGGCGAACATCGCCGTTTCCCAGGAACCGGAAATCATGAAGAAGGCCGCCGCAAAGTTTTTGGGCTACACCACAAGCAACATCGCGACCATCGTGACACCAGTCCTTGAGGGTAACATCCGGGAAATCATCTCCCAGATAAAGCTCAAGGATCTGATTCAGGGCGACAAGAAAATCCTTGCGGAGAAGGTCGTCGAAAACGTCAAGCCGAACCTTTTTGACCTGGGCCTTGAGCTTACGACTTTCAACATCCAGAACTTCAAGGATGACAACGGCGTAATCAACAATCTCGGAATAGAGAACACCGTTGCGATTTCAAAAGATGCCGCAAAGGCAAAGGCCGCTGCCGAAGCCGAGATAAAGATAGCGCAGGCGCAGGCCGACAAGGATGCAAACGATGCCCGCGTCGAGGCTGAGCTTGAGATTGCCCAGAAACAGACGGACCTTGCCATAAAGAAAGCGTCCCTGCGGCTCCAGGCGGACACCGAGGCTGCGAAGGCAGAGGCCGCAAAGGGAATAGAGACCGAGAACCAGCGGAAAGTGCTTGAGATCAAGGCTGCCGACGCCAACATAGCGAAGCAGGAGAAGCAGATTGAGATTCAGGAAAAGGAAGTTTCCATCAAGGAAAAGGCCCTTGACGCTGAAGTGAAGAAAACCGCTGAGGCAGAGAAATACGCAGCCCAGCAGGATGCCGATGCGGAGCTGTACTCACGCCAGAAGAAGGCCGAGGCTGAAGCTTTTGAAATTCAGAAGCAGGCAGAGGCGGAGGCGTTTACCCGGCAGAAGAAAGCTGAAGCTGACAAAATTGCCATGGAGAACGAGGCGGCAGGAAAGAAAGCCCTCGCCGCGGCGGTCCGCGCAGAGGGAGAGGCAGAGGCTGCCGCCATCAAGGCAAAGCTTGTCGCAGAGGCAGACGGTATGCGCGAAAAGGCGGAGGCCCTGAAGGAATACGGCGACGCGGCAAAACAGCAGATGCAGCTGGATGCCCTCAAGGTGTATTTTGAGCAGCTGCCCAAAATTGCGGAGGCTTCCGGCATGGCCTACCAGAACGTCGAGAAAATTTATATGTACGGAGGGGACTCATCCAAGCTCACGAAGGACATAATGACGAACGTGACCCAGATTTCCGAGAGCCTGGGAGAGTCGCTCGGCCTTGACCTCAAGTCTGTCCTCGGCAAGCTTATTGAAAGCCATACGGCAAAGAAACAGGAGGACGAGGATTGAAGTATATTTTCAAAGCTGCTCTTGCGCTCGCATGTATCGCGCTTGTTTCCACATCCTGCTCGCAGGGCGACGTCCACAAGATGAGGACGATAACCGTAAGCGGAACAGGGAAAGTCTACGTCACCCCCGACAAGGCGACCGTTGACCTTACGGTCATAACGCGGGACGACGACATAAAGGCAGCCCAGAAAGAGAACGCGGGCACGATGAAGGATGTTCAGTCCGCGCTTCTGGGAATCGGAATCCTGCCCGAGGACATACAGACCTATGACTACGGAATCTCGCAGGACTCGTACTGGAAGGACAGCGAGCGGGAATTCGGCAAGTACAATGTGTCAAACCGCATACGCGTGACAATGCCGGACGTTGAGCAGGCGAGCAACGTGATTGACGTCGCGATAAAAAATGGTGCGACGGGCGTGGAAAGGCTTTCGCTCAGCTACAAGGATGAGGCAGCCGCCGTCAAGAAGGCACGGACACTCGCAATCGAGAATGCGCGGGCAATCGCGGAAGAATCATGCGGCGCAGCGGGAACCCGACTGGGAAAAGTCCTCGTCATGGAGGAGCTGTCATCCGGAGCGCGGTCGCCATATATGGTACAGGCAGCCTCAAATTCAATCAGTCAGACATGGGATGGCGAAGCTCCCGTATATTATGATTCGGGGGACGCATCGGATGCGACGCCTATATCCTCCGGCAAAAAGGAGATTCGCGTCGTCATGAGCATCGTCTACGAGCTCCGGTGAGCGGCCTTCACGAAACGAGCGGTCCGCATGAAACGAACGCCCTTATGAAATGAGCGGCTCAATGTGCTTCTGAATAAAATCAACCCGGTCGCGGATCGTCGGCTTGAAATACGAGGAGACAGCAACGACCAGTTTTTTCCCGGGATTGACGTAGATCACATTGCCGCTGTTCCCGATGGCTGCGTAGACGTTCTTCTTCCGACTTATAACCCACCAGAGGTACCCGTAGTCCATACCCCGAAAATGCTTTCCTTCCACCGTCCGGGGGACGGTCATTTCTTTTATCCAGCCTGACGAGACAACCTGCTTCCCGCCACAAACTCCCTTATTCAGGCACAGCAATCCGATCTTCACCATGTCCTCCGCGCTCATGCAAAGTCCGTAGCCCGGTGTCCCCAAGTCCTGGGGATCGCAGAACCAGACATTTCCTTTTGGGGTCTTTTCGACCGTAAAGCGCCTGTGCTCCTCTGCAGATTTTGCGACATAGACTTCATGCCTCTTGATTCCGAGCGGGCCGAACAAGCATTCGTTGGCGTAATCAACGGTCTTCATGGCCGTCGCCTTGTAGAGAATCCCCGAGAGTATATGGAGGCAGACCGTCTGGTAATGGAAGTCCCCGCTTATGCCTTTCCTCCCGCCCAGGAAATCCAGCGACGAATACGTCCAGTTCTCGCTCGAGCACACTTTTGCCCAGGGATCGCTCTTACACTTGTAGGGCGCACGCATGGTAAGGAGATGCTTCACCGTGACTTCGTAGATCGTCTTCTCTCCGCGTTTTACCTTGTATTCGGGAAAGTAATCCAGCACCTTGTCATCCACGCTTTTTATCTGCCCC
>CAMJZA010000130.1 GCA_946410085.1 uncultured Treponema sp. | reverse complement strand
CGTATGACCTGAATGGACTGTCAGGTGTGACCTGAATGGACTGTCAGGTGTGACCTGAATGGACAGTTATGGATGCGGTGACAACGCTGTCATAGGTGCGGTAACCGGACAGTTACGCCAGCATCTGATACATGAAAATGCATCCCAATTCAGGTGTCAGCCTCATGAAATCAAGCTTCTGGTACGCGAAGGAACGCTGGTTGCAGCCGGATCAGCCGCACCTGCCGAACCGGGGGGGCGGGTTCCGCCGGGAATACCCGGTAAAAACACGCAGGCGGCTTGCGCACGTCAGCAAAAATACGGTACAGTAAGGACACAGCACATCCAGCGCTTATCGTGCGCCGGATGCGGGAATACGCGGACGCCCGCTGCCCGGGGCGCGGGGGAACAGCATGAAAAGCTTTTTACTGCTTATCGGTCTCAGTTTTCTTTCACTCGTCTTGTATGCACATGGAAGCACATTGACGGATCATGCACGCATAAAGGAACGGTCTTCTTTCAGGATACTGGGAAAAGTAGATTTACGGACGGAAAAGGATTATTCATCAGAAGTAACATACAGGACCCTGAATCATGAGGGCGGCATGCAGGTAACCGTTCTGGAAATCCTTAAGGACGACGTGCAGGATAATGAATCGGGGAAATGGCTGTATGTCCTGCTGACCGCTCCCATGTGGGTTGACAGCGGGGAGTGGATAGAAAAGTATCAGAAGTTCTTGATTTTCCTGCCGGATGCCATGCCGGTTTTTGATTTTGAAGGATAGCAAACGGAGCAATGGCCAATATCATTACCGGCATCAGAATCCTATGCAGCATTGCTCTGCTGGCTGTCCCGGCATGCTCGGCATTTTTCTATGCCTTGTACCTGACGGCAGGTGTATCCGATATGATTGACGGAACTGTCGCGCGGAAAAGAGGCCGTGTCCATACATTTCAGAAAACGACTGGCATTCCGTGATATCCGTATTCTGTTACGCTTCAACAGAACACAACGGTAAAAAACCGCAAAAAACTGCACGATACCGCTTGATACTTTCCGGAAAAGAGATTATATTTCAGTGCAATAGAAAAAAGTAAAAAAATAATAGAACAAAACAAGGAACTGACATGAATCGCATGTTCAAAACACTACTCGGTATCGGGGCAGTATGCCTTCTTACCGCATTTGCATCCTGCACCTTTGCAGACGGAACAGAGGATGCAGCATATCTTCCCGATGCCCCGGCAACGGCAGGCAGCTCAGGAAACGCAGGATACGTCGCCGCACAGAAATCATCAGAAGTAGCCTCCAGCGGACAGGATCTGAAGGAAACTGCCGATGCAGCCGCAGCCGAAGCGGAACAGAAAGCGGAACAGTCGCGGGAAGAGCAGCAGGAAAAGAACCGGGAGCTTGAGGAAGCAAAGCAGAACGGCGCCTCAGCAGAAGAAATACAGGAACTCGAAGAAGCGGCTGAAGTCTCGGAGAAAAAGGCCGACGCGGACGAAAAGACCGCAGAGGCAGCACGGGACACGAGCCAGGCAATAGACAAGACCCGGCAGGACGCCAGCGACACGCAGGAAGCCGTTCAGGAAGCCCAGGACTCGACGGAAGAAGCAAAGCAGGCAACGGAAGCGGCAAAAGAGGCGGGCGAGGCAGTCCAGTCCGACAGCAGCGACATGCAGCGCTACCTTTCCGATCTGGAAGCAAGCGTCCGCGACAACGAGCGGCGGATCAAGCAGCTGGAAGACCTGCTCGCACAGGCGCTGGCGGAAGCAGCCGCAGCCCGGCAGGCAGCGTCACAGCAGGCGTCAGCTCCCACAGGCTCCGGCACAGGCAGCTCCGGCACGGAATCACAGTCCGGCAGCACCAGCGGTTCCAGCGACGGCACATCCGGTTCCTCCGGCAACACGAGTACCACGGGCGGAAGCAGTTCCACCGGCACGGCAGCAGGAACACAGCCCGTCCCGCAGAAGCAGCAGGGCGCAGGTTCCAGCGACGGCACGTCCGGTAGCACGGGTTCCGGCAGTACAGACGCTTCCTCCGGTTCAAACCTTCCGGGAAGTACAAATGCCGGCGGCAGTACATCCGGCTCCAGCGGCAGCACCTCCGGCTCCACGGGTTCCGGCAGTTCATCCGGCGCAGGACAGAAAGGATACGTCACCCCGTCCGACCCCAAAACATGGGCCGGGGGAAGCTACGAGACCTTTGCATTCAATGTCGACCGGGCCATGACAGTCCGCCTGACAGTTCGGACCGGCCTGTCCCCCATTGGAGAGAACGCCCCCCTTATCGTGGAAAATCAGTACGGTAATGTCTGGGACCAGAACCCCTACATCCACAGCAACGGCGACGGAACCGGATACTGTGACCTGCACGTTGAACCGGGTAACCTCTACTACAAGCTGAGCAAGAAGGACGGCACATCATTCACCATCCTGAAGGCAGAGGTGATTCAGTAACCGCCCGCAGCGGCAAAAGTCCGTCTGCGCCAGGTTCAAGAGGCAGTCACTCCTGCACCTGCGCGCTCACGTTTGAACCAGCCCCGTCCGTATGCACAGAAGCATGCGGACGGAACGCCGGAAAACTCCGTCCGCAGTGCAGACGGAGCACGAATCCTTTCTTAAAATACTATATAAGAAATTCCCTATAGTCTTAAGAGATGCTTTAAAAAAACGGCATTTTTTCTTGATCTACGTAGCTTGCATAAGTGAAAATCTATGCTATACTAAACTGATAGGCGAATGTTTTTTGCGTTCAGGGAGCACGGAACGCAAGCCGATGGAGCAGTGCGGTATGGTCAGAAACAGGATGTTCGGTATGACAGACAGGAAGCAGGCAGAGACTTTTCCGGGAAAAGCCGGGAAGCGCAGGACAGGGAGACTAGCAGGCAATTTTAAGCCTTCTCTTCTCTTCTCTTCTCTTCTCTTCTCTTCTCTTCTCTTCTCTTAACCGCCTGTACCGGTAACGGCGGGGCGGCAAACTCCTGGGGCGAAGTTTATAACCCCGACGGCACTCCGGTCAGCAGCGGCTCGGGCGGCGGCAGCTCCTCTTCGGGAAGCTCCGGCAGTTCCGCCTCAGGCTCTTCCGGCAGCACGGCAGCGTCCGGCACATCGA
>CAMJZA010000129.1 GCA_946410085.1 uncultured Treponema sp. | reverse complement strand
GCATTTTGAGACAAAATACTACATCGCTCCTCCTCCATTCTGCGATAGATTGCCGGTACAAACAGTTTGCAGGAGGTAAAAATGCAGACAGAAGAACTTTTGACGGGTGTGTACGGGGAGCTGCACGAGCTGCTCGGAGATCACCGGGAGTTCAAGCGGGAGACGCTTTCCAGGCTGGCATCGCTTGAAAGGGACATGAAGGAAGCACCGGGAGCGAGGGTTGCAAAGCTCTGCACCGTCGTTTCGGTGCTGTCGGGGCTGGCTTCCCTGCTGGGAAGTCTGGGAATCAGGCTGGCGGGAGGTGCGGCATGAACAGGAGTATCCTTGACATCATCGCTGCGGGCCTGCATGCGGGGAAGCGGCCGCCGGATGAAATCTACCGCAGCCTGCTCGGTCACTTTGTCGGGGCGCCCTACATCTGGGGAGGGGCGAGCGTATGCGGGACGGACTGCTCGGGCAGTGTCTGTGCCTGCCTGTCCCGGGCGCTTGGCCAGAACATCCGGGTAACGGCGGACGGGCTGTACCGGAACTTCTTTATCCGAGACGTGCCGGATCCTGCATCGCTTGACGGCAAAATAGGTGCGGCTTTCTTTCTGGACGGGACGGGGCGTGCCGTTCACGTTGCGGGTTGCCGGGGAAAGGGGCGCTTCGTCAATGCGTCGAGCATTGAGCCGGACCGGCGGGCGTCGGAGCGGAGCTACGGAGAGCTGTGCCGGATGTACCGGGACTTTACGCCGGTACTGCGCGCCTGCCCGCTTGGAGAACGGCATGCACGTACGGGGCAGGGGGAGGCGGAACGGTGAAAGCGTCATTATATGAAGGTTCGTTCGGCAGCTGCCTGGGCTATCTGCTGAAGCGTCTTGTCCTGCTTGCGGCAAAGCTTTTGGGCTTCAAGGGCTTCTGCCTTTTTCTGGCGACCCTGCTTTTGTGTCTGGGGCGGGTCGGTGAGGATGTCTGGCTGACTCTGGTCGTAACGCTCGTGTGCAGTGCGAGCGGCATCCGCGTCCTTGACTCCATGAAGGAAGGGAGCGAGGCGCTCGATGCAAAGGAACTGATTTCTGCAAAGCTCGGCAAGCTCGGAAAGCGTGCAAAGCCCGGAGTTTTTGCCGGCCGCAGGAACGGAAAAACGGAGGTATATGATGAAAATTTTTATGACGGCATTTGGAAAAGTGATGGTAACGGTCGTACTGGCGGGGCTGATCCTGCCCTGCCGTATCCGGGCGGAGGAACTGCGGAACAGTCCGCGGGCGGAGCGGCAGGAGGCGGAAGTTCCGTTGCCGGTAACCCGGTTGGCGGGAGTCCGAGCGGAAGTGCACGGCGGGCTGCGGAACGGAAGGGCAGGCGGGCATCCGTCCGCGCCGCGCGCAGTGCCGGTGAAAAAGGCCGGGAGCGCATACGGGAAGCCCTCGAAGCAGCGGTCCGGCCCGGCAGCTGAACCGGCAGAAGCTGTGCAGCCTGCGGCAACGGCTGACGTTCCTGCGGTCACGGCTGACATACCGGCTGTCACTGTGTCAGGAGCGGGAAACCGGGCCGTGACGGCAGTTCCGCCGCCGGGCGACGATAGCGGAGCGGATACCGGCGGCGACAGTCCCGGTGGGCGTGACGGTTCCGGCGGGATTGACCTTGCGGCGCTTGAGGAGGAACTCGGCCGCATACTGGATGAGGGCATCGAAGAAGCCCTTGCGGAACAGCGGCAGGCATTCGAAAAGGAATACGCCCGGCTCTGGGACTCTCGGAGTTTCTGGCGCCGTGCAGCAATCGGGGAGGGCGGAGCGATTGTCGCCTGCCTTCTCGGCGGTTTCCTTGTCTGGAACTGGAGCGGCAGGTAGTCCCGGACCATGACCGTGGCTCCGGGTTCAGGCGGTGCGGACTGCCGTCAGTCCTGCCGGTCCGTTCGGGCTGGCGGCTGCTGACTGCGCTTTCCGCACAGCCTGTATAGTTCCTCGGTGGCGATGCGGGCTTTGGCGACGATGTCTCCCGGCTGCCTGGGGATGCAGTAGTAGAGTATTTTCATGGTTCCGATGCAGATCATGTCGCCGATTTCATACCAGTAGTAGTCGGAGTACAGGCTGTAGCTTGCGTGCGGTCCCTGTTCGTAGTGGAGCTTGCCGCCGCAGCCGTCAAGGACAAAGCCCGCCGCGGAATGCGAGAGCGTTCCGTCCCCGACGTGATAGATTGCCTTTGTGTTGACCATCAGGTAGATTTCAACCGGAACGCTGATCGAGTAGCTGCCGCAGGCGATTTCCTGCCGGACCAGCTCGCGCTGCCAGGCAAACCATTCGGGGACGCTGCGGAAGGAATGCGGCGGGCGCAGGGCGGGGGAGGCTGCCTGAGGTGCAAGTTTTTCCAGCGTTCCGAGTTCGGTCAGTTCCCAGACAGAGCCGCAGGCGCCGCAGGACAGGCGGGTGCCTTTCCCGCGCATTTTCCCTTCGCAGCCGCAGTTGCAGCAGGTGTAAAGAACCCTGTTCAGGAAGTCGGCACGGAAGGGTTCCGTAATCCTGACGTTGTTCTCCCGCTGCCACTGCCAGTTGTCGAACGTGAATGCCGTTTTCAGGATGCCGTTCAGTTCGGAAACGGACTTCTCCTGAATTTCCTGCGGCGACAGGAGGTACTGGACGCCGGCCCGTATGCTGACCCTGCGTTTCTGGAGGTTGTTGTACAGCGGATCGTGCGCGAACGCCCCGTATGTCCGTACCAGTACAACTGGCACGCCCAGCAGCTTGAGGCACTTGCCGAGGGTGTCGGGCAGCGGCGTCGCCGTTCCGTCAAAGGAATAGCTTGCTTCGGGGTACATCAGCACCGAGCAGCGGAGCTTTTCGATGGCGTACTTCATGTGCCGCACGAGGACGAAGTCGGTGACGAACTTGTGCGTGGGAATGCAGCCGAGGCGGCGCATGAGCCAGCGCTTGCCGACAAAGCCGTCGCTCGTGCAGACGATGTTCATCGGGCGGTCGGCAAAGACGGTCTGCGCAATCAGCAGGTCCGTAAAGCACGAGTGGTTCATCAGGATAAGGCAGGGCTCCTTCCTGCCGAGCCTTTCCATGCCGGTGTAGGTCGCCCTGAAATCGGCTTCCTTCAGTTCGCCCCTGCTGAGCACGCGCATGAGGGTGCGCCAGAAAATCCCCGGCCTGAGGGGCTTCCGGCTTTTTTCGGGCTTGAGGGCGAGTACCTGCTCGTAGGGCAGGTCTTTTATGACGGTCTTCATGGACGGCAGCCTCTGCGCGGACGGGAAAGCGGCCCGCTACAGGCTGGCGCGGTCAATGGCGGCCAGTTCGTCCGGCGTAAAGCGCAGGTTTGCGGTACACTTGATGTTGTCCAGGAGCTGGCTTGCCCGGGAGGCACCGACGAGGACGCTCGTAACCGCATCGTCGCGCAGAATCCAGGCGAGTGCCATCTCGGCGAGGGTCTGCCCGCGCGCCTGTGCAATGCCGTTCAGCTGCCGTATCTGGGCAAGCCGTGCGTCGGTCAGGGCGGCATCGTTCAGGAAGCGGCCGTCCGTGCGCATCCGGCTGTCGGCGGGAATGCCGTTCAGGTAGCGGTCGGTCAGGAGGCCCTGCGCGAGGGGGCTGAAGATGAT
>CAMJZA010000128.1 GCA_946410085.1 uncultured Treponema sp. | reverse complement strand
AACCGCGCTGGCGACGATGCTTCCGGACTCGCAGTTTCCGAGAAGATGCGTGCACAGATCCGCGGCTTGAACCAGGCTTCACGGAACGCTGCCAACGGCATTTCCTTCATCCAGACGACGGAAGGCTACCTGCAGGAGACCGAGGACATCATCCAGCGCCTCCGCGAGCTTGCCGTTCAGTCAAGCAACGGTATCTACACCGATGAGGACCGCACCTACATCCAGGTCGAGGTTTCTTCTCTCATCGCTGAAGTTGACCGCATCGCTTCCTGCGCACAGTTCAACGGTATGAACATGCTGACCGGACGCTTTGCCCGCGCCACCGGTGAGAACACGCCGACCGCTTCTATGTGGCTCCACATCGGTGCCAACATGGATCAGAGGACGCAGGTATACATCGGCACGATGACGGCTGCTGCCCTCGGAATCCGCAATGTCGGAACTGAAGAGATCATGACCCTTGAGACCCCGGACAACGCAAACCGCGCAATCGGAACGCTTGATGAGGCCATCAAGAAGATCAACAAGCAGCGCGCCGACCTTGGTGCCTACCAGAACCGTCTCGAGAAGACGGTTGAGGGTCTGGATGTTGCCGCTGAGAACACTCAGAGCAGCGAGTCCAGGATCCGCGATACGGATATGGCAGCTCAGATGGTTGAGTTCACCAAGGACAACGTTCTTTCTCAGGCTGGAACTGCCATGCTTGCACAGGCAAACCAGTCTTCTCAGAACGTGCTTTCCCTTCTCCGCTAGTCTTAGCGTAAGCAAGTTAGCCGCATAAAGAAAGGCTCCCCGATGGAAGACCGCTTCTGTCGGGGAGCCTTTTTATCTGTACTCCGCACGGGACCGCGGGCCAATTCCCTGTAGAATTACGTTCGCCCGCCGACGCAGTCGCTTGGGCGGGACAGACACCAGCCCCTGTGTGTGGACACGCACCGGCTCACGCCTTCCCTATAGAATCAATTCATGTTTTATGGTATAGTACGTGATGCCTGTCCCGGGGCCGTCCGGCTTCCGGGGCTCAAAGTGTTTGTTTACAGGAGTTTCTGATGAAGGTCGTTATTATCGGTGCCCAGTGGGGTGATGAAGGTAAGGGAAAAATCGTGGACTACCTGGCCCAGGATGCAAAGCACGTCGTCCGCTATGCGGGCGGGCCAAATGCGGGGCACACGATTGTCGTGGACGGCAAGAAGTTCGCCCTGCACCAGGTGCCGAGCGGCATCCTGTACCCCAACAAGACGGTATTTCTTGGCGCGGGCATGGTCCTGGATCCGGAGGCCTTCTTTGATGAGCTCCAGATGCTCAAGGACAACGGCATTGACTGGGAAGGCCGCGTTTTCATCTCCGACAGGACGCAGATAATCCTGCCCCGCTACCGGCGGATGGACAAGGAGCGCGATGCACAGCGCAAGCGTCCCATCGGTACGACCGGCCGGGGAATCGGCATTGCCTATTCCGAGAAGGCACAGCGCGACGGCCTGCGCCTTGCGGACCTGGACTGGGACGAAAAGATGTCCGAGTATGACGGTGAGGACAAGGCCTATCTTGACAAATACAAGGACCGCCTGCTTGCCATGCGGGTTGACCTGACCGAGCGGATGTGGGCCGTCAGGAACGACAACATCCTCTTTGAGGGTGCCCAGGGCGCGATGCTTGACATTGACAGCGGAACCTATCCCTATGTATCTTCCGGGGCTTCCTGCGCGGCAGGCGCAGCGACCGGCTGCGGAATCGGCCCGCACGACATTGACAAGGTCATGGGCGTGTTCAAGGCCTATGAGACGCGCGTCGGCAACGGCCCCATGCCTTCCGAGTTCAATGACAACGATGCGGCTGAAAGCGAGCTGTGCAAGTACGTGCGCGACACGGGCAACGAGTACGGCGTCACGACCGGACGTGCCCGCCGCTGCGGCTACCTGGATCTGGTCGCCCTCCGCTATGCCTGCCGCGTCAATTCGATTGACGGCCTCGTGTTGACCCACATCGACATCTATGACGCGATGGACCAGATAGAGGCCTGCGTCGCCTACGACATTGACGGCAAGATTGTCACCGACTTCCCCGCAAGCATCGAGAAGCTGAACAAGGCCAAGCCCGTGCTGGAAAAGTTCAAGGGCTGGAAGGCAGAGCTCAAGGGCTGCAAGGACTATGACAAGCTTCCGGAGAACGCCAGGAAGTACATAGAATATATAGAAGATTTCACAGGAACCAGCGTGGACATCATCTCCGTCGGTGCAGACCGCAACGAGACGATCATCCGCAGGGAGCCCTGGAAGAAGTAATATGGAACGCATGGACTGCCTCAAAGAGTTCGGCCTGAAGCTGCCGGAAATCCTTCTGCCCAAGGACAGGAATCTGGGCAGCTGGTCCGTCATCGCCTGCGACCAGTACACCCAGGACGAGGGCTACTGGAAGCGGGCTCAGGTTGCGGCGGGGGGCAGGCCCTCCACGCTGAACCTCATCCTGCCGGAGGTCTACCTGTCCCGACCGGACAAGGCGGACCGCATCGCGCGGATCAAGCAGACGATGACCGACTACCTTTCAGGCGGCGTCTTCGATGCGCCCGAGGCCGAGGCAGTCTACGTGGAGCGGACGACGGCATTCGGCAGGATCCGGCACGGGCTTGTCATCGCCGTTGACCTTGAAGACTACGAGTGGAAGCCGGGAAGCCGCGCCCTTATCCGCGCGACCGAGGCAACCATCCCGGAACGCATCCCCCCGCGCAAGGAAATCCGCAGCGGGGCGGCCTTGGAAAGCCCCCACATCATGCTGCTCGCCGATGACCCCTCGCACTCGCTCGTCGAGGGCACGGGACAGCTGGCGAAAGATCTGGCCCTGTCTCGGGGAGAAGCCCCCCTCTATGACGGCGACCTCATGCTCGCATCCGGCCACATCACGGGCTGGGCGGTCAAAGACGAAGCGGCGCTGTCGCACCTGCGTGAGGCCCTCGCTGCGCTCAAGGCAGCAGGGACGCAGGCTGACGGCAGCAGCTTCCTCTTCGCCGTGGGCGACGGCAACCACTCGCTTGCGACGGCGAAGGCGGTCTGGGACGAGTACAAGGCAAAGGCTGGTCTGAGCGGAACGGAGGCGGAAAACTGTCCCGTGCGCTATGCCCTCGTGGAAATCGTCAACATCTATGATTCCGGCCTGACGTTCGAGCCGATTCACCGGGTCATCCTCGGTGACGAGGTGAACCCCGACGGCCTCATCGCGAGCTTGGAGAAGGCCCTCGGCGGAAAACACCGCGACGTTGCGGACCCCGCCGGGCTTGAGGCTGCGGTCAGGGCGTCCAAGGCCTCGTTCGGCTTCGTCTACATCGGCAGGGACGGCAGGCAGCGCTTTACCCTGCTTGAGACCGGCATAACGGAGCTTGCAGTCAGCCGCCTGCAGCCCGCGCTTGACGGCTACCTTGCCGGCAAGGACGGCCTGGAACTGGACTACATCCACGGCTCGGACGAAGTCTTCCGCCTGGGCGGGGAGCCGGGGGCCGTCTCCATCATGCTGCCCCCGATAGCAAAGGACTCCTTCTTCGCGACGATAAGCGGCCGCGGCCCCCTGCCGCGCAAGAGTTTCTCGATGGGCGAGGCGAGCGAGAAGCGCTTCTACCTAGAGTGCCGGAAGCTGTTCGGGTAGGGAGCCTGTTTCACGGAATGGAGGCGGCGGTTGACTGCGGGAGCGGTCGATTGCCGCCTTTATTT
>CAMJZA010000127.1 GCA_946410085.1 uncultured Treponema sp. | reverse complement strand
CGGCACCATGCGGAGGTTTCATGAAAAAAACAAAAACAAATGCAGCATGTGTGCGCACGGCCCTTCTGGCCGCAGCCGCGGCAGCCCTTCTGGCTTCCTGCGGCGGATCCGGCAAGTATAAGGCCGGAACGTATACGGGAACGGCAGAAGGCCGCAACGGCGAAGTCGAAGTAACGGTAAAGCTGAGCAGTTCCAAGATTACGTCAGTCTCCGTCACGAAGCATGAGGAGACACCCGGCATTTCCGATGCCGCCATAAAGGACATCCCTGCTGCAATCGTCAAGGCCCAGTCTACGAACGTAGACGCAATATCCGGCGCAACGATTACGTCCGATGCCATCATTCAGGCAACCCGTGCAGCCCTTGCAAGCGCGGGCGTCACGGAAGCAGGCGGCCCCGCTGCAGAGCGCAAGAATGCCGGCCTGACATACAAGGCCGGAACCTATTCCGGCAAGGCCCAGGGCATGAACGGCCCCGTCGTCCTGGACGTTACCTTCAGCGACAGCGCCATTACCGACATCAAGGTTGCCTCTTCCAGGGAAACCGCCCACGTCGGCGATCCCGCCTACCCCATCATGTTCAAGGATGCGATTGAAGCAAACGGTTCCGGCATTGACGTCGTTTCCGGCGCAACCTTCACCGCACTGGCAGTCAAGAACGCCCTGAACGATGCCGCAACGCAGGCAGGCGTTTCAAGCATTGACGACTTCAAGAAGAACACCGTCAGGCACCAGCCCCAGGCCCCCGTCGACGAGACCTATGACGTCGTCGTCGTCGGTGCGGGAGGAGCGGGAATCGCCGCCGCCGCACAGGCAGCCCAGAACGGCGACACCGTCCTCGTCATCGAAAAGAACGCCGAAATCGGCGGCAACACGATCGTTTCCGGCGGCCAGTTCCAGTCCGTCATGCCCTACCTCTGCTGGGAGCCGGACAATCCGAACGCAACGACCGGCGTGTATCCCTTTGACGGCAAGACCTACAACAAGGTCAAGTCCGCCAACGGCAACATCACGATCCTCAAGGAAATCCTGAACTGGAGCGAAAAGCCCTTCGACGGTTCCAACGCGCAGGACTGGTTCGTTGCAGGCGACACGGCAGAGCTTTCCAAGCACGGCGTCCACGCCGAATACCTGCCCACCCTGCGGGAACTCAAGAAAGAGATTACGAAATACCTCGCCTGGGCACAGCCCCAGCTGAACAAGGGCATCAACGAGTCACAGCTGACGCTCTTCTCCACGCTCAACCTGCACATCTTCCAGACCTATTACGGCGGACTGCGCCCCAACCAGAACTACACCAAGTGGATCTACGGTGACTTCGATCTGGTCAAGCAGTTCATTGAAGACGGACAGGACCTCAAGCCCTGGCTGGAGTCCCAGGGTTCAACCTTCGTGGAAGACCAGCAGCCCACCCTTATCGGCGCACTCTGGCACCGCGAGAACCAGTTCATCGGTTCAAACTTCGACGCAGACGGCGACGGCAAGAACGAAGTCGCCCAGTGGGGTTCCTACTTCGTGCCCCCGCGCCGGACCCTGCTCGAAACGAGCCCGACCGCACAGAGCAACAAGATCATGCTCCGCACGGACGCACAGGAGCTCATCCTTGAAGGCGGCCGCGTTACCGGCGTCAAGGCAGTCATGTACGACGGAACTCCGGTAACCGCAAAGGCCAGGAAGGGTGTCGTCCTCGCAACCGGAGGCTATGCCGCCAACATCAAGAAGGTACTCCAGACCAACGACTACTGGAAGGACGGCGCCATCACGAACAACACCCAGACGACCAACCGCTCTTCCCTGCAGGGCGACGGCATCACGATGGGCGAGAAGGCAGGGGCTGCAACGACAGGCCTTGACTTTACCCAGCTCATGCCGATTTCCTGGATTGACAACGGCCAGCTCGCCTTCGGAGGCGGAAACTACGCCATCTACATCAACCCGACGACCGGCAGACGCTTCGTCAACGAGACGAGCGAGCGCGACGTGCTCTCGCTGGCGGAACTCGCCAACGGCATTGAGCACGACGGTACGATGGGTGTATTCCTTGAGATTGCGAACAGCGAACAGGCAATCCCCGGACCCTACCCCTACGGAACGCCCAAGACGCCCGAGACCTGGGAAGCCGACGTAGACTGGCGGCAGTATACCCGCACGGTTGACCAGCTCGGAGACCTCTTCAAGCAGCTCGGCCTTTCGCTCGATGCAGCCACCGTCCGCAAGGAAATCGAGGAGTATGACCGCGCCCTCATGACGGGCAGGGAAGACACCCTCGCCATACCCAAGACCGGCTGGACCGCCCTCATCGGAAAGGCAGACCGGAAGGCCGACGGTTCCTTTGACGTGAATACCTACAGGCTCGACGGCGTCAAGCTCAAGATCCGCGTCATGGCACCTTCCACCCACCACACGATGGGAGGTCTTGCGGTCGACATCAACCGCCACGTGCTTGACACAAGCGGCCACATCATCAAGGGCCTGTACGCAGCGGGCGAAGTCACCGGCGGCATCCACGGCGGTAACCGTCTGGGCGGAAACGCCATCGTCGAAATCTTCGTTTCAGGACGCACGGCAGCCAACGCAATCAAGGCTGACAACTAGTCCTGCCGGGCAGTTTCAACAGTCCGCGGGTGCTTTCCTTATGTTCCCGCGGACTTTCTGAAGCAGGATAAAACCGGACAGCTGCCGGATACATGCCGGTCAGCTGCCGGGATTTTCCGGAACTTTCAGGAACTTTCCGGAACTGCCTGCACACATATAAACCACACAAACAAACAGGTGAAGCAGAATCATTTTCCGCAGCAGACCCATTTCATCGGCGTCCTGCTGCCAGAAGACATTACCCTTACCCTTGAAGACTGCCGCCGCTACATGCACGGGACCTACGGCTGCAAGTCAGGCCACGGTACCCCCATCCACGTCACCCTTGTGCCTCCTTTCAGGCTGCCGGAACCCTACCGGACGGCGGATATCGTGCGGGCACTTGCAGACGGGCCGGCAGCCGCCGGTCTTGCCTTTACCGCCCGCATTGAACAGTTTGACGCATTCGGTGACCGGACGCTTTTTGCACGGGTCATTGCCGATGCCCGCTGGGAAGCACTGCGGGATGCGGCCGTTACGGCGCTCCTGCAGGCCTGTCCCGGCTGCACCGGAAAAGACCGGCGGCCGTTCCAGCCCCATGCGACGGTGGCAAACCGGGATATTCCTCCCGGCGCGGTGACTGCGGCCCTCGCGGTCATGAACGAACTGCATCTGAGCGAAGCATTTCCCGTCAGCAGCATTACGGTTTTTGAGCGGAAGGACGGCAGCTGGAAAGCCGCCGTCACGCTGGACATGACGTAAACTCATCCCGTTCCATCTGCGCATTCAGCCCGTTTGTTCCGGTCCTCCCGGCCTGCATGCAGACTGTGCGTTCGGAAAAAAAGGAGAATCTGTCAGCTACTATGAGAGTATTAGTTTTTGGTTCACTGAATATCGATTACGTGTATCAGGTTGATCACATCGTTTCAAGCGGAGAGACGGAATCAAGCGCAGGCATGAGCGGAAACTGCGGCGGCAAGGGGCTTAACCAGTCGGTTGCGCTTGCGAGAGCGGGCGTTTCTGTCTGCCATGCCGGAATGGTCGGGACTGAAGGGGACATACTCATCGATGCATGCGTAAAAAACGGCATCAACGTCGATTTTATCAGAAAATCAGAAAGCCGCTCCGGTCATACGATAATTCAGGTTGACAAGAACGGAAATAACTCCATCAT
>CAMJZA010000126.1 GCA_946410085.1 uncultured Treponema sp. | reverse complement strand
TAACATACAATATGGTGAGCCTCGCGATGTTAGAAACCGCGGATTTACGGCAAACTTAAATAAAAGACAAGCGGCCGAGTTACCGCAAACAAAGGAGACTCACCAATGGAAAGTATAATTTATGTTGGAATCGATGTCCACAAGGACACTTACAGTTTGTGCAGTTTTGAAATGCAGAAGGATGTTTTTTTCTCCCAGCATACGGTAAAAGCATCAACTGCAAACGTGGTATCATATCTGAATAAAATTTCAGAGTCTAACGGCAATGCAATCACAGTCTGCGGTTATGAGGCAGGACCCACCGGATACAAGCTGTGCCTTGACCTTCAGCGGCAGGGATTCAACTGCGTAATCATGGCACCAACCTCAATTGCAAAAACTGCAAAAGACAAGATGCTCAAGACTGACAGGGCTGATGCACAGATACTCGCACGAACCCTCGCTTATCATTCATACAAGCAGGTAGTACTGCCGACAGAAAACATCCTTGCAATCAAGGAAGTCGTCAGGCTTCGTGCCAGCGTGTTGAAAAGCTGCAAGAAGGCAAAGCAGAACCTTCTGTCATTTTTACTCTATCACGGAATTTCGTATCCGGGCGGCGGAAGGGAATCTTATTGGACAGTGAAATTTTTTACATGGCTTAAGACTGTCACTTTTGCATCAGATTACCTGACGTATTGCTTTGAGGAATATGTCAGCGAGGTCTCACGTCAAATCCAGCGTCTAGAACAGCTGAATGCAAAGCTCAAGGAGCTTGAAGGAGACAAGGAAATTTCTGAAGGTGTAAAAAAGCTCAAGTGCATTTCCGGAATTGACACTGTTACGGCAATCAGTCTGATAGCGGAAACAGGAGACTTTAACCGCTTTAAGTCGGCAAAGGAATTCGCAAGCTACACGGGACTCATTCCAGGCCGTCATGACAGCGGGCTTTCGGTCGGAAACAGCGTGGGAATAACGAAGCAGGGAAATCAGAACCTGCGGCATCTTCTTGTGGAGTCGGCAAAATCGATAAAGAGGGCGACAGCTTTATCGCACGGCCAGAAATCAAGGAGGCTTCTGGCAAGACAGGAAGGAATGAAGTCTGAAATCATAAACTATGCGGACAGGGCTGCGTTAAGGATAAAGTCTAGGATGAGGAAGCTTGAGATTAGGGGACTGAACTACAACAAGGCGGCTGTCGCATGCGCAAGGGAGCTTGCATGTTTTGCATGGGGAATAATGACGAATCATATTCAGTGAATTTTTGATTCGGTATTTTCAGGATTTATCAGGAAGGGGACAAAGTGATTCGGGGATTGCAGTACATAAACAACCATCTTCGAAACCAGTTTTAGGACATTTTCTGATTTTCTGATTCCTGTTAACATAGCAAAAGGGTTCTACGGCGGATCATTGACCTGGAGCGGGCTTGCAGCCTATGCACGAATATCATAGTGGTCACTACCGGACAAGCCCGGACACTGTTCCTTTTCTGTTTTTTTACATATTGACTTTTGGCTCACCATATCAATTGGTTGTACCGCATCGGGCTTGACCCGCTGTCGGATACGAACCTTTGTTATACGATTATTTTATTATATCTTTCATTGATTGTGGAAGATATTCTTTCAGCGTAGAATCCATTTCTATTCCTTTTTTTAATAATTCTAATGCTTTTTCATTTTCTCCATTTTCGTATTTATATATCCCCAAAGCAATAAAAACTCTTGCATCAGGATATTCTGAATTTATTGACTTATTAAAATCCTTTTCTGCTTTGTAACCGTCAATTCTCATTTATTTTTGGAAAATACATGAGAATTGACGGTTACATTGAATTTACGTTTACGTATATTTTTAATATTTACATGTTTCAAAAGAACATGCGCAGTGCTGTATAGGAATATAAGACCTCAAAGAAAAGTTTGCCCTACCCGACAATTTTGAAGCCGCTGCCCTTTGAGCAGTCAGAAAACTTTAAGTTTACAAAATTAAAATATCATGCTATAATTATATTAATGTGCAAAGAAAATATTTCAATTTTTGACTTAATGTCAAAACCAGAAAAAATTAATTTCGCATATCAGCCAATTTTTGAAATTGAGGCAAATACTATTTACGGCTATGAAGCACTTATGCGACCGGCCCCTTATACACCAATGGAAGTCATAGCGGAATTTGCACGTCACAATCGTTTAAATGAAATAGAAGCGTTTACTATCTATTATGGAGCAAAACATTTTTTAGAGAATAATCTTCCTGGAAAACTTTTTTTAAATTCGTTTCCTTCTGCTTTTATTTCAGATGAAATGATGGAGAAAGTTCATCAGCTTGTACAGCACAGATTAAAGAAACGACTTGTAGTAGAGATGCTTGAATATACAGAGTTTGACAGTCATGCTCACAACAAAAAAACAGCACAATTCAAAAGCTCCCAGACAGGTCAATTTATAGCAATTGATGATTACGGTACAGGAAAAAACATCGACGAGGAATGTATAGATTTTTACAATCCCGATATCGTAAAAATTGACCGTCAGCTTATTTCAAACATTCATACAAATGTTACAAATCAGAAAGCACTCGTTGATATTTGTACTTACCTGCAGAAAAAAAATATCATAATTCTGGCAGAAGGCGTTGAGACTCAAGAAGAATATGACTATCTGAAAAATTATCCAATAAAACTTATGCAGGGATACTTTTTAGGCAAGCCACAAATCTATGATAATAACAATTAAAGTAACCTTTCGAAGAAAATCTATTATAATTTACCAATCAGTTTAATTTTCTTACACTTAGACAGCTGGCTCGGATTTGTTCCCAAAATGTCTAGCGGAATAGGAACACCTAAATCATCATAATACTTTTGCCAATAATCCGAGATTTCTTTTTCTCCATCTCCAAACTTCATAGGCACAATATCAAATATAGGAAGAATTTCAGCAATGTACTGAGAGCAGTAAAACTTTTTATTATCCGGATAAAAACTGTGATTATACTCACAGCCTAAATATTTTTCTGGTAAACGTAAATTCAATTTTCTGATACAAAAGAATAGCAGAACAGGCTTATTCAATCTCAGGATTTTTCCACATTCTTCTCTGCCTCGTAACCTCGTACATCATAATTGAAGCAGCACAGCCGACATTAAAAGAAGTTGCATACGATTTTTCGTCCATCGGAATTGTACACAAGACATCACAATATTCTTTGAACGCTTTATTTAAGCCCATCGTTTCATTTCCAATCATCAAAATAAGCGGACGTGTAAAATCTATTTCTTCAATGGATTTTTCTTTATGTGCAGTTGATCCAGCACCAAGAGAATCACAAGAACGGATTATTGTACCGAGGTTTCCTTTGTTTGACGGGCGATCAAAAAGTAAAATAAAAGGTACTTTTGAAAGAGTTACATTTTCCAGCTTATCTTCTCTCATTTCAATTATAGCCATCAATTCAGAAGTATCTTCCTTTCCGCTTAAATCCTTCATAAGTTCCGGAGTAAGGACAAATTTTTCCTTTGTATTTACGCTATTAATTGTATTGCGCGCCCAATCGGAAAGATTATTCTTATCATAAATAAAAGATTTGATGTTCCATTTATTAGTAACAGCTTCTTTTAAGCTGCGCACACCCTCTACCAAAAATTCATTATATTTGTACCGCTTGTTTCTGTTTGATTTAAGAACTTCAAATTTCTGATAAGTGCTGTCTTTAGCAATAATTTTTGTTTCAATCATTTTTCATTCCTTTAATAACTTTGCTGTCAATCACTGCAATAATTATATTGTATCCGAAAATTGAATTTACGTTTACATAATTATACCACAATTTAAATCCATTCTCCACGAATCTTATGCTGTACACGATATATTCTTACTACATTAGAAAAAAAAACGATTGCGGCTATTAAATAAAAAAAAATATTTTTTTTCATTATATATCTCAATGCGCCTCAAGTAGCGGGCGTCCACATAACAATGAGTTAAACCGCAGGCAGCTTGACTGCCTGTCGGCTTTGAAAATTATGTTATACGATATTTTTTACAGATTTTACAAATCTATAATTTCATATTTACTACATTTCAAAACTTC
>CAMJZA010000125.1 GCA_946410085.1 uncultured Treponema sp. | reverse complement strand
GAAGCAGCAGAGGCTCTCCCTGCCCTTTTTCCACAAAATGATGTGCAATGTCCATTACAGCTCCCCTACCCGCCGTGCAGGCCGGTGAAACTTCCGTACGACACCCGGCGATTCCCATCTCCTACTCCCCCTGCGGAACGGCCTCGTTCAGGCTCTTGTTGCGGTAATTCAGGTTCGTGCGGAGCGTGTAGCTCTGCTTTTCCCAGAAGGCGTTAGCCACATCGTTGTCCTTGAAGACAAGGCCGAAGATTTTGCTAATCCCTTCCCTACGAAGGGCTTCCTCTGCCTTCTGCACGAGGGTGCCCGCAATGCCTTCCCGCCGGTATGACGGATGGACGCACAGGTGATGGATGATTGCCCGCCTGCCGTCGTGCCCGGTCAGTATGACCCCGACGATTTCCGGCGCGTCGCCCGATCCGTCCTTTGACTCCGCAAGGAAGCAGGTCGTCGGGTTCCGCTTCAGGTAGCGCCCGATTCCCTCCCGGCTGTCATCCACCGGGTTCAGCGCCCTCCGGCTCTGTTCCGTGCTGTTCCACAGCTCATAGATGCCGTCATAGTCCTCGATCGTCACCGGCCTGATTGCAATGCCCATCCGTATCCTCCTCTTAAAGCTGCCGCTCAGTTTCCGGTCTTTCCCGACACGGTCTTTCCCGCCTCATTCTTCCGCGCCCGCAGCAAGAGGAAGGCGGGCTTGTGGACCAGGTCGCTCTCGTCGGGGTGCGTCCGCATGAAGTCCATGGACGGAACCGGCTCAAGCATCCTCTCCACCGTAAAGCCGTTTTCCACGAGCGTGTTGAAAATCGTCGAAAAGGTCCGGTGGTATTTCTTCACGTTGTCCACGAACCAGACGGACTCCCGTTCCCCTTCGATGCTGTAGCGGCAGACATTCAGGAAAAGCTTGTTGCCGTCCGCATCGCGCGTCCACCGGTCCCCGCCTGCATGGCAGGTGTCGAGCGGATGCTCCTGCGAAAAGACGAAGAAGCCGCCGTCAGCCAAAAGCCGCACCAGGTTCCGTACCACGCCCGGAAAATCCTCCACGTAATGCAGGGCAAGCGAGCTGACGGCCACATCGAACGTACCACCCCGCTCCGCCACAAGGCTCCCGAGCTCTTCCATCGGAAGATGCAGATAGCGGATTCTGGGGTCCGCATTCTCCTTCCGGGCGACCGCAAGCATTTTCTCCGAGATGTCAATACCGATAACCTCCGCCGCCCCCTTTTCGACAAAGCTCCTGCAATGCTCACCGAATCCGCAGCCCAGGTCAAGGACCCGCTTCCCGGTCAAATCGGGGATAAGGGAGAACAGGGCGGGCATCTCAAACAGGGTGTTCGCGTTCTCCTTCCGCTCCCGGATTTTCCGGTAGCCCTCAAAAAAGATTTCGTTATCGTAGATGTTCTGCTGCGGCATATCATCATAGTAGGCCGGAAACAAGCCCCTCGTCAATATAAAGGACGCAGAGTTGACATATAGCCATACCTTGCTATAATAGCTATATGTGCAATGCAATACCAGTATTCGAGGCAAAGAACAGGCTTCCCTTCTTCATCCATCAGGCAGAGACGGAAGGACCGGTACCCATTACGCGGCACAATCAGGAGGTCGCGTACATCATATCCAAGACCGACTATGAGGAAATGAAGGCCGCGGCCAGCCCGCGCAAGAGCCTGGTCGAACGGCTTCAGGAAAACCGTCGGGAATATGGGCTTGAAGACGATGACTTCGACTACACGGAATACTTCGACAGCCTGCGGGACCGGAACTATTTTGGGCGTCCCGGTTCGGAGCATATCTTTGACGATATAGACGTGGAGTGAGCATGGCGGATCCATTTTTCATGCTTGACACGAATATCGTCTCGGAACTGATGCGGGCATCGCCGAATCCGAACGTCATGCGCCTGTCTAACGAACGGGAAGGTCTTTGTGCGATTTCTTCCACGACATGGAACGAACTCCTTTTCGGGGTACAGCGGATGACTGCCGGGAAGAAGAAAGACCTGCTGTTCAAGGACCTTATCGATGACATACAGGCCAACTTCCCCATAATCGAATACGACAGGCACGCCGCATGGATTCAGGCGGACATCCGCTCGCGGCTGGCAGACGCAGGCATTCCCGTAGACTTTCAGGATACGCAGACAGCATCCATCGCCGTCTCCAACAACCTGATCCTGGTTACCCGCAACACGAAGCACTTTGAGCAAATCCAGAAAGTCACGACGCTCATGATGGAAAACTGGTTCAGCCCCGTACAGGACTAATCCCTGTGGTCTGCACGACAGCCGATGGCGAGAATATAAGTTCCATCCCGGCGTCTGTCCGGTAGAACGCCTACCGTTCAGTGATACACTCCGTCAAGATTCCTCTCTAGTCGGGCAAACGCCCCCGGCACTCCGTTCCCTATACAGGTTCCCCTATCTATGCTATACTCACTGGGGAGGAACGACATGGGAATCTACCTGAATCCGAACAACGAGAACTTCACGAGGACGACCAAGCGGGAAATCTACGTGGACAAGACGATGATGATAGCCGTGCTGAACCGCTTCATGGACACGGACAACACCTACGTCTGCGTGTCCCGGCCCCGGCGATTCGGCAAGACGATTGCGGGCAACATGCTGTCCGCATACTACTCCAAGGGCTGCGACTCCCGCGCCCTCTTTGCTCCATTCAAGATAAGCGGGGACCCGGGCTTTGCGTCCAACCTGAACAAGCTGAACGTCATTAAAATAGACATGAACAGCGAATACCAGAATGAGAGGGACAAGGACAGGCTCCTTGACGACCTGCAGGATAAAATCGTGGCGGAGTTTGCCGGGCAGTTCCCTGACATTGCCTTTGACATGAATGACTCCGTAGGAAACTGCATCCTCAAGGCCTACGCCCAGAAAGGGGAGAAATTCGTCGTCATCATAGACGAGTACGACGTACTCGTGCGCGAGAGCGTCAGCCCGGAACTTTTCAGCCGGTACCTTGGGTTCCTGAATGGGATTTTCAAGAGCGACACCCTGCGTCCGGCGATAGCCCTCGCCTACATTACGGGAATCCTGCCGGTCATACGAGATCGCATCCAGTCCAAGCTGAACAACTTCTGGGAATACACGATACTTGATGCGGAGGAACTTGCGGAATACATCGGCTTCACAGCCTCCGAGGTGCAGGCCCTCTGCAGGCAGTACGGCGTGGACTATGAGGAATGCAGGAGATGGTACGACGGCTACCGGCAGCACGGATTCGAGATTTACAATCCGGAGTCCGTAGTCAAGTGCATCCAGACGAAGAAGTTCGCAAACTTCTGGAGCAAGACCTCGACCTATGCCGTCATCGCAGACCGCATACAGGCGAACTTTGAGGGCACAAGGGATGACGTCATCCGCATGCTTGCGGACGAAAGCGTGGATGTTGACACGGGCATGTACATGAACACGATGAGCGAGTTCCACGGCAAGGACGATGTCTTCACCTACCTCATCCATTTAGGATACCTATCTTACGATGAAGGGGAAGGAACCTGCCGCATCCCCAACAAGGAAGTCCAGCAGGAGTGGAAGCGGGCCGTGTCTATCATTGCGGAATACAAGATGACGGACAGAATCATCAAGGCCTCCAAAGACCTTCTCGCGGAGACCCTGCGGCTGAACGCGGACGCAGTCGCGAAGTCGCTCGACGAGAGCCACATCCACGTCACCTCAAACCGGTCCTATAACAATGAAGATGCATTGCAGTCGGCGATATACCTGTCGTATATCTACGCGCTGAACAAGTACACGATCGTGAAGGAGATGACGAGCGGGAAAGGCTTTGCCGATGTCGTGTTCATCCCCTTCGTGCCGGACATCCCCGCGATGATAATCGAACTCAAGCGCAACGGCTCCCCGGAAAGCGCGATCACGCAGATACGCGAGAAGCGCTACTTTGACTCCCTGTCGGCCTACTCGGGCGACCTGCTCTTTGTCGGCGTAAACTACGATGAGGGCACCAAGACCCACGAGTGCAGGATAGAGCAGTTCATCAAGTAAAAAGGAGAAAAGGCATCATGGGAATCTACCTGAATCCGAACAACGAGAACTTCACGAGGACGACCAAGCGG
>CAMJZA010000124.1 GCA_946410085.1 uncultured Treponema sp. | reverse complement strand
TGCCCGGACTCACCGATGATCATTGTGAGCGAATAGGTCACGTTTTTGTTCGCCAGCACAGATGCCCTTATCTGGTGAAAGAGCATGAGCGCCTCGTTGTAGTCGTCTTTTGGCGTGGTGGCAAAGGCCTGAGAGCCGTCAGCCACCGCGGTCTCGAATACGTAATATCTCATTAGTCACCTCTGCATATATAGTCATTTTGGGATTTTGGGAGCGCGTAAAAAAGCGCTTGCCAAGGGTTTGAAAACATGATAATATGAAACCAGGCACGCAGAGGGACTTTTTTCCAGTGCGGTCAAAACGCGGTCATTGCTCATATTTCTTTGTATTGTAGAGTGGTGCAAGTTCAAGTCTTGTTCCGGGCACAACGGCCGCTTCTTTCTGAAGCGGTTTTTTTATTGCCCTAGTCCTTTTCTAACTCCTTATAATGCAAAGAAATACAATTCACCGCCCGCCGGGGGATTTTTCCATCTCCTGCAAGCCAGTGCCCCGCAATGTGCCAAAATGAGCCACTTTGTGCCTTAAAAATGCGGTCACAATGCGGTTATAATGAGGTCATTGAAAACGGGGCAAAAATAACGCGGTCACAGCGTGGCAAATATGCGGCCATTGAAACGGTGCAAAAACAGGAACCTGCACCCAAAACGGAGCAGGCAATCTGAAACCTGCACCTTAAACTTGCATGAAACGGGGGACTTTATGGGAGTAAGGCTAAGAATCAGGCGGGGTGTAATCCACCTTGTAATATCAGCCGGAGGAAAGAGGTACGAGGAGTCTACAGGGCTCCGGGTGTCCACGGTCGAGAAGCAGAACAGGGAGGTGATGAGGCTTGCGGAGGTGCTCAGGAGCAAGCGCGAGCTTGAGCTTGTGCGCGGCCTGACGGGGCTTGAGCTAGCCGAGTCCCGCATGTCCCTGTACGAGTACGTGGAAAGCGTGGCAAGGCGGCCGGGGTCGTCTGCCATGATGTCAAAGGCGCTCCCGTACATAGAGAAGTTCGGCGGAAGGCTCGTTTACGTGTCGGCAGTTACGCCGAGGTGGTTCGAGGACTTCCAGGAGAAAATGAGGCATGATTCCGGTCTTGGCTCCGCCCATACCCAGGAGAAGTACTGCTGCGTGGTGCGCCAGTGCCTCAGGCGCGCGGCGCGAGACGGGATTCTGCCAAGGGACCCGTCAAGCGGCATAAGGCACATTTCCGTTCCCGATTCCGTCAAGGAGGCTCTCACGGCGGAGGAAGTCAGGAAAATGGCGCTCACCCCGTACAGGCGCTCCGGCTGCATGTCGCAGGAGCTGCAGAACGAAATAAGACGCGCTTTCCTGTTCGGATGCTGCACCGGATTCCGCATAAGCGACATGATCCAGCTCGAATGGAGCGACATAGACACTGAAAAGATGGAAATCGTCAAGCGCCAGAAGAAAACGCGGAGGATTGTAGCCGTACCGCTCAGAAGGGATGCGCTTTCACTGATAGACACGGGCGAAAGGGACGGGCTCGTATTCCCTGAGCTTGCAAAGACCCACACCACCACGAACAGGTACCTGAGCGCATGGGCCGAGCAGGCGGGAATCCGCAAGCATGTCACCTGGCACACCGCCCGCCATACCGATGCGACCATGCTCATAGAGTACGGGGCGGACCTCTACACAGTAATGCGCCTCCTGGGACACACAAAGATTCAGACAACCATGCAGTATGCCGTTGTGTCCGACCGGAAAAAGCGGGATGCCGTCAACGCGCTTCCCCTTGAGGTCTTCCCAAAAGCTGAATAACACACATCAAAATGGAAATCTTCCGCCGCAGGCTGCCACTATGCCTGCGGCTTTTTTGTCTTCTGCCGCTTTTTTTACGCGCTCCCGAAATCCCAAAATGACTATATATGCATGAGAATATTCGGACTAGAAATAAGACGAGCCTCAAAAAGCCCCGTTCCGATTGGGCAGCTTACAACGGAGTTTTCAGCAGGCTCGCTGAGCTATTTTCCCGCCATGACAGTATCCGAGCTCATGGCGAACGCAACCGTGAACGCCTGTACCGGGATAATCTCCGATGCGGTCGCTGTATTGCCTGCCCGCGTCTACCGCAGGAAAAAGGACGGAGGAAGGGAGATAGCCTCTGACCTTCCGCTGTACGACCTTCTGCGCCTGCGCCCCAATCCGCTGCAGCAGAACATAACTTTCCGTGCGCAGATAATGCTCCACCTGCTGCTCAAAGGCAATTCGTTCATTTTTGTTGACAGGGATTCCGGCGGACAGCCGCAGGGACTCTACGCGCTCAGACCGGAGAAAGTGGACATTCTGAAGGAAAAGGGAAAGAATTCCTATTTCTACCGCTATTACGACGAAAGCGGAACATACGACCTCACCGCCGACAACTGCCTGCACATTCCGGCAATGACATGGAGCGGGCCGAGGGGGCTTTCACCCATTGAATACTCGTACCAGAGCGCAAGCCTCGGAAACACCATGGACAAATACACTGCTCGTTCGTTCGACGGCGGCATCCACTCAAAGCTCAAGGTGACGGTGCCGATGAGCGAGAAGAATTTCACCCAGGAAGACGCAAAAAAGCTCAAGGAAAGGCTCCTGAACGCATACGGAGGACCAGAGCACGCAGGGGATCCGTTCATACTTACCCAGGGAATGACTGCCGACGCGCTCAACATGCCGGACAACAACGGCTCTCAGCTCGTGGAAAACCGCACATACTCGGCAAAAGAGGTTGCGAAGATATTCCGCGTTCCCCTCTCCATGCTGGGAGAAAGCGACGCAAAGTACAACAACAACGAGCAGCAGGCAAGAAACTTCCTGCAGTATACCCTCAACCCGTGGCTCTGCCGCCTTGAGCAGTATTTCTCCGCCCTGATTCCAATCTATGAGCGCGGAGACTGCTACGTGGAGTTTGACCGCAATGCGATGCTCCAGGCAGACAGCCAGATAAGGATAGAAAACTACGTCAAGGAGTTCTCGAACGGACAGATCACGCTGAACGACATCAACCGGATGGAGAACAGGCCGCTCATTGACCCGAAGATAGGCGACATCCGCTTCGCGCCGGTGAACCTCGCGCCGCTCACGCCCGAATACGTTGACGCTTACATGGCGAACCAGAAGCAGATTGCTAAGGGCAGACAGGAAGAGTAAATAGGTGTAGTCCGCATTACAGCATTGATATTTTCAGCTTCCTGCAGATTGCTTCCTGCAGGAGCTGGGAAAAGTTTATCCCGGCTTTCTCAGCCTTTGAGTTCAGCCAGCTGGGAATTGAGAGAGTCTTCTTCACCGCCCTGCTGTCCACAAGCTTCCTCCATTCGTCCGTGTCGGCAAGTACAAGTGAAACCGTTCCCTTTGTCTTGATGTCCTCAACCCTGCTGGGCTTAGGGGCTTCCTTGCCTTCGTCTTCATAGCAGGTGGCTATCATCATTGCAATCAGGTCCTGTGCCATGAGGATTGCTTCTGCCATGTCATCGCCGTAGGTGAAAGCTGACGGAATGTCAGGAACTTCTACACCAACCTTCCCCTCATCATCCTCGAAAACAACCGGATAAACGTATTTCATAAGGCCTCCAAAAGAAAAGGCGGGCATTTCTGCCCACCAAAAAATCCTATTTCAGGTTTGCCTGTTTCAGGATTTTTTGAGCTGTGCCCGTCGGCACATCTCCGGCATGGCGTGGAATCGGCACCTTCTGCCCTGTCGGACTTACCGCAAGGTCATGTGCCGCCCCGTGAACGATTTTCCAGCCGGCTTTCTTGAACTTCCGTTCAATTTCAAGCTTTGTCACCTCGTTCCTCCATGATTTTAGTATATACGTATTTTATACGTATGTCAACTAAAAAACATCTTTTTTGCTGCAATATGGACAAGTATATCCATAGTACCATCTTCCACATTTACCGCAGCACCTTGTACATGCTGTTATTGACATTTTTATATCTTCCTTTCAATCTTGAGATTATTTCCGTCACGCTTGTAACTGAATTCAGCTTCACTGCCAGCTTCCTGCATGTATCCGGATTCCTTATCCATGCAGGCAAGGATTGCTTCCAGCCCCTTGGCGTTATAGAGCCTGTTAAACTTCAGCCCCTCGCTGTGTTTGACGAACCACTGCCTTATGTCGCTTACAGCCTGCCTGTACCCGAGGGCATAGAACATGTTGCTAATCATCCTTGGCTCCCTGTGCCGCTTTCTCTTCAACAAGGACCTTGTATATTTTCTCGCTGTGTCTTCCGCACCAGAACCCGGCGCGGAAGATCTTTTCGGCTTCGGTTCTTCCCTGGCTGGAGAATCCCTCGCACATGGACTGGTTT
>CAMJZA010000123.1 GCA_946410085.1 uncultured Treponema sp. | reverse complement strand
AGAAAATGCGCGAGGAGCAGATCATGCTGGCATGCCTGAACGAAAGCCCCGACGTACTTGAGGCGATGATCGAGTCTGGCTACGGGGTGAACACGACGGACTCAGACGGGATGAGCGTGATGATGCTGGCGGCGAAGGTTCACACAACCACCGATACCATCAGGATGCTCTGCTACCACCATGCCATCTGCAACAACAGGGACGAACGGGGCAGGACGGTCCTGCACTATGCGGCGGCAAACAGCGACCCCACGATTTACGAGTTCCTGATGGATCTTGCGAAGTATCATCCTGACGGGGAATTCGCGGGGCTTCCGGACGTGGAGGACTGCAAGGGGCACAAGCCGGAATACTACCGCAGGCACCGGGATGAGTTCTAGGGGGAGATGAGACGATGGGAGGGGGCTCCCCCTCCTTGGCAGAAATTTGCCGGAACACCTGTTTTTTTTCAATTTTTTTGTCAAACGGCACTCGGAATCGCCCCCGGTTTCACCCAATAGATATGCAGGGGGCTTGAGCAAGCCCCGTGGATTCATTCAAAATACATAAGGAGTATGATTATGGAAGAGAAGCTTTTTGTGATTGAAGACGGTGTCCTCATTCAGTACAACGGGAACGAAAAGGATGTCGTCATTCCTGCCTACGTGAAAAAAATCTACCGGTATGCGTTCACGGGCTGCACGTCAGTCGAGACAATCAGCATCCCAGCCGGCGTGATGGAACTCGGTACGTATATATATTCAGATGATGAAGAGTACTTTGGAAAAATGTTCGGGGGCGATGATTACAAGCAGTATAACCTGCCGGAAATCTGCTGGGATGCGTTCGCGGGCTGCACGTCGCTCAAGGAAATCCGATATGGCGGAACAACGGCCCAGTGGCTGTTCATGCTGGGCGGATTCAACATGGTCTCTCCCGTACGGGTCGCCGTCAGCTGCTCGGACGGGGACGCACTGGCTGTCCGCAGGGAGCTGCTCAGGCGCAGTAAGATGGCGGAACTCGACATTCCCGGGAACATCTTCGGGATCGCAGCCCGGGCATTCACAAAGTACCCGTCGCTCACGTCGGTCAAAATCCCCGGCAGCGTGGTCATGATAGGTTACGAGGCATTCAAAGACTGCACGTCGCTCGGTTCTGTGGAATACGATGGCACGATGGAAGAATGGGAAGCCGTGGAAGGTAAGGCGAACCTTCTTTCTTACATTCCGGCGGCGGAAGTGAAATGCGCTGACGGCGTGTGGGTCCGCCCCACCGTTCTGGTCGAGCACGAAACACTAATCACATGCCTGGACAAGGATGCAGCGAGCGTGACGATTCCCGACGGTGTGACGGAGATAGCCGGCAGGATGTTCGCCGGATTGAAGAAAATATCCGGCGGGGCATTCGAGGGCTGCACGTCGCTCGCATCAGTCAGCATCCCTGTGGGCGTAACGAAAATCGGCGACGGGGCGTTTGCGGGCTGCACGTCGCTTGCGTCAGTCAGCATCCCTGCGGGCGTAACGAAAATAGGCAGGGGGGCGTTCGAGGGCTGCACATCGCTCACGTCTGTCAGCATCCCTGTGGGCGTGACGGAAATCGGCAGGGAGGCGTTCGAGGGCTGCACGTCGCTCCAAGAAATCCGCTATGGAGGAACAAAAGAACAGTGGGCTGCCGAGAAAGAGGCTTCCTATTGGTTCCGTGATGTCCCTGAAGGGAACATAATCTGCACAGACGGCGTTTTCACCAAAGAAGATGAAGACACATATTCTGCCGGCAAGCAGAGCTCGTTTATTGATGAAGAAGGCAATCTCCATCTCCCCGAGTGGAGAATGAGAATCGGATATGGTGAGTTCGAGCACCGCACGGAGCTCAAGTCAGTCAGCATCCCCTCCAGCGTGACGGCAATCGACTGGGGTGCGTTCTCTGGCTGCATGTCGCTCACGTCAGTCAGCATCCCCGGAAGCGTAGAATCCATCGGCTTGAGGGCGTTCGAGGACTGCACGTCGCTTACGTCAGTCAGCATCTCCGAGGGAGTAAGCTGCATCGACAGTAACGCATTCAATGGCTGCACTTCGCTCACCTCGGTCAGCATTCCCAGAAGCATGACATACATCGGCAGGGGCGCGTTCTCAAACTGCACGTCGCTCAGCGAAATCCATTATGGCGGGACAACGGCCCAGTGGCTGTTCGAGCTGGCAGGATTCACGCACGTTCCCAGAAACATTGTCATCCACTGCACGGACGGTGACGCAAAGCCTGTCAGCAAGAAAATAGCGGAAATCGTCATCCCCGGGGAAGTGACAAAAATCGGGGCGGGTGCGTTCCGCTGCTGCACATCGCTCACGTCGGCTGGATACGCTGGCACTATGAAGAAATGGGAGGCCGTAGAAGGCAAGGCGAACCTCCTGTCCTGCATTCCGGTGCCGGAAGTGAAATGCGCTGACGGCGTGTGGGTCCGCCCCGCCGTTCAGGTCGAGCACGGGACGCTGGTCAGGTGCCTGAACAGAAACGCGGTAAGCGTGACGGTTCCCGACGGCGTGACGAGAATAGCCAAAGGTGCCTTCAAGGGATGCAGGACGCTTACGACCGTCGTCATTCCCCGCAGTGTACGGAATATCGATGATTATAAAGAATTCGAAGGCTGTACGTCGCTCAGGGAAATCCGCTATGGCGGGACAAAAGAGCAGTGGAATGACATCTGCAAGGGAATGCTCTATTATGTCGGGCTGTTTACGCAGGAAGACCTGAAGAATATGCGGAATGCCTGGAAGCTTCCGGGAATGCCGGATGTGGTCATACAGTGCGCCGACGGCAGCTTGGAGCGGACGTAGCTTCCGGCAAGGATACGGGGCGGAATTCCCCGCCCCTCCCTGGGCAGGGGCATCGTACCCCCTACCCCTCCCGCACCTTCCACCCACCGAGGGTGCGGGTGGAAGCGTCAAAGTTCACGCCGACCTTGTAGAGGTCCTTTGGCTTGCCGTCCGCGCCCTTCCTGCCCAGGTAGGGTATGAGGTAGCCCTTGCCGTCTATCTGCTCCAGCGCGTCGTCAACCGTGCCGTCCAGCTTGAACTCGAACACGTATACGGCCTTCTCGGTCTCCACGACCATGTCGCTCCGTCCCGCCGCGCTCGCCTCCTCCGTCCTGACGACGAAGGGCGTGCACAGGCGGGCAATAAGATAAAAGAGGGTCTTGTAATGGTTCTCGTCCTGCCGCTCCGCGTTGTAGGGGACGGAGCTGAGGAATGCCTTCATCAGCGTCAGTGCCTGCTCCAGGTCGCCGTCTTCCAACGCATCGGAGAAGGCCATCAGGAAGGTGTCGTTCTGGCTCACCGTCTCCGTGGCGTAATAGGGCAGGAGGCAGTTCATGAAGCCGTAGCGGACCTCATCGTTCGGGAAACCAAGCATGTATCGACCACCCTTTCTGGTCTCCTTAATCGTCAGGTAGCCGGACTGGTAGAGCAGGGGGATGGGGTCGGTCGCCGTCTCGGCGGGGGCATCGAACATGTTCTGCGTCGCCGGGAAATCCTTGTCGAACAGCTCCACGTCCATCCGGTATTTCTGTATCAGCTTGGTCAGCACCGTCGGCGTACCCGTCGCAAACCAGTAGTTCGTCAGCTCCCCGTCGGACAGCGAGTTTATCAGGCTGAAAGGATTGTACACATCGGGAGAGTTTTTGGAGAAGTGGTAGCCGTCGTATTTCTGTGCCAGAGCATCCACGGCTTCGTCGTAGCTCAGCCCCTGCTTGTCCGCGAGGGCCTGTATCTCCGGCTGCATCTGGGACAGAAGCTCCTCCTTCGTTATTCCGCAGATGGCCGCGTAATCGTCATTCATCGTCATGATTTTGAGATTGTTCAGCTCGCTGAATATCGAAAGCTGGCTGAATTTCGTGATGCCCGTAAGAAACACGAATCTGAGGATGCCGCCCTTGTCCTTGAGCGGGCTGAAGAACTTGCGCATCTCCTGCTTGAGCTTGAGCTGCAAATCAGGGTCGTCCATCGTGTCCAGGAGGGGCGCGTCGTACTCGTCCACAAGGACGACCGGCTCCGCCCCGGTCTGCTCGTGTGCGGCGGTGATGACCCTCTCGAACCGAACGCCCCAGGCACCGGTCTCACCGGGAACGATGCCGTATGCTTTCTCCCATTCCGACAGTTTGTAGTTCAGGGTGTCCGCAAGGTCTTTCCCGCAGGTATACTTGTTCCCAGCGAAGCTCATCAGGAACACCGGGTGCTGCCTCCACTCCGTCTCAAGCGTTTCCATCGCAAGGCCCTCGAACAAGTCCTTTCTGCCCTCGAAGTAGCACTTGAGCGTGGAGACGAGCAGGGACTTGCCGAATCTGCGCGGACGGCTCAGGAAGTAGAAGCGGCTCGTGTGCGTCATCTTGTGCACGAGCTTGGTCTTGTCCACGTAGTAGTAGCCGTTCCTGCGTATCTGCGCGAAATCCTGCATCCCGATGGGAAACTGTTTGAGTCCTTCCATACCAGCATGATAGCACAAAGCGGGCAGAAAATCCACCCGTCGCAGGGTCCGTCCACGCAACGGTGCGCGGTTCGGCTCGTGCTATTACAAAATTTTTCAGATTTTTTTGGTTCAATCACTCAGAATCGCCCCCGCTTTCACCCAATAGATATGCAGGGGGCTTGAGTAAGCCCCGTGGATTCATGCAAAGCATATAAGGAGTATACGCTATGGAAGAAAAAT
>CAMJZA010000122.1 GCA_946410085.1 uncultured Treponema sp. | reverse complement strand
CGAACGAGAGGAAGTCCCTCAGTTCCGGGTCGTTCTCCTGCTCGTAAGCCGAAGCGTTGAATATCAAATGGTGGGTCTCGTCCTTGAGCTCGACGCCAGCATCCTCCCTGCACTTCCGCTCGAAGGTGTACACCGGCAGGCCGGACTCGAACGGGTCGCTCGTGCATATGAAAATCACGTAGCTCTCTTTCAGCTCGGAATAGACGGCCCCCTTCAGGAGGCTGTCTATGTCAATCATGCTCTGGTAGTAGCGGGTCCGCTTGCCGATGTCCTCTACCTTGTATGACTGGCACTCCACGTCGTAGACCTTATCCGAGTCAGCGACGAACACGTCAAGCCGGACTCCCTTACGGGTGTAGAACGGGCTGATGGACTTCTGCAGCTCCGGATATTCAATGTGGTCAATCCTGGTATGCAGGAGCCGCTCAAGAACGCCCTTGCAGATTTCAGGCTCCCGCATGACCGCCCCGAACATGAAATCGTCGGTAAAGACCAAATCCTCAACCGGCTTGAAGTTGTACGTCCTCTCAGTTCCCATAGTTCAAATATAGCACAAAGGCGGGATTTTTTCCACTGCAAATGCGCTCTGCCGCCCTGCAGACCCCGCCCCCTGTGCTGCCTGCACGCACAGGCGGAACTGCTGGGCGGCTCTTCTAGACAACACGGAAACATATTCCCGCGGGGTGTCCCCCTACGCTCGCCGAGATTGCATAACGGGAACGTATAGCCTTGACGCTTCGCTGGCGGTTGCCTTGACGCTACGCTGGCATTTCCCCCGCTCCATACGTTCCCGCAGGTCAGCATAAATGCGGGCAGCACAAATCAAAGTTGTTTTTGTCATAGAACGAATGGGAAAAGATTCACAGAAAGCATCAAAAACGCTCCCCAATGTGTACCCGATGGCTGCGGATATCCTCTGCCTCCTCATGTGACAGCATACCGAATATTTGGTTCACCGCGCATATCCTGGGGTCCTGCCTTTCCCCGGCTTTGTCAAGCGGAACCCGCCCGCATCGCTCGCCCGTGGAAGCGGCCCGTCCGTGGCACTACCCGCACCCCACCCCCGCGCCACCCGGGGCAGCCACCCAGTTAGCCCTAAGGGCGGCCGGTCTTTCTACAGCATTTTCTTCTTCAGCTGCTTGTACAGATTCTTTTTGAAATCGTGAGCAGAATGGAAAAACTCCAGTTCAGATTTGGACAGGGCATTGCTTTCAGCTTTGGCGTTCGTCAGTTCCATCGTGCAAATCAAATCCGCCACCTGGAACAGCTTGTAGTCGGCTGGCTGGACGCGGCGGAATTCAACATTGGAAAAAAGGGAGCTGAATACAGAAGTTATAATCTTTGTAAGCCCCGCTTGCCCATAATCATAGTAAACAATCCGTAGGTCATATGCATTCAAATAGTCATAAATCCGCTTAAGCTCATCAGATATCACTTTAGAGAGCCTTGCGGTATATGCCAGTTCTGTATCTTCACAGTCTGCCTTGTTAATCCGGGGGCAAATATAACGAATCGGCATTCGTCTTGCAAACTGATACAATATTGTGAAAAGCTCCTGCCTGCGCTCCCTTTCATCATCCGCATATATTTGCTCTCTTCGGATAAGGGGACCGGCATGAATCGCATGAAAAGGAAAGCCTTTTTGTGCAATGTAATTGTCCAGATTCTCAATTTCCTGTGAAATGTCAATTGACTGGTCGTGAAAAACCATTGTAACATAATAGTTTGGGGAATGTGAATCATACGGGCCAAAATCGCCGGATTCATCGATGAAAATGCTCAGTGTTTTCTTTGGCACATCTCTCCCCAAACAAAAATGGCGGGGTATATCCCCGCCTTTCGGTGGACCAGGAACGCATATTGTTCAGCCCATGCAATCTTGCGATTACAGGTTTACTATACGTTATGTTTCGCCACTTGTCAAGCGGAACTCGCCCGCCTTCGGAACCCGCCCCCCTGCGGAACTCGCCCCTGCCGTCCCCCCGCACGGGCGGAACTGCGGGGCGGGCACACGGGATTAGGGGCAGGTGGTGCTGCCGCCGGGGGCGATGACGACGGTGACCCCGGAGTTTTCAGAGCGAGCTTCGATTGCCGCCTTTGTGCAGGCGTCCGGGACCTGAACGGTCACGCCGGAAACACCGTTGAACGCATTCGTCCACTTGCTGCTGTCGGTGATGCTTGCGTTTATGGTAACGGTACCGGACAGGCTCGTACAGCCTTGGAAACAGCCTACCATGTTTGTGACGTTTACAGGTATAACCGGGGCTGTCGTCAGGCCCGTACACTGACAGAAACAGCTACTCATGTCTGTGACGCTGGCAGGTATCGTCATACCCAACAGATTTGTCAAACCTATGCAGTTATAGAAGCAGCTGCTCATATTCGTCAGGTTCGTACAGGCTGATAAATTCGGTGCCGCCGTCAGATTCCAGCAGCCGACGAAGCAGCGGTCCAATCTCGTGACGCTGGACGGTATCGCAGGAGCTGTAGTCAAGCCGCTACAACCTTCAAAGCAGCTGGTCATTCTTCCAATACCGGACGGCAGCTGCGGCGAAACAACCAGTTTCTTGCAATCCATGAAGGCGTCAATCAAGCTGATGCTGGTCGGCAGCGTGGTCGCCGACAAATCTAGGTACATGTCCTTTCCGGGACTACATGACAACCATGCGTTAATCTGCGTCCAGTTGCTTGTATTTACGACTATCGGCGGCAGCTCGATGGGAGCATCGGCAGTACCGACGGTTCCGACATCCTTCAGGGCTTGCAGGTAATCCTTAAGTCCGCTGACGTCTATACCTACACTGAATTCCAGCGTCTTGCTGCAGCTGGTAGTGCCGTAGCTTGCCGACAGGGTGACGGTGGCAGAGCCCTGATCAACACCTGAAACGGTGGTGCTCGCCTCGTCCGCAGGAGAGAGGGAGACTTTTCCCGCAGGGCTTACCGTCCATGCGAAGTCTCCGCCGGTCAGCCCCTCAAATGCGGCTGTCAGCGTTGCCGTTCCGCCAGTAACGAGGGTATTTCCCGTCGCAGGCACATCGTGGCCTGCACCGTCTTTTACGAGGAGCCTGATTATCGTGATGTCCTTTTTGGCGCTGAACACCTTGCCGCTTGCGCGGATCGCCGCAGTGACCGTAATGGTGACCGTGCCGCCCTTGAGCGCGGTGACGGTGGCCGGACGGCCGGTTCCCGAGGCGGCGCCGGCCGTGACCGTTGCGATGCTCGTGGCGTTCGACGTAAACGAAATGCCGGAGTCGGTCAGGTCAGCCAATCCGATATTTTCCAAGGTTGCCGTCAGCGTAATCTGGTTGGCCGCCGTCGGGTCGCTGTTGAATACGAGCGTGCTGCTGCCTGTCAGCGTGATGCCCACAACGGCAACGTCCACGCTCTTCGTGATGCTCTCGCCGTCATAGGTCGCCTGGACGCTGACGGTCTCATTGCCCGCCGCCACAGTGGCAAGCCGGACCGTCTTATTGCCGGTGCCGATCGCCGTCATATCCAGCTTCGTGCTCGTCAGGGGCGTCCAGGTATAGCTGACGCTTCCCTCGGGAAGTCCGGCAAGATTTGCAGTGATGTCGGTTGTCAGCGGGTTGCCCTTTATCAGCGTGAGCTTGTAGTTGGGGTCGGCGATGCCGGACGGCGGCGTAAACGAGCTGTCCCCACACGCGAGGTTCAGCTGCAGTATGTAGATTTCCTTCTTTGCCGTGAGCGTTACGCCGCCGACGGTGGCACTCAGGGTGATTTCCGTCTTTCCGCCCGCCGCCGCAGTCAAGGTTACCGACGAGCTGGAACCGCTGTTTGTCTGTCCGCCGACGCTTGCAACGGTCGTCGACCCGGAGCCCCACGTGCCCCAGCTGACCGAACCGGAGTAGCCCTGCACTTCCGCAGAGAGCGAGATGCTGTTGGTCGCGCCACCCATTGCAAAGGACTTGGGGAAGGTCGTGAACACGATGCCCGCAACGGAAACGTTTACGGTCTTTGACGTGACGGTCGTACCGCCGTAACTGACGCCGACAGTGAAGGACGCCGAGCCCGCCGCCTTGGGCTTGACCGTGCGCGATGCGGCGGCACTGCCGTTCAATTCGATGTAGCTATCTGCACCCGAGCCGGGCGTCCAGCTGTAGCTGACGGACGGCATGCCCGTTCCGGCAAGGGAAGCATTGACTGCGACGCCGGACGTATCGTTCGTCGACGTCACGAGGGTGTAATTGCCGGACGCGTCGGGACCGGTAAGCCCGGGGCCGCTCAGGTTCAGGTCAAAGACGTACACGTCGATGGTCTTTGACAGGGTCATGCCGTTTGCGGTAATGGTCGCCGTCACGGTGAGCGTGGACTTGCCGCCCGCAGCGGGGGTCAGGCTTGCGTTCTCATTGTGCGTACCCGTACCCGAAACGGAGCCGAGCGCCGTACCGGAGGGAGACCAGCTGTAGTTGACACCAGCGCCGTAGCCGGACACTTCCGCCGTCAGACTCGTGGGAGCCGCAGCGTCCTTCGCCATTGCAAGGTCACCGGTCAGCACCGTACCGGACTCCTTGACTGCAAGGCCGACGACGCACAGGGGCCGCGACACGGGGACGGTCGTCACGCCCTTATAGGATGCCGTCACCTGTACCATCGTCGTGCCCGCTGCAGCGCTGCTGACGGTCGCCGTTGCCGACGGCGTACTGCCTGCAGGGCTTACCGTCGCAACGGACGTACTCCCGACCTGCCAGCTGTAGCTCACGCCGGAAAGGCCTGCAAGGCCGTCGAGCGCGGCAGTCAGGGTCGCTGAGGGTGTATCTCCCGTTGCATCGGTAATGAAGACGGGGTCGGACGCTCCGAGCGGAGTGCCGCCTTTGCTCAGGGTCAGGTCGAGCACGTAGACGTCGATGTCCTTCGTGAGTACCCTGCCGTCTGCAAGCGTTGCCGTCACGGTCAGCGTGGACAGGCCGCCTGCAGCGGGGCTTATGCCTGCGTTCTCATTGTGCGTACCCGTACCCGAAACGGGACCGATCGCCGTACCGGAGGGAGACCAGCTGTAGTCCGCCGTTCCGCCGTAGCAGAGGACGCCTGCGGTGAAGCTCACGGCAGTTCCCTTATTCACGGCGAGGACATACCGGTCGCCTTCGGTCTGGAGGCCGGTGGCATTCACGGTGAGGGTCGCTGCCGTCGCGATGGTTGCAGTGGCGCTGCCGGAGCTCGTGACCGTGCTGCCGGTCGCGTCGGTATAGGAGACTTCCACGGAGTAGGTCCGCGTTTCGGAGTCGTTGAGCGGGGTAAAGCCCGCGCCGAGCATCTGGCCTGCGGTGCGGGGGAGTCTTGCCCCCGTGCCGACTTCGGCACCGGTTTCGTCCTTCCAGCTGTAGGTAAAGACCGCGTCGTCGGGGGCGCCGTCAAGGTTCGTAATGCTGAAGGTGACGGACGTGCTGTCCG
>CAMJZA010000121.1 GCA_946410085.1 uncultured Treponema sp. | reverse complement strand
GACGGGAGCTACGGGGCTCGAACCCGTGATCTCCGGCGTGACAGGCCAGCGCGATAACCAACTTCGCTAAGCCCCCGTGTGAAAATGACTATAGCACGCTAATAAAAAAGTGTCAAGCGTAAAACCCGCTTTTTTTTCAAAAAAACGAAAAACTTTTTTCCGCTCAGATCCCTGCCGTTGACAGGCAGGGGCGACAGTGATAAAATTGTTGCACTAATATTTTTCACAAGGACATAGCATTTTATGGCTCAGGAAACAAAGGTAAAAACGGCAAAGGACCATACAAAAATCGGTGCTGTCATCATACTGGTGATTTCAGCAATTGTATTCATCCCCTTCGGCGGATACGAGGTCATCAACGCGCTGTTCAGCAGCAGAAACGCGCCGGTATTCGGCAGCTACAACGGCAAGAAGATTACCTATGAAATGGGTTCACCCTTCAGAAACGTCACGGAAAACCTCGCCGAGACCTACAAGTCCTACGGCATAAACATCGACTCTGCTTCTTCCTATTATCTGTTCACTGAAGCCTTTTCCGAAACGGTGAAAAACCTCGCCTACCTCGACAGGGTTGCAAAGACCGGCTATACCGTTCCCGATGAGGCCGTAAACCGGAGGATGATAAACTACTTCACCGACGAGAGCGGCAGCTATTCACCCAAGCTCTATAATCAGGCAGACAAAACAACGCGGAAGAACCTGCGCGAGAGCATCGTCAACTCACTCACCTACAACCGCTTCCGCGATGACCTGCTCGGTTCAAGCACCCTGTCCGTCAAGGACAGCCCCCTCTACGGCATAAAGACAAGCACACAGGAAGAGCGTTTCTTCACCGAGATGGGAAAGGAAAAGCATTCCTTCAAGTATGTCGCCTTCAATACCGAGGACTTCCCCGAGGAAGAAGCCGTCAAATGGGCAAAGCTCGACAACAACACGGACAAGTTCGTCAAATACAACCTGTCGGCAATTTCCCTGGAAAATGAGGCTGACGCAAAGGCCCTGTACAAGCAGCTGACTGCAAACGAAATCACTTTTGAAGATGCCCTGAGCGAGAAGTCGACCGGCTACTACACCGACGACGACGGCAAGCTTGCCCGTCCCTACCGTTACCAGCTTGCCATAAGCATCCCCGAAGCCAGCGACCTTGAGAAAGTAACAGGCCTTCCGAGCGGAGCAATGTCCGAAGTCATTGCAACGGCACGCGGCTTTACGATTTTCCGCAAGGACGGTGCAGACACGGCGGCAAACCTTTCTGACTCTGAAACCGTCAGCGTCATCACGACCTACATCAAGACGAACGAGCACGGATATATTGAAGATTACTATTCGAGCATCGCAAAGGACTTCACGGCACAGGCGTCCCTGAGTTCATTTGAGGAAGCTGCGGAAAACTTCAACGTAACGGTCTCTGAGACGGAAGCATTCCCCCTGAACTACGGTTCTTCCTCCCTCTACGGAACGGTTCCGGCAGCAAACACCGAGCTGGCAAACCTGAATACGAACGATGCTGTCCTTCAGAAGATTTTCTCCCTCAAGAAGGGCGAAAGTTCCGTCCCCGTCGTGCTCAGTTCAAACGTCCTCGTGTTCAACTGCACGGGAATCACGCAGGATACTGCTGCCACGACCGACGGACTTGCGGACAAGATTAAGAACGTCAACTACAGCTGTGCAGAAGAAACGCTGATGACCTCATCAAAGGTCGTCAACAATGTCTGGACCGCCTACTTCGAGAACTTCACGGAATACGGCAAGGACTCGGACTGACATTGCTGCGGGCTGACGGCATTGGATTTCCAGGCACATGAAAGCCCCCTTCTGCTGAACTGTGCTGCGGGTACTGCCGGCAAAACGGCTGCCGCGGGCACAGGGCAGGAAGGGATTCTGCAAACCGTACAGTACAAAAACCGCCTGCTCTATTCAAAATATGATCCGACGCGGGCGGTGCTTTCCTTACTTCAAAAAAACACCCCGATTGATTCAGCAAGCCTCATCCTCATCTGCTCCCCCTGTCTCTGCTACGGACTGACCGAACTGTTTGCCGCGGCGGACACGAAAGCGGACATTATCGCGATCGAGGCGGACGAAGCCCTCTGTGCCATTGCCCGGGAACGGCTGGCAGCCGCAGACAGGGAAGGCCGGGTCACACTGTACTCCGGCAGTGACCTTGCTGACCTGGATGCGCATTTGCGCCGGCTTGCTGCCACGGGAACGTACCGGCGGGTACTCAGGCTGGACTTCAGTGCGGGAACAGCCCTTGCCCCCGCCTTCTACGCTCAGGTTGCGGCGGCCGCGCAGGAAATCATTGCCTTCTTCTGGAAAAACCAGATCACCCTCGTCAGGATGGGGCGGATGTATGCAAAGAACATCTTCCGGAACCTGCCCCGGCTCTCCCGGTCCCTGCAGCTCTTCCAGCTGCTGCGAAGCGTCTCCCGCCCCATCCTTGTCTGCGGGGCAGGAGAAAGTCTGGACAAAACAAGCATCCCCGACAAAGGCTGCTGCATCATCGCTGTCGATGCTGCCCTCCCCGCCCTCCTGCGCCGGGGCATCCGGCCGGATGCCGTTGTCAGTCTGGAAAGTCAGCTTTTCATACAGAAGGCCTATATCGGCGCGGCCGCCGCCCTGTCCGCCTCCCCGCCCCTGCTCTTTGCCGACATTACGTCCCGTCCCTCGGTACCGCGCTCATTCCCCAACAGGACTGTCTTTTTTGCAAGCCGCTACGCCGCCGTTTCCTATCTGGACCGGCTGCAGGAAGCGGGCATTGTCCATGACTACACAGCCCCGCTCGGTTCAGTCGGACTCGCTGCCGTTGCCATTGCCCTGCGCCTGCGGACGGACGAAAGCATTCCCGTCTTCGTTACCGGGCTGGACTTCAGCTACAGCGCGGGCCGCACCCATGCAAGCGGCGTTCCCCATGACATCCAGCGCTACACGGCCGCTTCCCGCCTGTCCCCTGCCGAAAACTACGGGGCCGCATTCGGACCAAACGCACATCCCGTACACAGCAAGGACGGAAGCACCATGATAAGCATTACGTCCATGACAGGCTATGCCGAATCCTTCCGCTCGCTTTTCCCGGGACAGCAGAATCTTTTTGACATCGGCAAGACGGGGCTGGACCTCGCCCTCCCCCGCGTAGAAAACGCCCTGCTGCTGAAAGCGGCGGAGGCAGCGGAATCAGCGGTGACAGAAGGAAGTTCCAAGGCCGCAGCCCCTGAAAGCGCCGCCCCTCAGTTGGACGCACAGGTCAGCGCCTTTCTGACCGGAGAAAAAACCGCCCTGCTCACGCTCAAAGACCTCCTGATGCACGGGGAGACAAGCGGCTTCCGCGACACGGCCGTGAGCCTTGACGCCCAGCTGCGTGCGCTCCTGACCGGCAGGGAATACCTCTACCTGCATTTTCCCGACGGCTACCGCGTTTCCACCGACACGGCTTTCCTCAAGCGGGTCAGGGCGGAGATTGACTTCTTCCTCAAGCAGATAGGGCTTGCAGAGCGCCTCCTGACAGAGGCAGAAAGGACCTGACCCATGGACGACATTCTTGCACATCTGAACGAAGAACAGCTTCTCGCAGCGCAGACAACGGAAGGTCCCGTCCGTGTCATCGCAGGAGCCGGCACCGGCAAGACGCGGGCCCTGACCAGCCGCTACTGCTATCTGGTGCGGGACCTGGGCATATCGCCCAAGAATATCCTCTGCGTTACCTTCACCAACCGGGCAGCAAACGAGATGAAAGCCCGCGTACGCTCCCGCCTGGGCGACATGGACCTGGGGCTCATCTGTACCTTTCACGCCTTCTGCACCCAGCTTCTGCACGAAGACATCCATGCACTGAACTTTCCCTCAGACTTCATCATCCTCGACAAAGAAGACTGGCGGGCAATCCTGCTCCGGGTCTTTGCCGACATGAAGCTGACCCTCAAGGAAACGACCGTCCAGCGCAAGATCGACGAGGTGCTGGAAGCAAAGAAGCTGAGCGCGGACACCTACATCGAATACATCTACAAGCTGAACAACGAGGAACTCAAGGCCAAGTGGTCCATGCCGGGCATTGACCAGAACCAGGAAATTTTCCTCCGCTTCCTCTACGAGCAGAAAAAGTGCTTCGGCGTTGACTTCAACGACCTCATCAACTTTGCCCTCTACATACTGGAACACTTTCCCGACATCCGGGAAAAGTGGCAGGAGCGGATGCAGTACATCATGGTGGACGAGTTTCAGGACGTGAGCGCCAAGCAGTTCCGTATTGCAGAGATTCTTTCCGCGAAGCACAAGAACCTCTTCATCGTCGGCGACAGCGACCAGACGATTTACTCCTGGCGGGGCAGCCACGTGAAGCTCATCCTCGACTTTGATAAAAAATACCCCGGTACAACGAGCATCGTACTGGACAAAAACTACCGCAGTACGCCCCAGATCCTCGCTGCCGCCAACCAGCTCATCAGCGTGAACACCGTCCGCTACCCCAAGGACCTGCATGCAGTCAAGGGCAGCGGGATGAACCCCCGCTACTTCCATGCGGAAAGCGAAAGCAAGGAAGCCGAGTGGATCTGCGGGGAAATCGCACGGCTCGTCAAGGGCGGCGGAATCCGCTATTCCGACTGCGCCGTGCTCTACCGGGCACACTACCTGTCGCGGAGCCTTGAAGAAGCATTCATCAGGGAAGACATCCCCTACCGCATTCTTGCAGGAACCGAGTTCTACGGCAGGCGGGAAATAAAGGACGTTGTCTGCTACCTTCGTATGCTGACGAGTGCAGACGACATTTCCTTCTTCAGGACCATCAATACCCCTTCGCGCAAGATCGGAAAAACCAAGCAGGCCCTCATACGGGACTATGCGGAAAGCCACTCCTGTTCCGCCTACCAGGCCCTCAGGGAACTTGCAGACGGAGACAGCTTCAGGGGAACGGGGGCAAAAGCCTACATTGAGGCAGTCGAAAGCGTCAGGCAGATGCGTGCAGAACCGGGAGCAAACACGCCCCTGCTGCACAAAAAGGCGACACTGGGAGACATACTGCAGGCAATCCTCGACAGGAGCGGCTACGAGTCCTTCCTGCGCCTTGAAGCCGATCAGGACCGGCTGGACAATCTTGCCGAGTTCAAGCGGTCGGTGGGCGAAGCGGGACTGGACGATGACACGACGCTCGAAAGCCTGCTCCAGCACATCGCCCTCTTTACGGACCTTGACCGGGAAGAAGGCAAATCCTGCGTCAAGCTGCTGACGATTCATGCCGCAAAGGGCATGGAGTTCCCCTACACCTTTGTCTGCGGCCTGAACGAGGGGGTCTTCCCGAGCCGGAAAATCCAGACCCCGGACGATATGGAAGAAGAACGGCGGATAGCCTACGTTGCCATGACGCGGGCAAAGGACGGGCTCTTCCTGAGCGACAGCGAGGGCCGGGCAAACGACAACCTGTTCAAGTACCCCAGCCGTTTCATCTTTGACGCAGGGCTGGAAAACCTGGAACCGGTCAAGCCGCTCCCCGATGATCTTGCCAGGCAGTCCCGCGAAATCATCGCATACGACGAGGAACGGCTCAGGAACATGCGGACGCTGCTTGCCCAAGGCGACCGGGTCCGCCATCCCGTATTCGGCGAGGGAACAATCCAGCTTGTCAACACGGCAGCATCCTGCTATACGATCAAGTTCGATTCCATCGCGACAGCCCGCAGCATCCAGTTTGCCGCCAGACTGGAACGGGTGCAGGAAACACCGGACACGGAAAGCAGCAAAAGCCGCCCTTCCCCCTCTTGATTAAAGTCCGCAAATCCTGTATAGTAATAAAACAATTTGGGGATATAGCTCAGTTGGTAGAGCGTGTGGTTCGCAATCATAAGGTCGTC
>CAMJZA010000120.1 GCA_946410085.1 uncultured Treponema sp. | reverse complement strand
TCACCGCCGAACTTTTCGATACGCTGATCAAGCTGCTGCTGCATGAACGCATTGTACACGTCCGTAAGCGGCTTCATCTGCGCGCAGTATTCGGCCCAGGTCTTTTCAAAGGCAGCTGCTTCGCCCGTAATCAGCCGGGGCAGGTACGTCCGCTGAATGTGCTCAAATTCAGCCGCGGCGGCAGCTGCTTCTGCTTCAAAACCGCCCCTGTACGCAGACGGGCTGCACTGCCACATCGGATACCAGCCGGGATTTTCCGGCGGATTTCTGTCCATCAGTTCCGCATAGGAGCTCACGCCGTAGGCAGCCCACAGTGCAAGGTCCGTCTCATTCTGACCTGTCACATATTCAAAGCGTCCCTCATATTCCCAGGGAAGGTCATCCAGATTCCTCGTGTAGCCGGACGGCAGCATCCCTTCCAGCCTGGGAGCTTTTTCTGCCCACAGGACGGCGCGGTTCCGGTTACGCCAGGCAGGATCCTTCTGCTGCCGGCGCTGCCGCTCCGTCCGGTATGCGGCCCCCTTCGTACCGGTTACGGAACCGTCATCGTCGATGTAATAATCCACATCCCTGAAGCCCCAGTACAGGATTTTCTGGTTTTCTTCCGCAAGCATTTTGTCCATGAACTGAAGGATTCTGACGGCCTTTTCTTCCGGGCATTTGACCGTTATGCCGTAGCCCCGCTGCAGGTTGGGAAGCGGCCGGTCGCGGTAGCGCGGCCGGATGGATTTGTCAAATACAATCGGAAGCGGAACGTATGTCCGTTCATCCATTCCTTCGTTCCTGAGTATCCGCTCCGGCTCTCCCATGAACTGCCAGCCCTGCATGAACATGCCGAGGACGCGGCCCTGTGCAATCTTTGCATAGTAGCGGTCACGGCTGTCGGTAAAGGATTCGGGGTCAATCAGGCCGCGCCGGTAATAGCCGTTGGCGAGCCTGAACCAGCGTTCTGCGTTTTCGTCGGTGTAGTTGTCCGTGTAGACATAGTGGCCGTTCACGCGGTCAACATGGCCGTTACCGTCATTCGGATAGCCTGCGAGGAAGTTCGGCGGGTTCCAGAGGTTGAACGCTTCCCAGTCCGCCGTGATGATGCTGAACGGAACCGTCGGCTTTCCGCCGATGGTCGGGTGCTTCCGGTAATAGGCTTCGATGAGGTCAAAGTACTCATCGACGGTCGTAATCTCAGGATAGCCGAACTCCTTCAGGACGTCCTTCTGAATCCAGAACGCATTCGCGTTGTAATAGCTGTCGGAAGGGGTTCCGTCATACACGCCGGAGTCGGGAAGGGAATAGATGTGCTCCCTGAGTATGGCCCCCTCATCGTCTTTCTCTGAATCACTGTCAATCATCTTTTCCCAGACGGAAGCGTAGTGCTTCTTCAGGTTGGGAGCGTACTGCTCTATAAGGGGCTTGAGGTCGCGCAGGCAGCCGGCCCGCTGGAACTTTTCGGAATCTACTTCCACAAGATCGGGGAGCCTGCCGTAAGCGATGAACGACTTGATTTTCTGGTCTTTATCCCCCGTCAGGATGTCCCAGGAAAAGGTCACGCCGAACTTCTCCCTGATCCAGCGGTAGGTCATGTTGTCCGCCGGAGGCTGCGTCCGCTGCTGGACGCTGAAGACGGAGATGTCAAGCGTGCCGGAAGCGGTGAGCGGGGCAGTCGGTCTTGCCTCCCGCTGCTGTTTCTGCAGGGCCAGCAGGGGAAGACCGCTGCCACCGACCCTGCTGCCATCGCCGTACCCGCCGTCCTCGCCGAAAGCAGGTACTGCCGCCAGCAGCAGGAAAAGCACCCCCACGCCCCCGAAAAGCTTTTGCCTCATCGCACACCTCCTTGCCATCCGTTACCTGACGAGCCACTCGGTCAGCTGCTTTTCCGTGCTCGACTCGTAGCCCGCGTAGAGGGGGACGAGGTTCTCATACAGGCCGTACTTCACCTCGTCGTTCGGCAAACCCAGCGTGAAGCTCCTGAAAGCCCTGTCGTAGGCCTTGATGGTCAGGTAGCCCGCCTGGTAGAGCATGGGGAGGGGGTCAGTCGCCGTGAGCCGGTAGTTCTCAAGTGCACGCCGCCCCACTTCAATGTCATCCTCAAGCGAGGCATAGTTGAAAGATGAAGGCGAAGCGGCAAGCTCCGCAATGAACCCGGTCTTGTCCACGTAGACGGCGTTGTCCGCCCGTATTTCCTCAAATGTCTGGATGCCTATCGGCAGGTTTCGTCTCCCGGTCATGGCTTCAGTATACTATGCCGTGTCCGCCCCCGTCAACGCAAGTGCGCCGGAGCCTCTCGAACCGGACGTACCGCCGTACAGGTCACCGCTGCCTTTTATGTTCCGTTCATGCCGTTACCGGCAGTCTTTGTTGTGTCACACACTCCGCACTAAAACGCAACCCGCCAGGAGACGGGGAAGCTCGCCGCCCAGGAAGCCTCGCCGTCAATCCAGTACTGGAGCTTTGCCCCCGCCGTAAAGGTGTTGCGTCCGGTGACGTAGGTCATGCCGGGCCACAGCTCCAGCATGGGGGCGGCCATTTCCGCCTGCCGCAGCCTCTCGCTCCGGTCGCCCGAGCCCTTCTTCGGGTGGAACCAGTAGATCCCCGTCGTGTACAGGGGAAGCTCGTGCCGCCCCTTCTCGCGGGTCCGCACAAAGCCCACGCCCTTCTCCCGATCGTTGCCGAAGTCCAGTACGAGGGCTGCCGAAAGGGCAAGGTCGAGCGTGCCGGGAAGCACGGCGCATTCCGCCCGCAGGCCCGTGTACAGGTCGTATACCGACTGTTTCTTGCGGACGTTCCACAGGGCGTCTGCGCTCAGCCGCCAGTCCCCCAGTTCCGCCGTTGCAGAAAGGCTCGCCTTGTGCCGGCCGCCTATGTACACCCGCTCAAGCCCCATGCCGTCAAAGTCCAGCAGGCTCACCCGGGTCGCCTCGCCGTTGTAGGTGTAGCCCGCCCGTGCCTGTATGAAGGCAAGCTGCGCAGCGGCATAGACGCCGGCACTGCGGGTCGCGGCATTGAGCATGTCGTGTACCGTCACGCCGAGCGTAGCAAGGCTGAAAAGCTCGTAGTCCGCCCCTGCGTTCAGCACGAACGTATAGCTGCCGGAATTGGAGCCGTAGCCTTCCCGCGCGTGCAGGGGAGAAGCCTGAGGCCACCAGGTGTCTTCTATTTCCCCGTTGAGCCGGTTGGGAATACCCGCAAGCTCAAAGCCCATCGGCAATTCCGACGCAACCCGCAGCCCCTTCACCGGCGACAGGATGACGCCGAACCCCGCTCCCTGCAGATCCGCCTCGTCCAGCCAGCGGTCTATGACCGCCAGGTAACCGCCCGCCGTCCTGACGCTCCGGTGCAGGTTCAGTTCCGCAAGGTCAAAGGGCGTAAAGCGCACGTACCATTCCATGCCCGTCCAGGTAAAGGAAAGGTCGTCCTGGTTCAGGGCATGCCAGGGGCTGCCCCACTCATGATAGTAGACCGACCAGTGCTGGTCCGCATCGGTGAGGGACAGTTCCGGCTCAAGCAGGAAGCCGAGCTTTTCCGAGTCAAAGCGGATGCCGAGCTTCTCTTTTATCCCTGCGAACTCCGCGTTGTAGTTCTGCCGGTTTATGTAGTCCAGCCGGTCCTTGTTGTAGCTGCGGCCCAGGGCTTCCACCAGGTCCGAGGAAATCTCGTTCCAGAAGCGGAAGCCCTGCGGGAGTCCGTAGTCGGAGGTGGACTGGGCCGCCGCCCGCACCGGAGACAGGAACGCCATGCCCGCAAGGAGGAGGGCGCACACAAGGAGGGGGAAGCGTTTTATAGATGCAGTACGTTTCATGTAGTTTCCTCCTGTATATGTCTTATGGTTACTTTTCCGTAAAGGAGCCCGCATTGCATTTACCCCTCGCAGCATGCAAGGTATGCGGAGATCGATTGTGCGATTATCTTGGAATAGGCGCAGATGTTGGAAAACCGCCGCGACGGCACAAGGCGGGTAAACAGGTCTATGGCATTCTCATCGATAGAAGCATAGGACTTGAGGAGCTCTATCTTGCCCACACAGAACTCAACGGCCTTCCTGAAGCTTGCGGGTGCCTCATAGGCGTCGCTGTCCTCGCCATCCTCCTTATTGAATTCCCACGCACCGTCAATGTCGGCCTGAATCACCTTGATTTCCCTGAAGCAGCTGTCCGTGCCCAACAGGACAAGCTGGCCGGCTTCGTTCTTGAGAAGCGGGGCGACCGCCCTAACCGCCTTGAACCAGTCCGCACGGGACTTGAGCTTTTCCTTATCCACAAGATCCAGAACGGCAAGGTTGGAGCGTGTCTCGGCGTAGAGCCTGCGGAACAGGACGTTGACCCGCTGCTTGCGCTCCTCTTCCTTGGGGTCGCCTGCGAACAGCGAGAAAGCCAACACGGCAAGGTCAACGGTGTCTTTTATTGTAGAAAGTGCTATCATACTATTCTCCTAATGAAATGAATGTAGGAACCTCGAAAAACAGAAGTTTTCCGAGGTATGCTGAAAACGTCTTTATGATTTATTTTTCATCATCAAACTCCTTCTCAGACATGATTAATTAAAAACATGAACAGGAATGCCGTAATACAAGTTTGTGTCATAGTCTTCAGCACTAAAAGTTTGCACGTTATTATTACTATAATACTCATAATAAATACCAGCAGGACCAGTCGTGGAATGAGACTTGGTTGATGTCCAAAAGTGTTTATTTCCTATTGTAAAACCATTAACCTTGCTAAGTGCTTGCTCAAGTTCAGTAACATTTTGAAGTATTAACGCAAGTTCATTTTTTGCAGGTAAATACCAACCACTTGTATAGCCTGGAACCGAATAAGTATGAACCCAATACATCACAGGAAAAACCGTCTCCATATCCGCTGGTGCTATCGGGAAGCGGCTGCCAACAATCTGTGTTGTTGCTTTGTTGTATAAAATTGTATAGTTTCCGCTTCCGTCAGTTTGAGACATACCATCAATACCCAGAGCGGCATTAAGGAGATATGCTGACCATATTTTTTGACAACAAGCTAATCCTATACCTTTTTTTGACACAGCATCAAATATTACGGCAACGGCATCACTCTGGTGTGCAGCAAAGTCGAAACTCGCGTCATTGTAGGCTGTTGCAGAGCCATCACTAAACACGATGTCCCCAACTGCATTTGGAGAAGCTTTTGTTCCAATTCTGCCAGTCGATGTAGGGGTTGGACTTGGTGCTGGCGTAGTGCTGCCGCCAGTACCACTACCACCCGATGAGCCGGTAGACGTTCCCCCCCGTGCCGGAAGAGCCGTTGCCAGCTCCTCCCCCGCTGATGCCGAAGTAACGCGTATCCGGGTTGTCCCCGATAAAGTCATCGCTCGAGTGAGAGCAGGACGAAAATCCTACCATCAGCACCATGCCGAGCAGAATACACGCTACGGCCACCACTGCCATAAAAACACTTTTTACCATACCATCCAAACCCCGAAAACTGAAATCCAAGGACAGGATTATACGGCCTTTTACACGGTAAAAATAGAGTACAACGCACAGAATTTTAGTGCGTTAGGGGGAATTTCGGGGAATTTTTGCAATTTTTTTTAAAAATATGCCGCATTTCGCAAAAAAATCGCCCGGCCGCAGCCCCGTAACCGGACGTTTGCAGACAGCTTACCGCCGGGGCGGCAGATCTCCCCGCCGACACAGCCGTCAGGCTTGAAGCTGCGCTGCCGGTTGGCTTGAAGCTGCGCTGCCGGTCGGCTTGAAGCTGCGCTGCCGGTTGCGAGAGCGTATCACCCCTGCCCGGCGGCGAGCTTCTCCACTTCCGCGAGGGAAAGGCCGGTCATGTCGGAGATGTCCTCCATGTTCAGCTTCCCTGATGCTATCATTCGTTGTGCGGTCTCACGGGCTTTTTCCTCACGCCCCTCGTTCCGCACGTCATAGTCGTGCAGGCTCCACGAGAAGTAGAGCTTCTTCGTTCCCTCAATCTGTTTCTGCGCTTCAACCATTTTCCGCAGCCTCCTCGTAAACTCAGATTCCGCCTCGTCCGTCTGGACGTACTTCATGAACGCCCGCAGGGACTCATCCTGCACTTTTGCATGCGCCCGGCAGTTCAGCACATGCACGGTGGCAGCATCGCCTACTTCCACGCTCCCGTCCTCTTCGCATTTCCGTCGTACAGTATAGCACGGAATCCCCTTTTTGTAAGGGTCAAAGCGGCACAGGAAGATGATGATGCTCT
>CAMJZA010000119.1 GCA_946410085.1 uncultured Treponema sp. | reverse complement strand
AGCGAGGCGAGCGCATACGTCCACGCAAGGAACATCAGCCCTGCCATGAAGCTTCTAGCCAAGGGCGGCCAGAGGGCACTGGACAACATGTTCTACATAAGCCGTGACCTGTCCAAGCTCATGCCTTTCCAGCTGATAGTAGGAGACCAGCACATCTTCGACTTCTGGTGCCTCAACCCGAACGCCACAGGCACAAAGGACAGGTACATCAGGGCGGAATGCTATCTCTGGCTTGACATGGCGACACGCCTCGTATACGGAATCAGCTTCGACATCGCGTACAACACCTACACCGTAACACGTGCCCTTCGCATGGGAATCAAACGCTTCGGCAAGTTCGAGAGCACCTACAACGACAACGGTACGAGCGAAAAGTCACAGCTCGCATCCCAGATTGTGGAGCGTCTCCAGAGCTACGGAGTGCGCTTCCTGGACGAGGCTGACCTCTACCATGCCGACAACGGACGCTACATCGTGGAGGACACCGAGGGGCTGGTGGTGGACGTGGTGCCGACAAAGGCGGAGTGGGAAAAGCAGCACCGGAGGATATTTGCCCGCGTAAAGAACGCAAAGACAAAGCCAATCGAGCGTTTCTTCAACACGCTTGAGCAGATTCTGCGCGACCAGTGCCTGCCCGGACTTGTGAAGGGACTGGCAATTTCCGCGCCGGAAGAAGAACAGGCGACCAAACGTCTTGAATGGCAGAAGCAGAGCGGCTACATCCTCACCTACGATGAGTTCATCCATCAGGTCGTGAGGGCAATCGACATCTACGAAAACCGCGTCCACTCCACGCTGGGCTGCTCACCGAAAGAAAAGCTCGAGGAGTACAAGCGCGGCGGCTGGATGCCTACAATGATTGACCCGCGTGACGAAGCCTACCTGTTCATGGAAAGCACCTTCCGTCAGGTAAAGGGAGACCGCATCGAGCTCAACGGCACTGAGTACATCGGGCCGGACCTGACGCAGGAGATGATCCTGCAGAACCGGGGTACGCTCGTCGCATACAACCGGCAGAAGGTGGAGATCCGCTACGACCCGGAGAACCTTGACCTCGGAGTGTTCGCGATAGAGCCGGGAACTAATCACGCAATCGCGCTGCGGCCCGTCAAGAAAATAGACATGCTGAACGAGCAGGAGATGATTGAACAGCTTAAATGGAAGAAACGCAACATGCGCACAGTCCAGGAGGCTTTCAATCTTGCGACCCAGAACAAGAACATAAGGGTTCTGTCAGAGCCAAAGAAGTTCGAGGAGCTCCACGCGGCGGAAGACCTGGCGGAAAAATCGGTACAGAATCAGCTTGAGTACACCACGCCGGAACAGGTGATTCCGACACCAGTTATAAAAAAAGCTGATGCAGAGAAAGAGGAGCTGCGGGAAATTCCTCTTGCAGTGAGCAGGCGCAGGGAAGAATTCGGAGCAATGCCGGAATCATTCAACCGCCGGGAAGAGACCCTTTCCCAGGAAGATTTCCTTGAGACGCTTGCGGCAAGAATCGGAAGCGAGAACGTACTCCGCGCCCACGGAAAGCCGGTGTTCTACACCGACCGCGAGCGTTATGAATACATCTTGAACCAGCTCTACTCAGGAGAGCACCTGAGCCACGAGGAACTGGACTTCAAGTTTGACTACGAGAGCAAAATGACATCAAGCGAGGAAAACTACTTCTCGTCTTATGTCAGGGACAAATTCAACAGATAGGAGGAAAAATTATGTTGAGAAACTGGATTGAAAACAACAGGCTGTCCATGCAGGAAGCAGCCCGCATCATCGGAGTTGACAAATCCCAAATCGTCAAAATCTGCCACCAGAACTACCCGAACTGGCAGGATAAGGAAGTTGAGTACATCGAACGCCTCAAGAATGCGGGCTACACAAAGAGTATACCACAGGGCATCGCGATTGACACCGACGTGCTGGTGCTCACTCCGAGCGTCTCACGCTTCAAGGCCCTTGCGGATGACCTTTCGGCACCGGACGGAACCATGTCGTCATCAATCGGAATGGCAATCGGAACCGCCGAGCGGGGAAAGACACACTCAGCAAAATGGTATGTCCAGGAAAACCCGAACGCGTCCTACGTGCTTTTTGTGGACGGCTCAACCAAGACACAGCTTTTGCGCGACATCTGCGAGTCAGTTGCGCACACAAGGCCTCACAGTTTCGGAGAATGTCTCAGCGTGCTTGAGGAGAACTGCAAGTACGCAAGGAAACTCGTAATCATTGACGAAGCCGACAAGCTCCCCGTCCGCTACCTTGAGATAATCCGCGCCCTGAACGAACGATGCCAGCTTCCTTTCCTGCTCGTCGGGGAGGAAGGATTGAAGACAAAGACAGACAGAATCCCCAGGCTCAGAAGCAGAATCAGGAATCCGATCGTACTATTCGACCGGGCCCATGCCGTGGATGTCGCAGCCTACTACCATGAGGCAGCCGGAATCGACATCACGCCGTCCACAGCCGACAGACTCGTCCGTCATGCCCAGGGAGGATTCCGCTCAATCGTAAACGACTCAATAGCAATCAGCAAGATGGCGAAAGCATCCGGCCTTGCCACCGTCACCGACAACATGCTCGACAAGCTCTGCGCGGCATAAGGAGGCGGCGTGATGGAAGAAATCAAAAAACTGAAACCTTCCAGGGACTCCGCGTTCATGGATTGCGAGGAATATATAGAAGAAAATCATCTTGAGTACATTGCGGATGAAATCAGGAAAGCGTACAGGCGGGGCTGGAATTTCGGTGTGCATAAGCAGCCGGAACTTTCAGCAAGGCTTGCAAGGGAGAATGCCAGATGGAACAAAAATCAAACAGAAGCCGCCTGATCGGTCTCATACACGTGCAGAAAACTTCTGCAGGTCTTGATGACGCAACATACAGAATTATCGTATCAGGCGCAACCGGAAAAGAAAGCTGCTCTGACTGTTCAATGCAGGAACTCCGCGCTGTATTTAATGATCTTAATACCGTTTTGGAGAAGCAGAACAAAAAAACATTCCGCTTTTATTACAAAAAGGAACAGCCCACTTTGCTTGATGCCGTTTCCGCACGTGCAAGGAAAATCCTTGGCTCAGGATGGAAGGACCGCCTGGACAGCTTCGCGCAGACAAGGTTCAAAAAGGAATCCTACACAAAATGCGGCGAGAACGAGCTCAGGAGCATTATGGCCTTCCTATCTAAGACGGAGCGCAGGGAGCACGAAAAGAAATGAAGGAAGCGTGGCTGTTTTCAAAGGAAGAAATGTCGCAACCGCCTCTGACCGACGGACAGAAACAGTCCCTGATCCGCCGGATAATCGACAGCGCAGATCAGGGCTGGCAGTACATGTACAAAGTCAGGGAAGCCGCAGGCCTGCTCCATCTCACCTACGACGAAATCCAGACATTGCTCAACTACTACAAGCTCGACTGCATCGTAATTCGCGACACCATCATCCGCATCCCCTGGTGGAGCCTGGCAGAATACCTCATAGACCCCGCCGAGGATGTCGAAGCAGCCATGAACGAATACTTAAAGACACTTCCGCACGGAAGCTTGAAAGAATACTTATCAGCATAAGGATTTGACATGAAGGAATTACAGGTAGTAGACATGTTCTGCGGTGGTGGTGGAGAAAGCACAGGAATAACACAAGCCGCCAAGCAGTATAATTTTGACATCAAACTCAGTGCAATCAATCACTGGAAAAGAGCCATAGAAACTCACACAGCAAACTATCCTTTTGCAGCGCACTACGAAGAGCCAGTTCAGAATCTTGACCCAACAAATGTTGTTCCTGGTGGAAAGCTTGATTTGCTTTGGGCAAGCCCTGAGTGTACACATCATTCAAATGCCAGAGGTGGCAGACCCCGAAGCGATCAGAGCAGAGCAACAGCGTGGGAAATCTGCAAATGGGCTCAGGAACTTTATATCGGCAGAATCATCATAGAAAACGTGCCGGAGTTCACATCCTGGGGACCGCTTGACGAGAACGGAAAGCCAGATCCTGCACGCAAAGGTGATGTCTTCCGTTCTTTCATACTTGCTCTTGAATCACTCGGCTATACCGTTGAGTGGAAAATCCTTTGTGCAGCTGACTACGGAGTACCAACAACAAGAAGAAGACTCTTTATCCAGGCCGCAAAAGGCGGTAAAAAAATCATCTGGCCAGAGCCAACTAATTCAGAGACAGGCGATAAACTGCCCAAATGGAAAGCCGCAAAAGACATCATAGACTGGTCAATTCCATGCCCCTCAATCAGGAACAGAAAAAAGCCTCTTGCACCTGCCACAATACGCCGAATCGAATACGGAATCAAAAAATATTGGAAGGATTCTGCAGAACCTTTTCTTGCAATTCTCCGTGGAACCAGCACAGTAAGAAGCCTTGAAAAACCACTCCCGACAGTCACAACATCCGGCGCACACTACGCATTGATTCAGCCTTTCATTATGAGCATAGGACAGACCAGCGCAAAAGACAGAAGCAGAACAATCGACAAGCCATTACCTACGGTCTGCACAAAGCAGGAACATTGTCTGGTATCTCCAATCATCGTTGAATACTACGGCAATGGAAAGGCTCGACCTGTTGAAGAACCACTTCCAACAGTCACAACAAAAGACCGCTTCGGCATCGTAATTCCTGAAGGAATAGACATCGGTTTCCGAATGTTACAGCCGCATGAACTGGCTGCCGCAACTGGATTTCCAAGCAACTACAAGTTTGCCGGAAACAAAAGTGAAGTAGTTAAACAGATAGGCAACGCAGTGCCGCCAGGATTTGCAAACGCCCTGTTGTCAGCATATTTAGAGGAGATTGCATAGAATGAGTATAATCACAGAAAACGATATTGACGAGGAACTTGCAAAAGAGTTCCTTTCAACAACGTATGATGACATAGATTTGCTACCAGGAACACCTGAAAACCTTACAGTAAACCGGGCCGCAAGCATCCTGAATATATCAGAGCCCACAATCGAGCGCATGGTCCAGGAAGGACAACTTGAATTGACCAAATCCTTTGTTATGGCTTACATCAACAACAATTATCTTGCGGATAAACCTCTGAATCTTGAGCAAAAAAGCGCCCCAAAAAGCCCCGTTTTACCCCAGATAGAACCATAAAAAACATCACTTTTTCTTATAATTTTACATCAAAATTTTTTGAAAGTGACAGCAAAGTAGACGTAAAGCACAAGGAGCAGCATTGCGTAAATTGGAAGAAGAGCACAGGAAACAATTACGTTAAAAGCCTTTGGTATGGAAACCCTTTCCCTGGGGCGGGTAACGCAGGAAACCAAAAGGTTCATTCCAATCACGAAAGACGAAAAGAAAAAGCATGCCGCAAAAGGAATGTTATTGGAAAAAGAATAGATAAGGTTCTTGAATGCAAAAATCACAAGAAGAAGCCCCAGCACAAGGCAGGTTACGGTAATCCCCTGCATAACAAGAGAAACCACCGCATTGGGCACAACCTTTTCTTCATCCTGGAACTTGTGCAGCATCCAAAGCCCCATGGCCACAAAAATAAACATGGTTGAACCGTAGACAAAGGGCCTCCAGTCGCTTTCGGACTTTAAAAGAAAAAATATTGGAACCGAAAGTAATGCGCTCAAGACCTGTCCCGCAGCATGAATTAGGGCCTTCTTTTTACCCTGAATGTCCTTTTTTGCACACAGAAAACGGCAGAGCATTTCCGCAAAAAAAGATGCCGCGCAGCACCAGACTGCAGAAAGTGCAAGAAAGCTAGCATTCTCAGAAAAGGCATTTTCCCTTTCGCGCAGGGCAGAATATGGCTCGCTGTCGTAGGAAGCGCCGGACTTACGCAATGCTTCGTACTGGCCACTGAAAATGTCGTTGCTACAAACAGATAGCGTTGCAGAAACTGCGGCAACTATAGTTCCCGAAAAAAATGCCGGAAATTTAAGGGCAGAGTTCTTTAGCTCCTGCCATGCGGAATTCAAAAATTTAAACTTCATAATTTTCCTCTTTTTTTATTAAATGAGTTTACGAAAAATCATATTTAAAAACAAGCAAGGCCGTTTTTGTTACAGGGTCTTTTTTTCTTCTTTATTATTGCGGCTTTAATTTCTGGCTTTTTTTCTTTTGTATCTTTATAATTTGTTTCTCTTTCTTTTTCTTTTTCTTTTTTAGTTTCTTTTTTATCTTCTTCTTTTTTAATTTCATTATTATCTTTTTCTTTTTTTTCGTCTTTAATC
>CAMJZA010000118.1 GCA_946410085.1 uncultured Treponema sp. | reverse complement strand
GCTTCACCGCCATACCGGAATGTGAAGCCGGGCATCTGCTTCAGGAACAGCGAACATTGTTTCAAAAGTCTGTTATTTTTGAAACAATGTTGCAGCCTCTGACAGTGAATTCAGACCAGCTTCAAAAGCTGTCAGGACTTTTGAAGCGGCCTCAGCGGTTCCTGGTATTTCCCTCCGGATGGAAAACCGGAAGCCCTGTACATCCCGGAACAGAAGGAAAATTTCTTTCCCCTTGTACTTTCCCCTTACCGCACGGGAAATATTCTATCCGAAGTCCATCTTCAGTGCAAGATTTTTCAGGAATTGGAATCGGGCAGCCCTTCCCTCCTGTTATTGTTCCGGCTGCCGCCCTCCCCTGCAGGATCTGAATTATTACTGACAGAAGAAACAGGAACATTCTTCATCGGTTGGGCTGAGAAGCGGGCTGTCCGTTTAGTCTGCCTTGCTGAGAAAACACCCCGGCTATTGTCGCCGTCTCAGCAGCGGATCGGGCAGGATTTCCTTCAGCATTTCAGCCCTTCCGGTTCTGCATGAAGGCAGGCAGTGATGGGTTTAGGAACAGCTTAAGCGGCTCCGTTTTCCTCCGAATGAACAAGGTGTGGCCAGCTGAAAGAGGCAACATCCCCTATCAAGCTACCTAATGTTCGTAAGGAAAAACAGGCTCTTAACAGGAAATGCAAGATAAAGGCCGTTGTACAATGTATCCTAATCCCTTGCACTACGGATGATTGGATGTGCCACGGAAACCCGTTTTGTGCTCCGTTCGTAGCACAGCTTTCAGGGGGGAATTCTTAAGGACTTTTAAGGGTTACCTTTCGTTAGTCACGGAAAGAAGATCCTTTCCGCAGGTTCCAGCCATCCCTTTCAGGGACAAGACTGGGGCAGGCAGGCGGGCATACAGGCAGGTTCAACGCACGGAAGTCCTACTCCAGCCATTCCTTTTCCCCCATTCCTTTTCCCCCATTCCTTTTCCCCCATTCCTTTTCCTCTTTCCTTCTACCGTTGCCGGCACCGGGGACTTTGCGGGCGGAAGGTTAGTCAGGGACAGATGGCGGGCCGGGAACTGAAAGTCTTTATTTCGGCGGTGGGTGGCAGGGGAGAAGAAATCTGATGCTGAACCGGGATTGAGGGAAATGAAGGCGTTTAAGCAAGAATGCTAAGTTACAGTATGGCTCCTATTCGAGATTCTTCTACTCTTGCGGAGAGAATGAAGCTCCCCGACGCAAGCGTCGGGGTATCATAATAAGTACTCTCACATACCTAAGCAAAATCGAATTGTAAAGACTCTGATGGTCCATAGATTCATCGCTTGAAACCTTGAGCGGTTCACACGACGATTCTATGGACCAGTTCTTTTTTTTAAAGCTGGATAGAGCAGACGTGCAGGACCTACGGGAGGAGAACCGTCATCCTGGCAAAGGGATTTGAAAGGAGAGGATGGGAAATGAGGCGCAATTTCCTGAGCCCATGCTGGACCACAAGGTACCCGGACTTTCCGAAGTTCACTGACACCGCCGTTACGCGTGGCCCCATGCCGGACGCCGCCAGCACGGGCGCAGGGATCAGGCCGTTTCATTTCCCCTCTTCCTCGATCAGATCCCTCATGGCCCTTTTCAAATTTTCAAGCCTCCGCCTGTATTCGTCACATTCTTCCCCCGTAAGGAGGAAATCAACCGTGGTGCCAAGATAGTCCGCAATGCGTTTCGCAACATCCACGCGGGGAAGTATCTTTTTGGAGATTGAACTGCGCAGCGTCCATATACTTATCCCTATCCCCTCGCATAACGATTCCTGCGCTATTTTCCTTTCCCGCAATATCCGGGTAACGTTCTTCCAGAATGACTCTGCGTCCATAAAACCTCTTTAAAAGTCAAAAAAAGCTGTTTTTCTATTGATAAATGTCACTATTGACACTATTATATGGTCAAGATGTCATTAATGACATCGAAACTATAATGATTATATCAGATTTGCCTAATCTGGTAAATGAAAGGAGACCGTATGAGTGGCGACAGACTTCATTTTGACAATCTTCCGGATTCGGACAGGATCTGGAAGGAACTCGGGGGAAACTATGACGATGCAGGGCAGGTCATCAACGAATTCGTTGACAACGCCATAGGAAGCATCATAAGGACAAAACCGGAAAAGGGAATCATTGAAATAACCCTTATGGAAAACGAGGGGACGGGAGGAGCGGTTGACGTCACCATAGAGGATTCGGGCGGCGGAATCGGAAGCCCCTCAGAGGCCTTTACGCTCGGCGAGAGGGGAAAGGATTCGGTATTGAATGAGCACGGGCTCGGGATGAAGCAGGCGCTGTCGGCCGCAACCCCCGGGAACGACAGCTGGGAGATCTACACCCGGAGCGGGAGTGCGTTGCCCGGAGAAGGCGTGATGTACGTGCGGGCACCCTATGACATCGGAAAACAGAAGTACGGACTGCTGGATGCGGACGCCTATCCGGGGCATCCGTGGGGCAACACCTACATAAAGGTTCGGTGCCTCCGCACTCTGTTCGAGAACATGAGCGGTATCGAGCCGTCTGCGAGGACTTCGATGGAATTCGGACTGAAGGAACTCGCCGACAGGATCCACGAAGAGCTTGGCTTTACCTATGCAGGGGTCATGGAACGGTACGGAATAGGAATCAGGCTGCTGGTCAGGTACGCTGACGGTAGGCTCGGAGAACATGAGGTCACGCCCCTCGTGCCCGCCTGGGAGGAAAAACCTTCCTGCTTTACGAATGACGGGCTGGAAATCGAAGGCAAGAAAGGAAGGATAAGGGGACTGCCGGACAGGATCCCGTTCAACAACAGTACTTCAAGCAGGTATTATAAGCGCGGGATGGAATCGGCCGGTGTCGTGCTTCGCATCAGGGGAAGGGTTGTGGAATACGGCCTGTTCGAGGACGTTTTCGGAATAAAGAAGCAGGCCTCACACATCGGATTCCATATCCAGGTTGACCTGGTTTCAAATACCCTGTTTGACTTGCCGGCGACAAGGACCTCGAAGGACGGGTTCCGGATCGGTGACGGACGTCTTGCCGGGATCTATGCATGGCTTAGGAAACATGCAGGCCCGGAAAGAACAAGGCTGCCGAAACCCGTCTCGGTGACAGAGCTCGACAGGAAAAAGAAGCTTGCAGAAATACTGGAGACCTTGCATTTCCGGGAAAAAGAATTCGAACTGACGGAGGAAGAAAGGGTCACCAGCCGGGAAGTCCCGGTTTTCACGTCCTTCCTGAAATCTGGATACCCGAAAGCAGACCTTGTCGTCAAGGAAAGCGGATTCGTGACAATAGTCGAGGCAAAGAAGGAAGGGGCAGGCATATTGGACTTGTATCAGCTCAAGATGTACTGCGATGGATACCGCATGGACAACGGGAAAGGACCTGATTCGGCCATCCTGGTGGCGAGCAGCTTTCCCGAATCGCTCGAGAGGTTCAGGTACCGCTTCAACAAGGACAATCCCGGATGCCCGCCCATAGAGTTTAGGGTCTGGGATGATTATATGGAGGACTTTGAGGAAGTCATACGGAAGGAAAAGGAAATGAAGGTGAAATATTAAGGGCAGGCAGATGAACGTACAGGCAGGTTCATTGCACGAAACCCCTACTCCAGTCAGACCTTTTTCCTCATTCCTTTTCCTCTTCCCTTCTGCCGCTGCCGGCAGCGGGGACTTTGCAGGCGGAAAGTTAGTCAGGGACAGACGGCGGGCCGGGAGTTGAAAGCTCTTTTTTCAGCAGTGGCGGCAAGGAAAGAGAATCTGATGCTGCATCGGGATTAAGGGAAATGAAAGCGTTTAAGCAAGAATGAGTTCAGTTCACCGTTTTTAAAATCAGCCGTTTCGGAAATCCGGACAGATGCTGCCTCCCCTGCTGTGCCGGCGAGGCAGCACCTGCGGGCGGGGCACGGGCGTTGAAAAAAGACTGCCCCCGTGCTAGAATGTTCTCATGGTGAACGCACGAAAGCTTCCGATTGGCATACAGGACTTTGAGACGCTCCGTACAGAGGGCTACGTCTACGTAGACAAGACGGCCCTCATCTACGACCTCGTACAGAACGGCAAGCCCTACTTCCTTTCCCGTCCTCGCAGGTTCGGTAAGAGCCTTCTCGTGACGACGCTGGAAGCATACTTCAAGGGCAAAAAAGAGCTGTTTGAGGGACTTAAGATATCGGAGCTTGAGACCGAGTGGGCGGAATACCCGGTACTCAAGTTCAGCCTGGCGGGCGGCGAGTTCACCCAGCCGGACGGCCTGCGCACGGCGCTGCGGGAAAACCTTGCGAAATTCGAGGATACATACAGTCTTCCGCACGATGAGCCGTCGCTTGCAGTCCGCTTCAAAAATGCCCTTGAGAATGCCAAGGAAAAGACGGGGCGCAGGGTTGCGGTACTGGTAGATGAGTACGACAATCCCCTGCTCAAGACCTTCGGTGATGCCCCGGAGCAGGAGAAGCCGAACCGCGACCTGTACAAGGGCTTTTTTGCCGTGCTCAAAGACTGCGATGCGGACACTCGCTTCGTCCTGTTCACCGGGGTGACCAAGTTTTCCAAGGTGAGCATCTTCAGCGACCTGAACCAGCTGCAGGACATCTCGATGGATGAGAACTTTGACGGCATCTGCGGCATCACGCAGGAGGAGCTGGAACGGGACTTCTCGCCCGAGATAGACGCTCTGGCGCAGAGACGGGGCCTGACGCGGGAGGACTGTCTTGTCCGGCTCAAGCAGCTCTACGACGGCTACCACTTTTCTGAATCGTCACCGGACATATACAACCCGTTCAGCCTGCTGAATGCGTTCAAAGATAAGAAGTTCGGCAAATACTGGTTCGGCACGGGAACGCCAACCTTCCTCGTCAAGCGGCTCAAGGAGATGAACTTCAACCCCCGCACATTCAGCGACGGAAGCCTGTACACGACGGAGAGCGCTGTGAAGGACTACCGTCCTGACAACCCGGACATCGTGCCCCTCCTCTACCAGTCGGGCTACCTTACGATAAAGGGCTATGACAGCAAGTTTGACAGCTACGAGCTGGGCTATCCCAACGACGAGGTGAAGTACGGCTTCACGGAAAGCCTTGCACCCGAATACCTGCACGGCGCAACCCCGCTTGACGTGCGGAGCTTCGGGATGGACATTGATTCCGGCAACACTGACGGGCTGCGAGACCGCTTCACCGCCCTCTTCGCCCGCTTCCCCTACGCGGCCGGCAGCATAGACGACACGATGCTTGAGAGGGACTTCCAGAACGTCATCTACCTGACCTTCCTCCTGCTCGGGCAGTTCGTGCAGGTTGAACAGCATACGGCGAAAGGCCGCGCCGACTGCATCGTGGAGACAGACGGCTACGTGTATATATTCGAGTTCAAGCGGGACGGCAGTGCGGACGAAGCGCTTGCCCAGATAGAAACACAGGGATACGCCGCCCCCTACTCGGCAGATTCCCGCACCCTCGTCAAAATCGGCGCAGTATTCTCCAGCGAGCAGAAGAACATCAGCGAGTGGAAGGTGCTCAGGCGATAGGTGATTGAACTCGTTTCGAAAGTCGACAGCAGCAAAGCTAGCAGTGACTTTTGAAACTACCGCGAAGCATTTTCAGTTCCGCTGGTAATCACGGAAGAAGACTAAACAGAAAAAAACAGACCGCCTTACACGGATAACCTGCCTGCAGGCAAATGCCGGTACCGTACTCCGATCATAAAGTTCCGCTTTACTGACTTTTGCCTGCATTCGAGTTATAATGCCTGTATGGTTTACATAACCGGAGACACCCACAACGATATTGACGCATCCAATGCCTCATCGAAGAACATTCGGTATTGCTGCAAGGCACAGGGAGCCGACTACAAGGACATCACGAACCTCATCGTGCTCGGTGACTTCGGCCTTCCGTGGTACGGCTGTCCTGTGGACGAGAACGGCATTGCCCCGCTGAACAAGAGCGATGCTCACCTGCTCAAATGGTACAACGAGAAGCCCTTCACGATTCTTGCCGTAATGGGTAACCATGACAACTATGACATGATTCAAAAACTGCCGGAGGTGGAGATGTTCGGTTCCACCGTACTGAAAGTGAGCAGGAATGTCTTTTACCTCAAGCGCGGCAGGGTGTACACCATCGATGGAAAATCATTCCTCGTACTTGGAGGAGCACGGAGCACAGACGCAGCTTACCGGATTCCGCACCGGTCGTGGTGGGAGCAGGAAGCATGGACGGAAGCAGAAAAGGAATCACTTTTCTCCATGCTTGAAAAGCAGGGAACAGGCTTCGATTACGTCCTTTCCCACACAGGGCCGTCCGCAGGAATCATCTGCGCTGACCCGTCCTTTGCCAGCGGCGAGAAGCAGAAGGAACTGCAGGAAGATGCCGCAGTCTGCCTGAACAACAGGATTGACCGGATCGTGTCCTACAAGAAATGGTTCTTCGGCCACTGGCACAGCGACTGGGGCTTCGAAAACCTGATACAGGCCCGCTATGTCCCGCTCTACCACCGTGGCGTGGCGGTATAAGGAAGAAGATTCTATCAAAGGAATTTATAAGACTGTACGGGCCTCCCGCCATACGCCCAATAATTGAACTGCCGTTTACACTGTCTCATTACTGTCCAAAATGAATTAGGTACAGTTTAAAGTCTGTAATTCGTGATAT
>CAMJZA010000117.1 GCA_946410085.1 uncultured Treponema sp. | reverse complement strand
AACCACTTGCGCTGAAAGTCACAGGCAGGGCGGCCGATGTAGCGGAAGTGCCAGCTTTCCCAGCGGAAGCCGGTCACGTCCTCGTAGCCCTGGGGGAAGGAGAGCGACCAGCCGAATTCTTCGGAGTGGGCGTAAACCCACTGCCCCATCACCGTGTCGGCAAAGTCATCGCTCACGGAACCGAAGTCCACCGCCACGCCGAGCTGGTGCTGGCTGGTTCCTGCCCGGGCGGACTCCCGCTCGGCTTCCTCAAGGCCGTCTACGTCGACCCAGTGCTGGAAAAGCCAGGTCTGGTACTCGTAGGACCGGTAGGTGGAACTGACGAGCAGCCGCACCCCGTCCCTGAGCGAAGCCTCTGCCATGTCACAGAGTGCCCCGTAGGCCTCGGGACGGAGCGAAAGGTTGTTCTTGTTTATGTCAAAGAGGTCATTCTTATCCAGATGCACGAGGTCCTTGGGCACGTAGTCCGCACCGACATTGTGCTTTTTATCGATTAAATAATAGAGGGAAAGGTCGTCCGTGCGGAAGCTTTTCTCTGCTTCAAGGACCTGCTGCAGGTCCGTCAGGAATTCGGCCCTGTTCGAAGCCGTCAATGGCATGGCTTCCCTCGCCCGCTCAGAAAGCCGCTTCAGCACGGCATCGAGCCGGTCAAAGTCCGCCCGGTCAGGATACGGCAGGGTCTTTTCCGCCCTGGCAAGGATCGCCGCGGCGGGAGCCGCAGCTGCAGAGAACGCCTGTCCGCCGGACGGCACCGACTCCGATGCAGGAGCAGACTGCCCGGCCTGTCCCGCCCCCGCCAACCCGGCCTCTCCTCCGGTCACGACCGCCCCCAGGGCATCCGTGCGCTGCACCGGCCGGGAGCATGAGACTGCCGTCATGAGGAGGGAAAGGACAACAAATGCAAAAAACTCAGGTATCTGAAACTTCGGTAACTGCATGGATGACATAGAAACTACTCCAAAAACCCGTCCTCGTCAACGCCTCATGGGCGGAATCCGAGGGGTTCATGATGAACAGCTTTGTCCCGTTGTCACTGCCGTCATTCATCGTCGCAAGAATCATGCCGACCCCCGAGGCATCCACGGAAGTTACCTGCGCCATGTCGAGGACGACGTTTGTATCGGTAATGTACTGATACATCTTTTCCTGCAGGTCGGAAAGCGTATAGGCAGTTATATCGCCTGTCAGCTCCAGAAGCTTATAGTTCGGCCCGACCTTTTCATTTATAGCCAGCTGGTTCATTTTGCCTGACCTCCTTCGGGAAGCAGATATTTCATCATGAAGATGGTAACATCATCCTCAAGTTCTGCCGAGGCAAAGCGCACCAGGGCATCATACATGAACTGCGTCACGCGGTCAGACGGATAGGTCCTGTTGTCCAGAAGCTCATTCTGAATCCTCGCCTTCCCGAAGCGCTCTCCGCGGAGGGACTTCGTGTTGACCAGTCCGTCCGTACAGGCAAACACGATGTCGCCCGGCGCCAGACGGACCTTCTTGACCTTTACGACATCCGTCAGGTCCTTCGCAAAGCCAAGGATATGCCCGTCACCCTGAATCTCAATGATGTTGTTGTAGGCACGGGTGTACAGGAGCAGGGCCGGCGCACCGCAGTTTATGTAGTACATCGTGTCCGTCGAGAAGTCCATCAGCGAGAAAATGCCGGAGAAAATCGTCCCCTTGGGAAGACTCTCGCGGATAAAGGTGTTTACCTTGACGACGAGCATCTTGAAGTCCGTCGTCTCAGACAGGAAGGTCCTGATAATCGACTTCAAGATGACCATGTTCATCGAAGCCGCAATACCCTTTCCGCTCAGCGAACCGATGATGTAGATGTAGCGGCTTTCGGTCAGGCGGATGATATCGACAAACTCGCCGCCGATGTTGTGGGCGGGGTGCATCAGGTAGCCAACATCCACCTTGGGCAGCTTTACGCGGTCCATGTTCTCCTGAATGGACGTGATGATCTGCCCTGCCATCTTGATTTCGCGGTTGACCGTACCGACGACCGACTCATTCATGATGTTCTTCATGTAGTAGCCGATGACGAAGAAGTTCGAATACAGGTTGTTGAAGACCCGGCTGTCGTAATCGTTATAGACGTTGTTGCTGCCCTTCTTGCCGAGCATGATGAGGCCGGTCAGATGGCGGCCCTCGCTCAGGAGGATAAAGGCGTCGCTTTCAAGCTCGTCCAGGAACTCAAGCACGGACCGCTTGACGCTCGTCAGGCTGTGGTCGCGGGCAGCCATCACGTTCTCACGGAAGACGATGTGGCGGTTCAGGTTAAAGAGCTTGTCAAACATCTCCCCGTTCATCTCAACCGTCAGGCCCAGCGTCTTTTCCTCGTCGCTTTCCGCAGAATTATAGACGCACTGCAGGTAGTTGTCCCCGGAGTCAACCAGTATTTTCAGGGAAGAAGAATCAACGTAGGTATGGAAGATTTCAAAGAGCTTCGCCGTTATATCCCTGGGGTCATCATTGAAATTGATGGCCGCCAGTTCCCGTGCAAAATCCGCCTCATAGCGGGTATCACGCATCCAGCCCTTATTCGTGATGAACATGCCTGCAATATGCCAGACTGCAATGAGGACAATCGTTTCCACGATGAAAAGGGCATAGAACAGGACGGGAATCCTGCTGTGCAGGGGCCAGGTAATCGTAAAGAACAGGCCGATGAGCAGGGAAGGAAAGAGGTATTTGACGATGAACTTCAGCGCCGTCCGGAATACAATCTTCCGGTCCCACAGCTCATTCACCTTCTCCGCATACATGAAAGCAAGCATCTCGGGGATGAAGCAGACAAAGAGGAGGGTACTCAGCATGGGCTGGTAGATGGCGGAAAACTTGATGAACAGGAAAATCACCATTGAGGACAGGACGCCGACAATGCTCAGCAGGTACTTCTGCTGATACAGGGTCGATTTCATGTTTTCGGCCTTAACCAGTACCATGATACAGGCAATGAGCGGAACAAAGAAGATGAAAAAGCCTTCATAGAAGGCAAACCAGGTCACCATCAGGGCCCGGCCCAGCCTGCCGGTAAACATCAGGTTCGATGTCAGCTGGTAACTGTTGTCCGCCGTTATCGAAATGTTTGCAATGCCGCCATGAACGATGAAGATGATGACAAAAGCGATGATGTTCAGGAGCCACTGCACGGCATAGCCGATTTTATGCCGCTGGTATTCGGGAAAGCATACGACGTAAACTGCATTGTTCACGCAGAACCAGGCCATCAGCAGGTAGGTCAGCTTTCCGACCGTAAAGGCAAGCTTCTGGGGAGCATACAGGCAGAATCCGATCGTAACCGCCATCATAACGAAGAGGGCCGCAAGAAAGAGGACCGTATTGACAAGCGGATTCCCGTCCTTGGAATTGGGATTCTTGGAATCGATTGCGAACGAAGAGAAGGTCAGGGCAAGGGCGATAATGACATTAAGAATCAGAAATACCATATACTACTCCACTTACTCCACAACTTTCGCTACCATCATCGTTACGTCGTCATGCAGCTTCTTGTTGCCGTTATAATTCATGACGAGATTCACGACATCGTCCACGAATTCCTCGGGATGCTTTGCCGCGCTCTTCGTAATCGTCTCATGGTACAGCTCGGTATCGCCGAGTTCCACGCCCTGTTCGTCCATGACTTCAGAAACACCGTCCGATGACATGAAAATCACGTCGCCCCGGAACAGTTTTGCCTCATCCGGCTTCACGTCGGGAACATCGATGATGCCGACGACCGAACAGTTTGACGTCAGGGGCTTAATCCGGTAGCCCGAAGGTGATTTCGTGATGATCAGGGGGTCTGACATCGACGCATTGATATAGCGGATGGTCATCTTGAGCGTGTCCACGATGCCGATGAACAGAACGGTATACTTGTCCTGCAGGTGCATGCCCTTGATGGCCGTATCAACCGCCTTAATCATCGCGGGCAGGTCGTCCTTGTCTTCAAGAATCTTGACCGTGTTCATCACGAGTCCCATGACGAGGGCTGCCGCAAGTCCCTTTCCCGACACGTCACCGAGCATCAGCAGGGTCTTTGACTTGCTTATCGGCAGGACCGAATAGTAATCTCCCGAAACATTGATCAGGGGGCGGAAGTAGGCGGCAAGCTCCAGATGGTCTATCTTGGGCATCGTATGCGGCAGGAATGACCGCTGCGTTGCCGCAAGCTGCTGCCACTCCTGGGACAGGGAGGCAATTTCCGACAGGTCGCTGATTGTCGCCGTCCTCTTGCGGAAGTTGCAGTACTCGTCAAAGAGCTCCCGGTAAATTTCCGGATCAAAGAGCTGGGTATACTGGCAGAAGACATAGAGGTGCAGGCCCTGGCAGACCATGAAGAAACCGCGCGACTTCCTGTAGTCGGCAACGACACCGTAATTCTCGCCCATCAGGTAAAAGCCGTCCTTCCAGCGCTCGTCGTAGCTCATCTCAAGCGTGTCTATCATCGTCTTGGAGGAAGTCAGCCGGTCGGGGCTGTTGTACAGGACGTAATTCTTCGTCCGGTTCAGGAATATCACCGAACAGTCGCCCTGCACTTCAAGGACGTCGCCTATTATATTGTAGAAATCATCGTAGGAATAGCAGAATTTCAGCTTTTCGATAAAGGTCTCAAGCAGGCTGGTCTTGGTCTTGAAAAGCGCATCATGCTTCTGCCTTGCAAGGACATTCGTATGGATGCGATACACGACAAGCAGAACCGAAATAATCAGGGCGGAAACCGTAATCCAGGTAAACTTCGGGGAATAATTCTGCCTGACACTCATGGAAGGAATGACGCTCAGCGCCAGAAACAGAATCAAGGCAACGACCACAACGCCAGAAAGGACGTCGGTAACGCGTTTTTTTGTCTTATACATACAACCCCACATTTCCTTGCGTATATATGCGTACGTGCATAGATATATGAAGAGTATCGGCAAAAACAAGGCCCGGCTTTAACACCGGGCCCGACCTTCAGACGGAAGCACTTTCCGCAGGAAAAGCGCTTTCCCCGGCCCTAGATGACCGTCCCGGCAGGAATGACGTCAAACTTGCGGATGATGATGATGCCGTCCGCGCTGTAGAACATACCGTGATCGCCGTCCTCGTACTTCTTGCCCGAGACGTTGATGCAGCAGTTGTCGCCGATGCGGGAGTTCTTGTCGATAATCGCCTTGTTTATCTTGCAGTTCTTGCCGATTCCCATGTTCGGAATGCCCTTCGCCTTGTTCTCCTTCTGGACTTCCTCATCCTCGTAGAAGTCGGCCCCCATCATGATGACACCGTCCAGATCACAGCCTTCGTTGATGATCGAACGCACACCGATGACCGACCGCTGGATGCGGCTGTTCGTGATGACGCAGCCTTCGCTCGCCAGGGTTGCCGTCATGTCGGCATGGTTTATCTTGCTCGGCGGCAGGTTGCGCATGTGGGTATAAATCGGCTTCTCTTCCTCGTAGAAGTTAAAGTGCGGTACCGGATTCGTCAGGTCAAGCGTCGCCTCGTAGAAGGAACGGATCGTTCCGATGTCCTCCCAGTAGCCGTTGAACACGTAGCTGGAAACCTTCTTGCTCTTAATCGCCTGGGGGATAATCTCCTTGCCGAAGTCGTTGTACTTGTTGTCGAGCATCTCGTCCATCGCCTTCGCATTGAAGATGTAGATGCCCATCGAAGCAAGGTACTCAAGCTCATCCGGCAGGCCGGCACGGGACTCCTGCGGAATTTTCCAGTCATCGATGTTCAGGTCCTTCGCGGGCTTTTCCATGAAGCTCGTTATCTGGTTCCTGTCATCAACCTTCATGATGCCGAAGCCCGATGCGTCCGAACGGTTTACGGCCTTTGCCGCGATCGTGATGTCTGCACCGGAAGCGATGTGGGCATTCATGAACTTCTTCAGGTCCATCCGGTACAGCTGGTCGCCGGACAGGATGATGTAGTGGGTCGGATTCTGCACGCGGAAGTGGGCAACGTTCTTGCGGACGGCATCGGCAGTTCCCTCATACCAGCCGGAATGCTCCAGCGTCTGCTCCGCTGCGAGAATCTCAACGAAACCGCGGCTGAAGCGGTCAAAGTTATATGAATTGATGATGTGCAGGTGCAGTGAGGCCGAGTTAAACTGGGTCAACAAGTAAATCTTCCGGTAGCCGGAATTGATGCAGTTTGAAATCGGTATATCGACAATCCGGTATTTGCCTCCGAACGGAACGGCAGGCTTGGACCGCTCCTTCGTCAGCGGGTACAGGCGGGTTCCCTTTCCTCCGCCCAAAATGATAGCCAGGACCCTCGGTTCTTCTGCGCATTCCACTTGACGTGCCATACATCCTCCAGTTTACATTACATGAAAAATTGCTTGATATCGTAATATCCTTATTATACGTCTACTTGTTTGAAAAAGCAATCAGATATTTTTATCCTCGCCGGAGCCGGAAGTAAAACTAAGCGAGTTTCGGGTGCGAAAACCAGGCGGGACTGCATTTTGGGGGATTTTTCAGGAAACGCCCCTAGACAATATTCAATTTTGTGCTATAATGTGTACGATCATAACGAACGAAAATTCGTGGGAGAAAAAGTGAACATTTTTTTAGGAAATCGCTCGAAAGTACTTGACACACAAAACATTCTCCCCATAATTGACTGCGGACTGCGGACTGCGGACTGCGGACTGCGGACTGCGGACTGCGGACTGC
>CAMJZA010000116.1 GCA_946410085.1 uncultured Treponema sp. | reverse complement strand
TCAAAAAGCTGATTGCCTGCGGCTGCTTGCCGCAACGTGAGAATGATATTAGCACGCCTTTTCCGTTATGTCAAGCACAAAATGCTTTTTTATCAAAAAAAAATTACGGGCAGACAGGTACGCGGAGATGTGCGTCCGTAATTCTGGAGTAGTACAGGCGGGGCATTTCCCGCAGGAGCACCTTGACACTGCGGCCCATTCGCATCACATGCGACAGCTCATTCAGGTCATATGCGACAGAGCATTCGTGCCATACACGACAGTCCATTCAGGTCACACCCGACAGTCCATTCAGGTCATACCCGACAGTCCATTCAGGTCACACCCGACACCCCATTCGTACCATACGCGACAGAACGCCCGGATCATTCCCAAGGCTGTCCCGTTGATTTTTTCACGCCGGACAGGTAGTATCGTCTATTATGGAAAACAAGAATGCTTTGACATACAGCTATACACCGGGTGAAGTGAAAAACTTCCATATATTAGGCCGCAGTCCCCTCCTGCAGGACGGCTCTCTCGTCATGTTCTGGACGGCGAGCGGCATAGAAGCAAGGACCGCCGCCTGCGAGATACGGGCAGAGCTTGAGGCGGACTATTCGACCCTGGAGCCCTGGGTCTCCGTCTGGGTCAACGGGGCCTTCGTCGCCCGCTTCATGCTTGAGAAAGGAAGGCACAGCTACTGCCTCTTCCGCACGCTGGAGACTGCCGCCCCCTACACGATCCGCCTGCTCAAGGAGAGCCAGGCGATGAGCGGGGACGACGACCACTCGCTCATACTGCGCTCCGTCACTGCGAAGTCCGCCCTGGCAAAGGACGATGTATTCCTCCCCACCGAAGAGAAGAAGATGAACATAGAGTTCGTGGGCGACAGCCTGACGACGGGCGAGGGCCTTGCGGGCGCGCCCGGCGAAATGGACTGGATTCCCGCATGGATGTCGGTCCGGGGCGGATACGCGCTCGCGACCGCGGACATGATGCAGGCGGACTTCCACCTGCTCTCGCAGAGCGGCTGGGGAGTCATCACCGCATGGGACAACGACAGGGGAGGTGCCATGCCCGCCTGCTACGAAGCAGTCTGCGGGCTTGCCAACGGCGCGAAGAACGAAGCGCTCGGGAGCAAGAAGCCCTGGGACTTCTCCAGCTGGAAGGCGGATGTCGTCATCGTCAACCTGGGGACGAACGACAGCGGTGCCTACAGGACGAACCCGCCCAAGCGGCAGGCCGACGGCACGATGTGGAAGCTGACCGACCTGAACCTGCTCCGGCAGGGGGTCACGGACTTCCTCAGGAAAATCAGGAAGAACAACCCGGCGGCCCGCATCATCTGGGCATACGGCATGTGCTCATTCGACCAGGGCGACGTGATACAGGCGGGCTTCGACGACTACGTCCGGGAGAGCGGCGACAAGGCCGCGAGCTTCGTCCGCCTGGACCCGCAGTCGCTCGAGGCGGAGGACGAGCGCGGCTCGCGCCAGCACCCCGGCCCCGTCACCCACCTGCGGGCGGCCAGAAAACTCTGCGAGGAGATAAGAGGGAGCGGTAGTACCCCAGCCACAAAGACAAGCTCCAGAGGATCAGCGCAATGATTGAGCTGGTCGCATTCTTGGGCAACTACGGGCGGGAATACGAGCAGACCCGGCACAATACGGCCTGGCTCTTTGAAGAGAGTCTGCCCTACTCGTCCCGCTTCTCATGGGTGAACAAGTACAAGAGCGATTTCTGTTCCGTAGACTGGGAACAGTTTGCCGCATGGCTTCCCGAGGAGACGAACATCCCCGCATCTGTTGCCGCGTCCGCACCGAAAAAGCTCTATTTCATTAAGCCGCTCACCTACATGAACCTGTCGGGCGAAGCGATAGGCGAGGCGGCCCGCTTCTTCAAGATTCCGCCGGAGAATATACTGATCGTGCACGACGAGATAGAACTGTCCCTGGGCACGGTGAGCCTCAAGTGGTCGGGCGGCCTGGGCGGGCACAACGGCCTGCGCTCGACAAAGGCCGTGCTCGGTACGGCAGACTTCTGGCGGCTGCGCTTCGGCGTGGGAAAGCCTGCAAACGGCGGCGTCGCCGACTATGTGCTCGGACAGTTCACCCAGGATGAGCGGATAATCCTCTCGCAGGCATTCGCCCAGGCCGAAGGTCTTTTTGCCAAACTCCTGACCAGCCGTGACCCGCAAAGGCTCATCCCCGAATGGGGCAAGAAAAACTGCAAGGCCGTATAATGGACCGGCTCACTTGCATTCGTAAGGCTGACAGGTAAACTGAGGGAATAGTGGCAATGGACAAAGAATGGTCAGGGAAAAACAAAAGGATGCAGGCGCTCATCTCCAAGAAGGCGAGTTTTTCCGAGGGAATTAGGGTTCTCCTTGACTTGCGGGCAGGGCTTTTTGAGCAGATAACTTCCATCGTGAAGACTTTTCCGCCCGAGGCTTTTTACCAGATGCCCTTTGGAGCGGGAGCGGGAAACCATTGCGCAAGCCTGGCCTGGTCGCTCTGGCATATTTTCCGCATTGAGGATATTGTCGCGCATACGTTGATTCTGAAAGATGCTCAGATTCTTTTTCAGGATGATTGGCTTGATAAAACTCAAAGCCCGGTTATCACGACAGGCAACGAGCTTGACGGAGAAGCGATGATTGACTTCTCAAGGAAGCTGGACATCAAGGCCACCTATGACTACTGCAAGGCCGTGATGGACTCGACGAATGAAATGCTGGAGCACTTGCAGTTTGCGGATTTGAAAAAGCAGTTTACGGAAGAGGACAAAGAAAGGCTTGCCGCCAGCAAATGTGTGAGCAGCGATGAAAGTGCCGTCTGGCTGATTGAATTCTGGTGCGGCAAGAATATCAAAGGATTAATCCAGATGCCTTTTTCCCGCCACTGGATCATGCATGTGGAGGCAATGAGGCGCATAAAAAACAAACTGTGTCAGCAAGCAAAAAAGGGCGTGGACCAGATCGCCTATTGCGGGCTTTCCTGCGTTCACTGCTTTCTGACTGCCTGGTGCGGTTCGTGCAGGACAATTTACAACACCTGTTCTTTTGCAACCTGCTCGCCGAATGGAGTTTGCCCTAACACAGCCTGCTGTACAGAAAAAGGCCTTGACGGCTGCTACGAATGCAGCGAACTTTATGATTGCACGAAAGGCTTTTACTCCCTGGGGAAGGATACGAATGCGATAAGGGCCATGGCGCTCTTTATCCAAAAGTATGGCAAGAAAGACTTGCTCAAAGTCATGGACACCCTGCATTCAAAAAAGAAATTTGAAAAAATTCAGGAAGTCCTGGGTGAGGATATTGACGAGGGGCTGAAAATTCTGGAAAAGCAGAGATAAAAAAATTGCCACTGCCGGGCAGCATGGCGTTGGGATACAGGGCGACCGGCAGACTGCCGGATTTGTAGTCAGCCTCTTCAGCTGCAAGGGTTGTAAGATGCATAGTGTTTCTCCGTATGGCCAGAGTATAGCAGAAAAAAAGAGAAAGCTATGTAGTGTTTTGTCTCAAAATCGGTATTTTTTGATAAATCGGGTGAATCCTCCGGATGTGGCTGTTCAGCTCACACCTGAAAGCTGTTCAGCTCACACCTGAAAGCTTTTCAACCTGCACCTGAAAGCTTTTCAGCCTGCACCTGAAAGCTTTTCAGCCTGCACCTGAACGCTTTTCGGCTCACGCAGAATCGGCCGTTCGGATATGCACAGCGTTTTTCCTCTTGATCAGGACGGGAATCATGAGCGGGGGGTGCAAAGGCGGAGCATATGTCGGTCCGCATAAACTGCTTGTCCCCGCCGACAAAACGTAGTATAGTAAAGACATAGTATACCAGCGGACATCTTATACTGACACTTTTTGCAGAATAAGACGCTTACACTGGATATGGAGAAAACTTGTTATGTGGACGCCCGCACTGGGGCGCATACGAAGGGATCTAATAAAGATATGAAACAGAGTTTAGAAAGAAAAATGAAGAAATTCAGAATCATCTTTTTATTTACAATATCGTTCATAAGTTGTACTTCAAAAAATTATAAACAAAACAGTATACCTTTTTCAGAATTATATGATATTCCTGATGCTTTTATTTTAGATATTGAACCACAATATCAAACAACAAATTATTCCTGTGCAACTGTTTCACTTGGAATGGCAATAAAGTATGCATCAAATGACACAATTGTATTATCAGAAGAAGAATGCTGGAATTACAGCGGGACCAAAATTGAATCGGCAAGAAAATATGGCAATGACATGAATGGCCTTGGAAAAGTCTGTAAAAGATTTTCGCTGAAGTATAAGTTTATAAATAAAATGAATATAGACGTCCTTCAATATTATATTGCACACGAAAATTCTGTTATTTTAAATATACGACCAGACCCAACTCAAAATTACACTCATGCTTTGCTCGCAATCGGATATGATAAAACGAAAAAAATAATCTACATAAATGATCCAAGCAATATTATTACCCAGTATTCCTATGATGAATTAATGAGACATTGGGATGCCTGGTTATATCGACCACACATACATTCAGAGCAAAGTGGTTTTGTAGTAATGAAAGAATAATGCGCTAATTTACGATTTTTACCAATTTGAATAAATTCATGCTATAATAATATATGGAGGTCTTGTATGTCAGATGCTCTTGAAGATGTAGAAAACAGAGTTCAAACTTTCTCTTTATCTGAACAAATTCATCTGTTGAATTTCATTGCAAATAATATAAACAAACGGACTTCTCTTTTAAATAATCAATATTCAGAAGAAGAAATAGATTACGTAACAAAAGAATAATCACATAACACATATAAGGCCCCAGTTTGTCAATAGGATCTCACAAAAAATAATTTCAAGCCGTCTTTTTTCAAGGCGGTTTACTTTGAGGAGGAATAAAGTTTCCGTTGGAAAACAAAAAAGCAAGGCCTGAATCGTAATTCAAGAAAAGATTCCAGGAAAAGCGTCCTGAATCAAACACATATAGTCGGTCACGGCATCCGGGATAGAAAGAATGACAGGCGGTCAGAGCCGCATATAATCTTCATTTTTCAAAAGTCCCGCCGTATGCGCTTCAGTTATGCGAAATGCTCGCCGCCACCGTCCTTATTTTCAATTTTCTTATCCCCGTAAAACAAATCGGGCTTAAAGGCCTCTTTCCGCCTGAGCATGTAGTAAACTGTACGCCCAAGTTTCTGCGCGATGATGCTCATTGCCTTTGCTTTTCCATACCGCTGCACAAGCCTGTCATGCAACCTCTGTCCGCGCTCATTATTACGAAGAAAGAGAACGGCACCTTCTGAAAATGCCCACTTCAGATGTACGTTCCCGATTTTATTATGACCGCCCTTCGCTCCGCGCAGAAGTCTGCCACCCAGTACCAGGTAAAGATGCATTCAACGCCGACTACCATATCTTTTCCGAAATTGTTGGTCACAAGTTCCAGATTGTCTCTCGAACATTCCATGTTTTTGTTGAATACGGTTTCACCGGAATTATTGATGACACATACGTACATCGTTCTTGCATGAAGATCGATTCCGATGTAAAATTGATGCTGGTTCTTATAGAATCTCATTAAGGTTCTCCCTGTCGTTATTTAGGATGTCGTGCCCTGATGGGCTTATCTATCTTAGCACGATAAAACTGGGGCCTTAATGATTTTCAAAGGTTCGTAGCCGACAGCGGGTCGAGCCCGCTGAGGTACAACCAGTTGTTATGGCGACAGGCCGCTGGCCTGCTTTTTTAGGAGTGAAATGGAATAAATGCTTAAAACAGATTATTCGAATGTTTCAAAAGTGTATGATAAGAACAAATCGCGGACAACTTTTCCGATAGACAAGGATCTCGAAGAATTGCTTTTTCATAAAGAAGAATTTACAGTTTTAGATTTAGCATGCGGAACTGGAAACTGGCTTTATTGTCAGCAAAGCCAATTCAACAGCAAAAAAATAAAATGGATAGGCATGGATGCTTCTGAAGACATGCTTAAATTAGCAAAAGAAAAAAACTTAGATGCCCAGTTCATTCACTCAACGGCAGAAAATCTTAATTTAAATACAAAATGTGATTTGATTGTCTGTAATTTTGCATTTCATCATTTTGAAGATAAAAAAACTGCATTGACAAATATATTTAATACGCTTAACGAAAATGGAATTTTTAAGTATAGAAATGTTGAGCCTGAATACATGAAAGAATGGTGGGTATATAAACACTGCCCTGAAAGTTACTGCGAAGATTTACACAGGTTCTGGCCAAAAGAACTTTTATGTTATGAACTTGGCAAAGCGGGTTTTTCTAAATTCAGCATAAAGCGGGAATATTACGAAACTTATAAAAATATAGAAGAACTTTATGAAAACTATAAGCGTCGTGATACTTCGCAGCTTGCAATGATAAACGAAAACTATTATCAACTAGGCCTAAAACGTATAGAACGTGAAATTCTGGATGGTGTAAAAGAATATAAAGATGTTGTCTCATTCCTGGATATAAAATGTGAAAGAGCCTGACTTGTCCTTGCAAAACAGGTTATAAAATTGACCTTTGGTGCGAGGTCTAAGTAGTGGTAGAACGCGGCTTTGCACCGCTTGTTTATGCTATCCGCTTGACATATACACGCACTGCATATATAATAAAACCATGATAAAGAGTTTTGCGGATAAAGAAACAGAACTTATCTACAATCAGAAGTTCT
>CAMJZA010000115.1 GCA_946410085.1 uncultured Treponema sp. | reverse complement strand
GAAAAGTCCATTCCGCTAACAAAAACGCTTGTTGCAATGCTCTGCCTTATTACTAGTGCAAGGTAAACAGCCGTAAGCCCAACAGAGCCGAGAGGCGGTATAAGGTTTTGGATGATACCCTTTTCTTTTATTGAATCAAGGTATTGGCACTTTGCATATTCTGATGCAAACCAGATTCTCTTTTTAAATAGGCGTGCAACCTGGGGGCGGGAACAAAGGTCTGCAAAAAGGATTATTTGTTCAAAGTCATCTTTTGAAAAGCTTGCGTATGATTCCTGAATTGCAAACTGGCTTTCCACTGCAACGATTGCATCCGGTCTTATTCCCCTTGCAAGAAGTGCCTGGGCTGCGGCATCCACTGCAATTGTAAAGTAGCGGCCGTCTTTTATTTCTTTTATGAGCGGAAAGTTTTCTTTTGCAAAGGTTTTGTCCAAGCTTTCTCCCGCACCAAATACGATTATCGGTTTGGAAACCATTCCCGCTGCTTTCTGCAAAAAAGTGTCTGATGCAGATTCATCTGTGCCAACCAAGGACAGGTTCTTGAATATGTTGTGGGAAAAAAGTCTTCCCATTTTTACGATGGTGATTCTGTTTTTCCAGTAGGAAGCAACCATCTGTTCTGCCGCGTTGCAGATGGATGTGTACCATTCCGCGTTGAACTGGGTTCCTGCGCTAAAGTCAAGCCTTAGTACGCGGCGGAAACTTCCAGTGGAAATTTTTTCGTTAAGAAATGCTTCAAATTCGTCCAGCTGGTCTGAAAAATAAAAATGAATCTTTTCCGCGCCTTTTTTTTGCCCAAGCTTTTCTTTTGCAAGGCCGTAAAGATTTCTGTCTGCCTCTATTGCGCACACTTCTGCCTTTGCGTCTTCACCGCCATCTTTGCAGGCTGCGTCCAATGCATTTAGCAATTCTTCTGTGCCGTAGCAAAGGCAAGGGGAACATATTATTACGATTGTGCCGGGTAAAAATTTTGTGCCTTGGATAAGTGAAAGTACAGAGCGCGTGGGATTGTATTTGGAATAAAGATAGCGCCCTTTGTAGCGGATTGTTTCTGGAGAGCCGTTGCCGGAAGAAGCCTCTGTTAGAATTTCCTCTTCGCGGCTGCTTTCCAGGGGGAGAAGGGGTTTGTTTGCCCCAACTCCCTTTTGATTTTGTGAGCTCAAGTAAAACCTGCTAGTTCTGTTCGTCGCCAGAGATGAAGTACTTGAAGTATGTTGTCATAAAGTCGTCTACAACACCGTCAAATCTTTTAAGGTTTGTCTGTGAGCAAGACTGGTCTGTCTGTGCAACGTTGGAGTCAAAGTTTGCAAGGTCTGCCGGAGCATCCTTCTGAACTCCAGTGCAGCGTGCCACGATTACGTTTGAAGCAAGAACGAATGGTTCGCTCATTTCGTCTTTCTTAAGCTTGAACATCTTTTCAAGTACGGCTTCGTTTGTAGAAAGGCCTGCAAGCTCTGCAACATCGGAAGGAGTTGAGTTGTAGAATGGAGAGTTTCCGTAGTTTACAGGGAAGGCTGCAACGTCTGCCTTTGTAATGGAGAACTTTTCGCATGCGTCGTCAAAAGAAGAAAGCTTTGCTTCGGAGATGAAAGCCTTTGCGCGTTCAGAATAGAAGTTTTCGATGTAGCCCTTTTCTGAAGACTTTAGGTATTCAAGGACTGTGTTTACGGTTGCGTCGTCTGTAAAGTCTGCTGCCTTGGCGTCAGAGTCTACGCGGAAGATTGTCCATCCGCTTTTTGTCTGTACAGGGTCAGAAACTGCACCCTTTGCGAGTGCCACAGTTTTTTCTGCGTCTTCTGCATTCTGGATTATGTTCAAGAGACCGTAGTAATATGGAACAGAAAGCTTTCCGTCTGTGCCTGTGTAGTACTTTGTTGACTTTTCGCTGATTGCGTCGTCGAAGGTAACTTCGTTGTTCTTAATCTGCTTGCTAAGGGCCTTTATTTCGTCTTCACCGTCAAGTGTTACGGCAGAAATGTCAAGCTTTCTGAACTTGTCCGGGTTTGCCTTTCCGTACTTTGCTGCTTCTTCTGCGGGGAAGTCATTTGTGCTGAAGGCTGCAAGGTCGAATGAGCGCTTTGTGCTGTCCATTGCGGCAATAAATGATTTTTCCTTTGATGAAGCCTTAAGGCCGTACATTGGGTTGCCGGAAACTTTTGTGTCTGAACCCATAACATCGTCGTTGTAGCGCATGAAAGCCAGGTTTGTGGCGGCTGTCTTGCGGAGTTCAGCTTTTGCGGCATCGTCTGTCTGGTTGTAGAGCTTTTCTGAGTACTTGCCGTTTTCGTCAAAGAAGCGGGGCAGGATTGCGCGGTTAACTGCATCCTTTGATGCGCTCCAGTTTGCCTTTTCCACAGCGGCAGAATATACCATTGAGCGGAGGGTTCCTTCAAATGCGCCTGTAAAAATTGAATAGTATGTGTTCTGGTTCAAGTCCTGGCCGTATGCCTTGTAAAGTTCAGCCATGTAGGAAACGCGGTCTGCAAATTCAGTTCCGGCCTTGTATTCGATTTTCTGTCCTTTGTAGGAACCGAAAACCGGTGTTCTGCCTGCATGTGAAAGCGATTCAAACAGTATGCTTCCGCCAGCAGGAATAAATACGATTGCTGAAATTACCAGGATAATTACGGCTCCTATTTTTGCGCCGTCTTTTTTTGCTTTTTTAGGAGTTGTGATTTCTTCTTCCATAAAGGGAATCCTTCTTTTAAAAATATTCTTGATGAAATGCCTGGCCGACTGTAGCGGCAGGACATAAAGTAATACGATTTTATCATTGTATATATTGAGTGTCAACAGTGCCAAAAGTTTTTGCGAAAAAAAAATAAAAAATTTTAAAAAGTCTATTGACACAAATTATGCGTTGTGCTATATTCATAATCACACGGGGGCTTAGCGAAGCTGGTTATCGCGCTGGCCTGTCACGCCGGAGACCACGGGTTCGAGCCCCGTAGCTCCCGTATAAATGCCCACTTATTCAAGTGGGTATTTTTTTTGTCTGCTGAATTGCAGGCATCATTTTTTATCTACATCTTTTCGGGTAATAGCGCAGCTGGTAGCGCGCTACGTTCGGGACGTAGAGGTCCCCGGTTCGAATCCGGGTTACCCGACTTCTTTGAAGCCTTCGGTTTTCCGAAGGCTTTTTTTGTGCCCGCTGCAATCCGCAGCGGGACTCCGGCTGTATCTTTTTTTTGCAGGAATTTGTGTAACCTTCTTTCTGTCCGGTGTTTGTATAGACAAATGAAACGAACGAAACTCCTTGAAACCGGCTGCAGGTAGGGCGAACCTGCGGCCGTTTTTTTTATGGGGCGGCGGTAAAAGATCGGACCCGGGACGTTTTGCCTTTCCAGCCTGCTTCCGGCCAGAACTGCTGTCAGCTTCCGTCCTGCCTTTCCCCTTGCAAAAGCCTCCCGGCTGGTATACATTCAAGGCATGTACCTGACCTATGCTGTATATGCGCTGTGTATAGCCCTCCTTGTCTGGGGCGGGAAGTTTGCCGGTTTTAAGGCCGGACAGTTCCATGAAGATTCCGCATCCCTTTCGGTGATGAAGTCCCTGCGCGGCTTTGCGGCCGTCGGGGTTATCCTGCACCATATTTCGCAGGAGGATGCATTCCAGTGGGCAGGCGGACGGGGACGGCCGGGTGAGCTTGACCTGTTCGTGAATGCGGGCTTCCTGTTCGTTGCCGTCTTCTTTTTCTGCTCGGGCTACGGGCTCATCAAAAGCCTGGAAACGAAGCCGGACTACCTGGACGGCTTCATGAAAAAGCGCGTCGTTAAGACCCTTGTGGTTCCCTATTACGTCAGCATCGTAATCTACGGGCTGTTCCGCTTCCTTACGGGGGAACGGCTTCCTGCCGCGCAGTGGATTACAAACTGCCTCGGCCTCACGATGATGAACGAGTACGCCTGGTATCCGATTATCGCAGCCATCCTGTATACCGCTTTCTATCTGATTTTCAGGAACATTCAGAACCGCAGGCTTTGCTTTGCGCTGATGGCCTGCGTCATCGTCCTGCTGGGGCTGGGTTTCTGCTTCAACGGGCATTTTGCATGGTGGGCAGGGGAAACGAACTGGTGGCTCACGCCCGGCGGTCAGCGGCACGCAAAGTGGTGGATGCAGCAGAAGGTTCTGTGGCTGTCCGGCGAATGGTGGGTGAATTCCTGTCCGGCGCTCTTTATCGGGATGCTTTTTGCCCGCTTTGAAGACCGCATCCGTGCCTGGTTTGCCTGCAGCTACTGGCTCAAGCTCCTGCTGCTGCTTGTCCTGACCGCTGCCGCAACGCTGCTTTCCGGCTTCGTGCAGTATGTATTCGGTTACTGGACGGAATTTGCCGGGAACGGCCCCGGCATACAGGACAAACTCATTACCTACCTGGGCCAGATTCCCCAGGGCATGCTGGTCACGGTCCTGCTCTTTGCCGTCATGCTCAAGTACAGGGCTGAAAATCCCGTGAGCCGCTTTTTCGGAAGCATTTCCCTGGAAAGCTACATGATGAACCTGATTGCCATAACGTCCTTCCGCTTCCTGCTGTATCAGGATGATCCGCGCGGGGGGCAGGCGCCGGTCTATTGGGCAGGACATGCCAACCTTGCGCTTTACCTTGTGGCAGTTTTTGCCGCGACCATACTGCTTGCGCTTGTGTACCGCGCCCTCTGCAATGCGGTCCGCAGGCTGCTGCGGCTGAACTGAAGGCGGAACCGCCGTTTTCGGCGCCGCGTGCCGGGAAAGCCGCATCTCGGGAAAGCCGGGCCCCGGCACAATTTTTTTCTTTTTTTGTGTAACCTTCCTTCTGCCGGGTGTTTCTATAGTCAAATGAAACGAACGAAACTCCTTGAAACCGGCTGCAGGAAGGGCGAACCTGCGGCCGTTTTTTTATCCTGCGGGGACATCCGGCGGAGCTGCCGGAGCTGATCGGGCAGGGAGACCGGAGGCCGGATCCGGAATATGCGGGGGCTGGACCGGCAGTTTTTTGATTCTGGGGGACGACGGAGGAATTATGCTGTACATCATGAGGCACGGAAAGACCGACTGGAATGCGCGATACAAGCTGCAGGGGCGTACTGACATTCCGCTCAACGACGAGGGGAGGCGCATGGCGGAAGCCGCCCGGGAGCAGTATGCGGGAATCCATTTTGACATCTGCTACTGCTCGCCGCTGTGCCGGGCACGGGAAACTGCGGAGATTTTCCTGAAGGGGAGCGGCGTTCCCATCGAATACGATGAGCGGCTCAGGGAGATGTGCTTCGGCATATACGAAGGTTGTGAGAACGTATTCCAGAAGCCTGACCTTCCCATCTATACCTTCTTTAAGGATCCTGCCCGTTACAAGGGGGTGGAAGGAGGCGAGACCTTTGCAGAGCTGTTTGCACGGACGGGAGCTTTCCTGCGGGAAAAGGTAGAACCCGCCCTTGCGGCGGGGAAGGATGTGCTGATCGTCGGGCACGGGGCCATGAACTCAAGCATTGTGTGTCAGATCCGGTCACTGCCGATTGAGCGCTTCTGGGATGCCGGTATAGAGAACTGCCGCCTGATGCTCCTGAAATAGGGCGTCCTGTACCGGCCGTCCGGGAACGGGGCGGATGGCCGTCCTGTCCCGCTGGCTGTGCACGGCTATGCCCTGCGCTTGAGATTCCGCAGGTAGTCTTTTCGTGCTGCCGGAATGCGGTAGCTTTCCAGTGCTTTCTGGATTGCCTTGTTGTGGGTCCAGGGGGCAAGCCTGTTTCCCTCAATAAATGGAACGACCGCATCGTACTGCTTGGCGAGGGCGGTTGCAAAGTACCAGGCGATCATCATGTTCACATAGTATTCATCTGACTGTACGCTGGCTGCCATTTCCACATAGTCTGCGGTAAAGTCTTCATCAAGAAAATGCTCCATCAGCATCTTGAGGCCGAAGCGCACCGTGTAGCAGTTTCCCGAGGCAATCCAGTTCCGTATGTATGCAATGAGTTCCTGCCGGTGCTTTTTGAAGACCTTGGGGGACATCTGATCGCAGCTTGCCCAGTTGTCGACATACGGCAGGAAGCGGGTCAATTCGGTCATGCACTGCCCGTAGTCCTTCAGTTCGGAAATGATGAAGGCATGGAGCTGGTTTTCTTCAAAGAAACGGTGCGGAAGGGCAGCAAGGAATTCGTTCACGTCTTCCCGCTTGCCGAGCTCCTTTGCGTACTTCCGCAGGTCCGGCGTCCGTACACCGATTATGGCGTCAGGGGACAGCGACGGAAGGATTTTGACCTGCATTTCCCGGTATTTCGTGTCCTGCCGTGCCTGCAGCCATCTGTCTATGTCGTCTTCAATCATGGGGGCCTCCGTGTACTGATTCCATCGCAAGGCTACTTCCAAACGCTCCCCCCTGTCAAGCGTACGGTAGATATCTTAAAATAGAACATAAGAACTTCCCTCTAGTCTGAAGAATCACTTGAAAAAAGGGGCATTTTTCGAAATCTCTGTAGCTGACAGAAAGTGATTTGTTTGCTATACTATGCTATACTACAGGCAGACTGTAGCGCATGGGGAGGCGCCGTAAGGGGGCATATTGTGCCGCAGACGGTCCTGGCCCTATAAGTGGAGGAGCAGTGTGCATGGGCAGGAACAGAATGTACGGGATGACGGACAGTAGGAGCGGACAGGGAAACCGTACGGAAGGGCAGCGGGCTGCTTCAGGCGGGCGCCGGGGGCTCTTCTCTTCTCTTCTCTTCTCTTCTCTTCTCTTCTCTTCTCTTCTCTT
>CAMJZA010000114.1 GCA_946410085.1 uncultured Treponema sp. | reverse complement strand
GCGGGCTTGCGGGCTTGCGGGCTTGCGGGCTTGCGGGCTTGCGGGCTTGCGGGCTGCCCTATTCTCTCTCTGCGCCATCCTCTTTGCTGCCTGTGACGGAATCGGCACGTCGGTACGGGGAAGCTTTGAGCTGTACGGTGACGGGACAACGCCATCGGCTTCCGGCTCGTCTTCAGATGTTTCCGCAGGTCATTTTTCTACGGGAGATTTGCTGGCACTGTCAACTGCCGGCGATGCAGAGACTATCGTGCAACTGTTCCTCGGAGTCAAGGGCCGTGACGCTTCCAGCCCCGTGGGGATGGTTACGGTGTCCCTGCCTGCCGCTGTCATAAAGCTGCCTGCCGGAGGCCGCGTTACCTTGACCATTACAGGCGGCGGATTGAACTATGAGGATACGGCGGAAGCATCTGATGACGGCATGATCTACTTTCAGGTTCCCAAGGTACAGAGCGGTTCAGTCGTCAAGGTCAGTCTCACGGTGAAGAAGGCGAACGGCAGGCTTTACTGTTCGGGTAGCGAAACCAGGACTGTCAGTGAAGACTCAAACAATTTCGATATCGCCCTGAAATACGAGCCGATTCCCGTAAGCATGCTGACGGGGCTTCAGATAAATGCAGCCCTGAAGGGTGCTTTCAGTGTTACAGCCGGCGGAACGGCGAGGAGCTTCCGTCCTTCACAGACGCCGCCCCCGGCAGGGACTTCGACGACGCTCCTTTCTGCTCCCGATTCAGAATGTGAGCTTTTTGCCTGGCAGGCGGGGGATGCCATTCTGTTCTATGCGGAAGGGATGGAAGGCGACGGAAAGATTCCGCTGAGTGCGGATTCAAGACAGATGTTCGACGGCTGTGGAGCCCTGATGGATATGGATCTGAGTGCTTTTGACACGGCGGGCGTGACGACAGCGCGAGATATGTTTCGGAATTGTAATGGTTTAACTAACTTGAATTTGGACGGTTGGGATACTAGTAGCCTAGAAAACATGGCAGGGATGTTCAATGGTTGTAGTAGCCTAAATACTCTTGATTTGAGTGGCTGGGATACAAGCAAGGTAAGTGCAATGAACTCTGTTTTTAATGAATGCAATTCCCTGACAAGTCTTATACTGAATGGGTGGGACACAGGTAATGTAACGAATATGAACTGGATGTTCAAAAACTGTAGCAATCTGAGGACTCTGGATTTGAGTAGTTGGAATACAAGTAAAGTGACTATCATGACTAGTATGTTTAATGGATGTAGCGGTTTGACCAGTGTGAATTTAGGGGGCTTGAATGTTGATAGTGTTACGAATTTGGACTACATGTTTTATGATTGTTCTTGCCTAGAGACTATAAATTTTGAAGGATGGAATCCAAGAAATGCCACGAATTTAAGATGGATGTTCCGTAGTTGCTCTAATTTGAAGATTCTTGATTTGAGTAGTTGGAAAACGAGCTGTGCAGAAGATGTATTTAAAATGTTCAGTAATTGTAGCAAACTGGAGAAAATCTATGTTTCTTCTGCTTTAAATCTGGCTTACATTCTTGATTTGGAAAGTAATTATATGTTTGAGGGCTGCAGCAGCCTCGTTGGCGGAGCAGGGACGAGCTTTAGCACGAATAATCCAACCGACAAGAGATATGCCCATATCGACGGCGGTACGGGCAATCCTGGCTACTTTACTTCTCGATAGGGGACGGATTCCCGAAGCTGTCCAGTCCCCTTCTGGAACTGCCCTGAAAAGCCATGGAGCAGGGGAGGGGCCCCATGGCGAGCATGAATATCCGCTGGAAACCGTCCTGAAAAGCCGTGGAGCAGGGGGCAGACCGGAGCGCGAACATTTGATGCCTACAGTAGCGTCACGAAGCAGGGAACGTATGGAGCGGGGCACCGACAGCGAAGCTTCAAGGCGGTTCCGTCCAGCGAGCATTTGCCAGCCTCATGGATTTTGTGGGACAGCCCGCCTTCGTTGACAATGCTCATGACCTCAATGCTGGCTCGGCGAGCAAGGACGGAAACCCCGCGGGAATACGTTCCCGTTATGCAATCTCGGCGAGCGTATGGGGACACCCCGCGGGAAATGCCAGCGTAGCGTCCAGGCTATACGTTCCCGTATTGTCAAGGCTATACGTTTCCGTTCCAGTTTTGGAATAGTCCCCCAAAAAATTCGCCCGTAATGCTCCAGAATTACGTTTGTGCATCTCCCGGTGTACGAGCATGCATTCCCGGTTGTACGTGCGGACTGATTTTCCCCTGGTAAAGTGGCAAAAAAGACAGGTTCTCCACAGATAACAAGGCAGAAGCCTCTGCTGAACGTCCCCGGGTTCCTCCGGGGACTCTGCACAGCTCAAACTACCTGTTCAGAAGGAGAAAATGTATGGAATCCACAGAAATTGGAGGGCAGTATGCCCAGACGGAAGCACCCGCAGCCAACCGGCAGTGGCAACTTCAAGCCAACCGGCAGTGGCAACTTCAAGCCAACCGGCAGTGGCAACTTCAAGCCAACCGCGAATACAAAGACCGCCTGTTCAAGGCGATTTTCGGACGCGACACGGAGGAAAGCAAGCGCTGGCGGCTCGACCTCTACAATGCCCTCAACGGCACGGACTATAAAGACCCGGACGAGCTCAAGCTGACGACGATAGAGAACGTCATCTACATCACGATGAAGAACGACATTTCCTTCCTCATCGGCAGTCAGATGAATTTATACGAACAGCGGCTTCCCTTGCGGGAAGCCAATGACTTTCTGCTACGCAGAAAGTCACGGAAAATAAATATTTTCACGAGTTTATGCGCAGCATAAACTCGCTACGTTCGCGTTAGCGAACGTGTGTATTTTGCACAGCTTTACCAGATGAATCTGTCTGCCCGGGAACTGGATTTGCTCGGTTCCATCCTCGTGAAAATTCCCGCTCCCAGTTTTGTTGTCTTTTATAATGGAGACAAAAAGCTTCCCGACATCTCGGAGCAGAAACTTTCGGACGCCTTTGAGCCGGCAGGCAGTGTCCCGGGCTTTGAATGGACCGCGAAAGTGATAAACATCGGCGGAACGCACAATGAGGGACTTCAAAAAAAAGTGCAGGGCGTTGTATGATTATTGCAGGTATGTAAACAGAGTAAAGGGAAACCTGAAAGCGGGACTGCCGAAAACTGACGCGGTGAAAGATGCACTTGACTATGCCATCAGGGGCAATTTTCTCGACGGTTTCTTTAAGGTACAGAAGATGGAGGTTTTGAATATGAGCTTAACCGAGTTTGATCAGGAATTGTATGATCGCAACCGTCGCCGGGAAGGCTGGGAAGAGGGCGAAAAGGTCGGCTTTGAGCAGGGCGAACGTTCCGGCATTGTTATCGGCAAGCAGGAAACTGCTCGGAACATGCTGGCACGAAACTATCCCGTGACCGACATTGCCGAGATAACCGGTCTGCCACTTGCCGACGTGGAAAAGCTGGCTGTTCACCAGTAGGCTGCCTGCATCCGACCGGGGCGGTCTGCCCCCGCCCTTGCCTTTGCCCGGCAATCCGTCCTGCGGTCATTCACTTTTCCCCACCGGTATGATATACTGAGGGCAGGAGGTTGAGTCATGCCCTACGAAGCTCTTGAACGGCAGATACGCAGCATACCGGAAGAATACTTCCCGGAAGTCGCGAGTTTCCTTGAACTTTTGAAATATAAGATTCTTGTCCAGCAGCAGAACTCGCCCCGTCCGCTCCGCAAGCTCGGCGGTTACGAGGGGAAGATAAAAATTGCGGATGACTTTGACGACATTCCCGAAGGCTTCGAGGAGTACCTGTGATGTATATAATCGACACTCATATCCTCCTGTGGCTTCTCTCGGAACCGGACAAGCTCTCCGAGCCTGCTAGAAAAATAGTGCAGGAAGCTGATTTGTGCATCAGCATGGCTTCCCTGTGGGAAATCGCCATAAAGCAGAGCAATGGAAAACTGGATTTGCCGTTTTCCCCGGAAGAGTTGCATGCAATCTGCATAGACCGAGACATCCATATAAAGCAGATTATGCCGTCACACCTAAACCTGCTGAGAAATCTCCCAAAAATCCACAATGACCCTTTTGACCGGCTGACAATCTGCCAGTCGCTTGCCGAGAACATCCCCATTCTGACCCATGACGGTAAGATTCCCTTGTACCCTGTCAAAACTGTCTGGTGAGCAAGGGAAGGTGAAAAATGAGCGTAGCACAAACAATAAGCATAAACAATCTCATCCAGATTCGAACGGCAGGATTTGAGGCTTTGAAAAATGCACTGGGCGTTGTCGGTGCGGTGCGTTTCGTGCAGCAGTATGACACTGGTTATGGTGACTATACAAGCGAAAAATACGCATTCGTGGAAGAAAATGCTAAAGAAGTTTACTCTCAGCTCAAGAAGGCATCGGTATAATCGTAGAGGTATAAAATTCGGCTCCATTCATGATTGCATCGGCAAGAAACTCCCGCACAACGCCTTGCCGCGCGGTCATTCACTTTCCCCCGCCGGTGTGGTATACTGGGAAACAGGCTATGCTGGCTACTGCCCTGCTTTTTCCAGCCGGATCTGCCAGCCCAGACTGCGGAGTACGGAGGTAAACGTTGTGAGCGTCACTTTCTGGGAGTCCTTGGAGCGGAGCTTTTGAATGACGGTTGGCGAAACATTCGCCTTCCTTGCCAGCTCCCGTATGGAAATGTTCTGGGCTTCCATCTGCTCAAGGATGAATTCAGAAAGAAGGAAGTCATTGTATTCTTTCTGGTAGATTTCCTTCTGAGCCGGATTTTCCATAAAAAACTTGTCAAACGTCGTCATTTTGAATCCTCCTCATCAGGATTGCGGATAAGGTAATCAGCCCTGTTTTTCAGAGCCAAATGCTTTTCACCCTTTGGCATTTTGTCCCCCGACTTCCTGTATGCGTTCGTTACGATAATCTTGCTGCCGTTCTTAAAGAATGCAAGATAGCGGTCTGGTTGTGGCTTGAAGGCATATATGCCGTCACCTTCAGCACGGAATTTGGTCTTATCCATAATCTTGCCAAAATCACCCATCCGCTGACAAAGCATAAGAATGACAAAGCATAAGAAATTTTCGTTTCTGGGACAAATCACAGGATTCGTAATAATCATAGGGCTGACTTTTTCCTTCAGGATCGAAATATCATTCCAACTGGAAAAATGTCCCTTTGTATATTACGCAATGATGTTTCTGTGCATGTCACGCTCCTTTGTGGCCTGTCCGTACGCCTGTCATGCCGTGAATCACGAAAACCGGACGACTTTTCCTGCCTTCTATCACGAAAACCGGACGACTTTTCTGGCCTTTCATCACGAAAACCGGACGACTTTTATACTAGCACGGGATGCGGAAAAGGGGAAGCCCTGTCCTGTCCCCGCAGGAAGCGGCGGATGGCGGAACAGCTTGCATACACTCCGCCCGATTGCAAAAAAGCTGTAAAAGCGCTATAATTTCCTACCGTGTCGCTCAACTGTAATGAGATAAATCTGATACTTCACGAACTCGACCTTCCCGGTTCATTCATACAGGAAATCGTCCAGCCGGGCTACGACACGCTTTCATTCAGGATCATCAACAAAGGCAAAAGCGAAAACCTGCTCGTCTGTACGGGTGCGTCGGCATGCCGCCTGAACCGGACGCGCTCCAAGGCCCCCAAGAACGACAAGCCCCTCCGCTTCAACGAGTTCCTCCGCTCCACCGTCCGCGGCATGCGGATCAACGAGTGCCGGCAGCTGGGCCTGGACCGGATCATCAGGTTCGACCTGTCCACCTGGAAGGACCGCTGCTTCATGTACGTCCGCCTCTGGTCGGGGGCGGCCAACGTCATCGTGACGGACACCGAAGGAAAGATCCTTGACTGCATGTTCCGCCGCCCCAAGAAGGGCGAGGTGACGGGCGGAACCTTCCTGCCGGAGGAGAAAGTTCCCACGGAGGAAGAGAAGGCCGCTGCGCAGGAACGCTTTCCGGTGCGGACATTCGACGATCTGCCGGGCGGGCAGCCGAATGCGGAGGGCCTTTCCTTCAACGAGAAGGTTGACCTCTTTTATTCCCAGCATGCGGCAAGCCTGTCACGCGAGAGCCTGCTTGCCCAGGCAGAAAAATGGTACAGCGCCCGCCACTCCAAGATGCTCGCTGCGCTGGAAAAGCTGGAGCAGAAGCAGAAGGACTTTGAGAGCGCCGGGCAGCTCAAGCACACGGGCGACCTTATCCTGACCTATGCAACGCAGGCGACGGGCAGCTACCTGGACTGCGAGGACTACGAGACGGGCCGGCAGGTCCACATCCGCCTGGATCCCAAACTGACGGCGCAGGAGAACGCGGCGGCCTATTACGAAAAATACAAGAAGGCGACATCGGGGCTTGAGGCGCTGGAACACGACATTCAGCTGTCCCGCAAGGCAATCGCCGCACTGGAAGCCCAGTATGCCCAGATGCAGAACGAAAAGAACACGCTCAAGATCGAGCAGCTGCTCCGGCATGACAGTGCCCCCAGACAGAAGGCGGAAAAGCCCCATCCCGGCCTGCATTACGAGATACATGACTGGACGCTCATGGTGGGGCGGACTGCGGCGGAAAACGACGAGCTGCTCCGCCATTACGTGCGCGGCTCGGACCTGTGGCTGCACACGCGCGACTTTGCGGGCGGCTACGTGTTCGTCAAGGCCCGCAAGGGCAAGACCGTACCGCTCGACATCATGCTCTATGCGGGAAACCTCGCCGTCTACCATTCCAAGGCACGGCAGAACGCTCAGGCGGATCTGTACTATACGGAAGTCAAGTACCTGCGGCGGGCGAAGGACGGGCC
>CAMJZA010000113.1 GCA_946410085.1 uncultured Treponema sp. | reverse complement strand
CTATGCCGCATATTACGATTCAGATGTACCCGGGACGGAGCGATGAGCTTAAAAAGGAAGTCGCCGAAGCCCTGCGTGATGCCGCCGCAAAAGCCCTGAACCGGGAGAAGGAACATTTTTCAGTGAGCGTGGAAGACGTTCCGCAGGCCGACTGGAAGGCGAAGGTCTACGACAGGGTACGTGCCGACGCGAACACCGTCATACAGCCCGGCTACGAGATGTGAAGCCCAGGGCCTTTTTCCTCAAATACCACATCTACTTCTACGGACTCATCTGCCTTCTGGCAAACATGCTGGCAGTCCTGTCCACGGACCTGACGGAATGCCCCGTGCCGGAAGGCGCAGCCTTTTCCGGCTGGGCAAGCTTTGCGGACTGGCAGGCGTTCCTGCACGACAAACAGCACATCATCAGCGTCCTCGGTCCCGTCAGCTATGCAATCCCGGTCCTGCTCTGCGTCCTGTACGGGTTGAAGAGCTGCGGACTTTCCCGGGACGACAAGCGCTATGTGCAGATCATGGTGAACCTGCCGGGTGCATTCGCCCTGCGCGGCATTTCCGGCTGGCTGTGCAACTTCGCCATGTCGATGAGCTTCATGTTCTTTTTCAAACGGCAGACGGGCCTGGACATAAGCTTCATCACCGTCTATACGAGTTTTTCCTACATCTTCCTTGCCACGCTGTCGTTCACGCTCATCTACTTTGCGCTGGAAACCCTGAACCGGGGCATTGTGCTGCCCCGCCTGTACCCAGAGGGAAAGATTTCCGCTACCGCGCGGATGAGCCTTTCTTCCATAAAAAGCCTCTTTCTCTTCTACTTCTTTTCTGCCGCCCTCTTCCCGTCCGTGTTCCTGGGAAGCAGGCTCTATCTTGCCAGCTTTTACGGACTGCAGATTAAAGGCAGCAACTTCGTCTTTGCCGGTCTGATCCTGCTGCTGGGCCTGACCCTGACCGTCCTCCTGATGAACTTCTTCCGCAAGCCCCTGAAGTGGCTCACGGCAGGAGCACGGGACATTTCGGCAGGGAATTATGACAGCAGGACCATCATCTGCTCGAACGACGAGATGGGCGTCCTCGGCGATGCATTCAACGGAATGGCAGCCTCGCTCAAGGAAAAGGAGTTCATGCGCGACACCTTCGGCAGGATCGTAACGCCCCAGGTGCGCGACTACCTGCTCACCGGCAATGTCGCGCTCGGCGGGGAGACACGGGACGTTACCGTGATGTTCTGCGACATCCGCGGATTCACGACGCTGTCGGAGCAGATGGCCCCGGAAAAAATCGTTTCCTTCCTGAACGAGTATTTTACCGGCCTGGAAAAGTGCATTGCCGCCCATGGCGGGGTCATCAACAAGTACATCGGGGATGCAGTCATGGCCCTGTTCGGCGCCCCGGTTCCTTCGGATCACCACGCGCAGGACGCCTTTGCGGCGGCGCTGGACATGCGGGCAGAGCTCGTGCGGATGAACGGCAGCTTTGCGAAAGAGGGCCTGCCAGAAATCCGCTTCGGCATTGCCCTGCACTCGGGACCGGTCCTTGCGGGGAACATCGGGGCGGCGAACCGGATGGAATACACGGTCATCGGCGATACGGTGAACACGGCAAGCCGCATTGAAGGCCTGTGCAAGCAGTACCATAAGGACCTGCTCGTTTCCGGGAGTACTGCGGAACTGCTGGGTGCGGACAGAGGCCGCCCGGACGGGACACTTTCAGACAGGGCCGGGCGTAACGGCGGGGGCTACGGAGGCAGGGGCTTGGTCTTTGTGGACGAGGCGGACATCCGCGGGCGCAGGGAGAAGGTACGGCTCTTTACGGATTCGGATTCTTCGGCTTTTCCAGCGCACGGATCCGCTCCAGCAGGGGCGGATGGCTGTAGTTGAACACGCTGTAGATTTTGGGCGGGGTAAGCTCGCTCAGGTTTTCCTTATGCAGTTTGATGAGTGCGGTAACGAGGCTCCTTGACCTGCCGCAGGCTTCGGCGGAAAAGGCATCCGCCTGGAACTCGTCGCGGCGGCTGAAGAAGTTCGATACGACGGAAAGCAGGGGCGAAAAGGGGCCGGCGATAAGGCCGCAGAGGAAGACCCCGATGAAATACATGTAGGGCTGGGCCGTTTCCAGCCGCTTCCCGCCGTCCAGCACGACGGATGTTTCCACTTCAAAACCGAATGCCGTATAGAGGCCGGGTATCCTGATGAGGACGCTGACGGCAAAGAAGAAAAGGGCGATGAGGGGAATGGACGCAAAGAGCCGGCGGACAATGTGGTTCAGCTTGTAGTGACCCAGCTCGTGGGCCAGGACGGATTCCGTTTCGTCAATGGAAAGCTGGTCCAGCAGGGTATCGTACAGGACAACCCGCTTGTTCCGTCCCATGCCGGTAAAGTAGGCATTGCTGTGCTTGCTGCGCCTTGATGCGTCCATCACGAAAATGCCCTGTGATTCGAACCCGGTCTTCTTGAGCAGGGCTTCGAGCCGCCCCTTCAGTTCGACCGCTTCCAGCGGCGTAAACTTGTTGAACAGGGGGGCAATCAGCACCGGATAGAGGAAGCTGAACGTGAGCGAGAGAGCAATGGACACGGCGGAAAGCAGGATCCACCAGTAGTTCGGCATATAGAGGAGGAGGAAGGTCGCCAGCAGGATAAGGGGACAGCTGATGACCAGTTCCAGCAGAATGCCCTTTATCCCGTCCAAAATCCAGGTGCCCAGCGTCATGGTAGAAAAACCGTAGCGCCGTTCTATGTCGAACTCCCGCTTAAAGTCGAAGGGAATGGAAAGGATTGCCCCGGGCAGGGAGGCGAGCAGGCTGAAAAGGAGCGCCGTCAGATACACGCTGCCGGTCAGGCGGAAGAGCCTGTCGTAGAGGAACACGTAGTAGCCTGCGAACACGAGGACGAGCGAGAGGATAAAGCCGAGGACGTGCTCGGGGATAAAGAGGAAGTATTTTTCGTTCTCGTAGGCGGCAGTCTTTTTGAGGAGCTTTGAGTCCGCATAGCCGAACAGTTCCTTGGGAACCCTGCCGCCGTCCTTTTTCCGCGCGCGGAAGTCAATGAACTCCAGCCCTTCCTGCAGGAGGAAATTGAAGCCGGAGGCAAGCACGAACAGGAGCAGGAACGGAATGTTCTGCATCGGCTAGAGCATGACCTTGCGGAGCTCGTACTCCACGATGTCGGTCGCACCGAGGGACTGGAGGCGGGGCAGCAGGGTAGGCACGTCGCCTTTTTTGACCGCAATCTTGACCGCATAGCCGTCGCCGCCGAAGAGGGGGCTCACGGTCGGGCTCTTCATGGAAGGCAGGCCCTTGACGAGTGAGTCAAACTTGTCGGAAGAGACGTTCATCTCAAGCATGACGCGGTCGCGGGCGGCAAGGACCGCTTCGAACAGCATCTTGAGCTCAAGAATCTTCTGCCTGCGGGCAGGATCCTGCATGGCCTCCCTGCTTGCGTACATCCGCGTGGAGGATTCCATGAGGGTATCGGTTATCTGGAGGTGGTTTGCATGGAGGGAGGAACCGGTACTCGTGTTGTCGATGAGGATCTGCGCGATGGACTCGGGGCGGTCCTGCACGAAGCCTTCGCTCGTGCCCCAGGTACGGAAGATCGTCGCCTGAATCTTGCGGGATGCAGCCCACTTGGTGCTCAGGCTCTGGTATTCGGTCGCGATGGTAACCGGCCTGGAGATGATTTCGTTGAAGTCATAGCCGTCCGGGATGGCTGCGACGATCCGCACGGGGTCAAAGCCCAGGTCCATGACTTCTTCGACCTGGTTCTGGACGCCGTTCTCGTAGACCCAGTCCTTGCCGGAAAAGCCGACGTCGGCCCGGTTCCCGGCGAGCAGGGCGCCGACAATCTGCGGCTTTACGACCTGGAAGGCGAGGTCTTTCTGGTTCGTCAGGGGAAAATACGTCCTGTCAGGAAGGTGCATCGTAATGCCCACGTCATTCAGAAGTTCATAAACCGACTCGTAAATTCTGCCCTTCGCCAGAAGGATTTTCAGTTTTTCCATAATGTCCTCTATACTAGCGTAAATCGGGCCTTTTTACAAGCCGGACAGCAGGCAGCGGCGGAAAGCTGCGGTCCAGGGGGCGACGGACACCCGACAGACGCTCAGCGAACGCCCAACGGGCACCCAACGGGCGAGGAGGCCGGGAAGCTCCAGCCCCCTCCCGTAACCTGCCACTTCCGCCGATGGTTTTATAAAAGATGAAACTGGGTCTGCGGCACACAACGGCAGCTTTTTTCCTCGGCATCCTGCGGGCAGCGGTCTTTCTGACCGTGGCCGTTCCCGTGCCTGCACAGGCAGCCCGTACCGCTGCGACAGCGGACAGAACGGCATCCCCGGACGGAACTGTGTCCCCGGACGGAACTGTGTCCCCGGACGGAACTGTGTCCCCGGCAGCACAGGACGGGGGGACATCATCGTCCGCAGGGGCCGCATCCCCGTCCTCTCCGGGAAGCACTTCCGCTGCACCGCCGGAAGGGAGGACTCCGGCCTTCCCCCGCATGCAGGATAGCGGCGTAAAACCGCCCGTCAGGAGTGAAGACGGCATTTTCCTGCATCCCAACATGGAATCCTCGGTCATGATTTCCGAACAGGAACAGAAGCTCCTTGCCGATCAGCGTGCGGGCATTACGCGGACCGACCGGAAGCGCGCAAAAGAAGACAAGGCAAGGCGGGAGACCTATGCCGGCTGGGAAAATTCGATAATCGCAAGCAACTACAAGCAGTTCAAGGGAGTTGCGGAAGGCGAAAAGAGCCGGCATCCGTCTTCCGGCAACAAGGCGCTGGAGCGCATTCAGCGGATAGAAAAACTGAAGGCAGACATCCTCCGCTTTGAACGCTACTATGACGAAGACAGCGAGGAAGTGGCGAGCCTCCTGTCTTCGCTCGAAGAATACTACGGTGAACTGGAAGGGGAGACCTATACCGCAAACTCCTTCTCCGGCGAGCTGATTGTCCGCGGCCTGGACTACAATGCGGCACGTGACGGCTGGAGCGTCACGGTATACTCGGAACTCTTCGGACTGGCAGGCCTGTTCAAGTTCGGCGGGGTCGCAGGCTACAAGGACCTCATCAAGAAGGGCGGCGCCCTGCAGGGGCTGCAGGGACTGCAGGCCTTCGGCGGCAACGAGAAAGACACGAGCATACACGTCATTGACAGCCTCTTTGCCCGCACCGTGCCCGTCCTCTCCGCAAGCCTGGAATACAGGGTTATCCGGGGAGCGACTGCCTCCCAGTACCGCCTCGTCCCCCTGTCCCTGACGCTGGCCCGGACCGACAGCTTCAAGGCCGTCATATCCGCCGCCCGCGCAAACCTTGCACAGGGGACCTTCTTCATGACCCCGCAGCTTGCGGTGTACAGTCCCGCCGACATGGCACTGTCTGCGGAGGCGGCGCTGAATGCCGTCGGAAATGCGGACGGGCGGAACAAGGGCAGTTCCGCTTCGACCGGAACAAAAAGCAGCAGGAAAAGCTCCGGCAAGGACTCAAAAGATACAAAAGACGCAAACGATACAAAAGACGCATCCGGTACGTCCGGGAGCGGCACATCAGGCAGCGGCAAGAGCAGCAGCAAGAATAAGAAATCCGGCAAAGGCAGTTCCGGCGGGAATAAAGGCAGTGCAGGCGACTCGGGCGGCGGCCCCGCCGCTGACAGCGGCAGGACAGGCGGCAGCTTTACCGGCATGATGCTTTCCCCCCAGAAAAAGCGGCGGGCACTCCTGTTTACCGTGGATACCGCAGTCCGCGACGCTGACGGCTTTGACACGGCCGACCTTGACCTGAATACCGTCAAGCTGAACTTTGAGTTTGCAAACAAGGACTATTTCTTTTACGGCGGCGGCCTTACCTGGCGCTATGCGGGCAGGAACCGGGAATCCTTTTACGGTGCTTTCGTGAACGGAGGGGCAAACATAACCCTGTTCAGGAACTTCCGCCCCTACGTGCAGCTGGAAGCTTCTGCCAACACGGGGGCCGAACTCGGGCTTGGTCTGGGAGGCGGGCTCGACTTCACCATCAAGCACCTCCTGCTCAACCTGAACGCTGCCTACAACTGGTGCTTCGATGCGGACGGCAAGGCGGGCAACAAGGGCAGCAATTTCGCGACATTCGGCTTCGGTCTGGGCTTCACCTGGTAGGAAAAGAGGAGGAGCGGGGCACACCGGCAGGGAAAGCCGCCGCAGATACCGTAATCCGCGGTAAAAGCCGCAGCTCACGGCGGCACATGTCCCCCCGCTCTTCCTGAGCCTGCCGCAACGCAGAATATAAAAAAGGCTGCAGAAAGCTGCAGCCTTTTTTTGGCACGTCAGTGCCGTGAAGTAGTGTTTTCAGTTTATGGCCATATCCGGCAACATCCGCACCGGCTTCAAAAGCTGACAGCCCTTTCAGCCGGAATCTCCGGCCGCAACCCTGCGGCCGGCAGTCTATACCTGATACTGTCCTTATGCCTGCTTATTTCGTAAAGTAGACGTAAGAGCTGTACCGAGCCATCCGCTGCTTGGTGTCCTTGTCCTTGAAGTACTTGGACTTATCCTTTGCCTTGTAGTAGTAGTGCTTGTAGCCGTGCTCGGCTGCAAAATCCTGGAACACGCCCATAGCCGTGTTCATCGCCTCGCCCTGATCGTAGCTGGCGGCAAGGCACTCATAGTAGAAGTGAACCTCGCTCGTCAAAGGCGTATACTCGATCGTAAGGGTGACAGTGTTTGCCGTCGGATGCAAGTCAGCATAGTTGTCCGTAACCGTGATCGTCTGTGTCGTCCTATCCGCATAGCTGTCGGCTGCCTCTGCTCCACCAGTGGCAACTCCACCGAAGTTCTGTGCGAAAACAACACTAAAAGTCGTGAGCGAGAGTGCCACAACCAAAGCCATTATCTTTTTCATAGTGTCCTCCTAAACTGAGTTAGTTTAGTTAAAAGTAAGTGTACTTAACTATTCTATCAGTTTCTAAAAAAAATTCAAGGTCTGTCA
>CAMJZA010000112.1 GCA_946410085.1 uncultured Treponema sp. | reverse complement strand
CGATGATACTCCTTACGGGGGAAAGTAGGTGGCTGCCGGCTTTTTTTTGTTTAAATCTGCAGATAGGGAGAAAAGAAGTGCCCGGGGTGACGCAGTCTCAGGCGCTTTTCTTTTGTAAAAATGGGTAAAAATACCTAGTGTGCCCTCCCTGTTTTGTCTTGAAAAAAAATCATTCTGGTTGTAAAATTAGAGTTAAATTTGATTTGTATCGTAAAAATACGATAAAACCTATAGAGGAGTGTATGGGTATGGACACAAAAGCAATCGAAGCTGTTTCTCGTTCTATTCGCAGCCTGTCTATGGATGCAATCCAGAAGGCGAATTCCGGGCATCCCGGTCTGCCGCTGGGGGCTGCAGAGCTTGCGGCTACATTGTACGGTGAGATTATGAAGCACAATCCTGCTGACAGCAAGTGGGTTGATCGTGACCGCTTTGTCCTGTCTGCAGGACATGGTTCAATGCTGCTCTATTCGATCCTGCACCTTGCCGGTTACAAGGTGAGCATGGATGACATAAAGAACTTCCGTCAGGTGGGTGCTAAATGTCCCGGTCATCCTGAAGTCGGAATCACCGATGGTGTTGAAGCGACGTCCGGTCCCCTCGGACAGGGAATTGCCCTTGCCGTTGGTATGGCAATCGCTGAAACGATGCTTGCTGCCCGTTTTAATACGCGGAAGCATACGATCGTCGACCACTATACCTATTCACTTGTCGGCGAAGGCTGTCTGGAAGAGGGTGTTTCATCAGAGGCATCGTCACTCGCCGGAAACCTGCAGCTGGGCAAGCTGATTGTTTTCTATGATGAGAACAAGATTTCGATAGACGGCAATACGGAAATCACCTTTACTGATGATATTCAGAAGCGCTATGAGGCCTATGGCTGGCAGGTTCTGCGCGGTTCCATGTATAACGTGAAGGAAATCGTTGACCTCGTGAACATGGCGAAGAATGAGAAGAATAAGCCTTCCCTCATTATCCTTAAGTCTGTCATCGGTAAGGGCGCTCCCAAGCAGGGAACTGCGGACGTGCACGGCGCACCGCTTGGCGAGGAAGGATGCATTGCGGCGAAAAAGGCACTGGGGCTTCCCGCTGACCAGCAGTTCTATGTTGAACCGGATGCCTACCGCTACTTCGAAGAGCGGCGTAAGGCTTTTGCAAAGGCTGAGGAAGACTGGAACAAGTGCTTTGCCGAGTGGTCCAAGGAGAATCCTGAGCTTGCAAAGCTGTGGGATGCATACTGGAACGGCAAGCAGACCGGCGATGCGGCAGCTCCTTCTTACAAGGTCGGTGACGGACTGGCAACCCGGGATGCTTCCGGTAAGTCGCTGAACTGCATGGCTGACCGCTACAAGTGGCTTGTCGGAGGTTCTGCAGACCTGCAGGGACCGAACAAGACCAAGCTTGCAAACGATGACGGGACCTATAATGCCGGAAACCGCAAGGGCCGCACGATTGAGTACGGTATCCGCGAGTTTGCGATGAGCCAGGTTATGAGCGGAATAAACCTGCATGGCGGTCTCCGCGCATTTGGTGCGACCTTCCTTGTCTTCTCCGATTACCTGCGCGGTTCACTGCGTGTTGCAGCCCTAAGCAAGATACCGAACATCTATATCTTCACCCATGATTCAATCTATGTTGGTGAAGACGGACCGACCCACCAGCCGATTGAAACGATTGCTTCCCTCCGCATTATTCCGAATGTGCAGATGCTGCGCCCCGGTGATGCTGAAGAGTCACAGCTGGCATGGGAGATGGCACTGGAGAGTAAGGATCACCCTGTGTGCATGGCCTTTAGCCGCCAGAAGCTCACGGTGTACGAGAAGGAAGATGCTGACTGGCAGGCAAATGCCCGTAAGGGTGCCTACATCGTCAAGAAAGGGGCGGATACTCCCGACATCACGGTGCTGGCAACGGGCTCGGAAGTTAACCTTGCACTCGATGCTGCAAAGCTCGTGAAGGGCAAGAGTGTCCGCGTTGTTTCCGTGTTCGACAAGAATGCCTTTGATGATGCCGATGACACCTTCAGGAACAAGATCCTCGGCGGTGCAAAGCGCATTGTTGTTGCAGAGGCGGGTGTCCGCGCCGGTTGGGAAGGATATGCGAAGAAGGCCGATCTCTTTACGATTGACCGATTCGGTGAGTCCGGTCCTGCCGGTAAGGTTGCCGAGTTCCTGGGCTTCACGGCAGACAAGCTTGCGGCCCTGCTCAATGCCTAGTTTGCTGAGTGCCGGTGTGCGGTAAAGCGGACCGGCAGCGATAAAAGCGATAAAAAAGGGCGGCGGTGTATGACCGTCGCCCTTTTCTGTATACAGCATGCGTCATGCTGCTTTATATTGTGTCCGCGGGGGCTTGCCCCGGGAGCATGGCGCCTGTCTTTTCCGCCTGATTACAGTGCTTCGTAGAGTGAGTTCACGAGGCGGTAGATCATGTTTATCTTTTCCTTTTCGCTCTTGTCAAGGGGAGAGTTGTTCGCATCATCGATGAGTTTTTCGAGCGAGGCGAGGTTTTCGTTGACCGCTCCCAGAAAGCCCTTGGAAACCTTGTACCAATAGGAACCGTTGCCGTTTGTATACAGGGTGACGAAACCGAGTGTCCTGGTATTTTCCTTTGCGACGGCAACCCGCATGATGTAGTCGATCGTACTGACGAGCTTCTGCATGTTTGCTTCGTCCCGCACGTTGACGTTGAGCTTCCGCTGCCATGCCCCTTCTTCCAGAGGATTCAGGTTCAGGGCCTTTGTTGCCGTGAGTATCACGTCCATCTTTTCCTGCGGCATCAGGCTGTAATTGCCCCGCGTGATGATGGTCGCGCGCTGACTGCCGAGCTGCTTGAGGGTGGACTCGTTTTGTTCAGCCCGCAGCGCCATCTGCAGGTTTGCAAGAGGCAGAATGGCCGTCTTTCGGCCCTTGACCTTCTCGAATACAAACTGCTGACCGCCAAAGAACAGCGCATCGGATGATACCGGTTCCGGGACTTTTCCGCTCCGTAATTGCTTGCCTTCGTTCTTGCTTTCATTCCTGCCTTCGGATTTCTTCCCGTTTTTGTCCTTCCGTTCTTTCTTGTCCTTTGCGTTATCTTCCGGCCAGTCCTTGAGCAGACGGCCCTTGCGGTCCCGCATCTTGGAGAGCTTGTCTTCCAGCGCAGGATCAACCTTGTGAATCAGGTTCCTGGTCAGGGGAGAGACAGACATTGCGAACATCCGGCTGGTCCGCACGATTTCTCCTGCTACGATGTAGAGTGGGCTTGTGCGGAACATGGAACTGCCGGGATGAATCGTGATGTGGTCTGCCGTCAGGCTCCGGTAGCTTTCCCGTCCGTCGCGGATGCAGACAAACTGTATCATGCCCGCCGCAATGCAGCAGAGATAGTCGTCCATGCTGCCGCCGCCCGTGATTGGCATTTGGAGGCGTTCGGATATAATCTGTTCGAGCTGCAGCTTGATGTTCAGGATTTCCGCCATCACCTTTTCATCCAGATAGCTGTTCTTGCAGAAGCGTTCCTTATTGGTCACTGACAGATAGGTACGGAAGAGCTTGACATAGCTGACGAAGTCGCCCTGTATGTCGTTAAAGGCATGGTGTGCTTTCCGTGCGTCCATTTCTTCTCCGACGGGCAGCACGAAGGGGTTCTGTGCGGAAAGGAAGGAACATGCCGTCAGGATTTCTTCCAATACGTCCGGGTAATACAGTATGCTTTCTACGATGATGCGGCTGATTCTCGGTTCAAGGGGGAACTCGACCATCAGCTTGCCTATCTTGCTCAGGGATCCGTCGCTTTCGAGTGCCTTGAGCATGTTCAGCGTTTCGACCGCTCCAAGCAGTCCGTCATGCTGGGGAGGGGAGATGAAGTCGAACTTGTCAAAATCGGTGATGCCGAGCTCGGACATGCGCAGGACGACTTCGCTCAGGTCGGTGCGGTATATTTCTTCCGTCGTGTATTCCTGCCGGGCTTCAAAGTCCTTGCGGGTGTACAGGCGGTAGCAGGTTCCCGGACGGGTACGGCCAGCCCGTCCGAGCCGCTGCTTGCAGCTTGCCTTGCTGATGGGAGATTCTACGAGGCTGGAAGTAAAGGTCCGGGGACTGTAAAAGTTCAGCTTTGCCAGTCCGGGGTCTATAACCGTAGTAATGCCGTCAATGGTGACTGAGGTTTCGGCGATATTCGTGGAAATGACGACCTTCTTCTTGCCGAAGGGAGCCTTGTCAAAGACTTTTTCCTGCTCTTCCTTGGGCAGGCGGCCGTAGAGGGGCACAATGTGAATCTTTGTGTGGAAGGGGGCGTCATAGAGCCGCTGCATGCAGTCCTTGATGACTTTCTCGCCGGGCAGGAATACGAGGATATCTCCGTCTTCGTGGTTGTCCAGTACGCGGTCAACGGTTTCCTCTATCTTGTCCAGCAGGGCTTCTTCTGCGCTTTCACCTGCCGTACTTGCCGCAACGACCGGCGGATCGTAGACCGTCGTAACGGGGAACACCTGGGTGTCGATCGTTACGATGGGGCAGCCGCCGAAGTAATTGCTGAATGACTCTGCATTCATGGTTGCTGAACTGACGATGACCTTGAAGTCGCTCCGTGCCTGCAGGACCCGCTTTAGGAGTCCCAGAACAAAGTCTATGTTCAGGCTCCGCTCGTGTGCTTCATCGACGATGATGACGGAGTATTTTTTCATCCAGGGGTCGAGTTTCATTTCCTGCAGCAGGATGCCGTCCGTCATTATCTTGATGCGCGTGGTTTCATCGGTCTTGTCTTCGAAGCGCATCTTATAGCCGACCAGCCCCGGATATCTGGTGTGCAGCTGCTTTGAGATGAACTCGCTCACGCTGAGGGCTGCAATGCGGCGGGGCTGGGTAACGGCGATTACGCCGCCTTCTGCGTATCCCGCCTCGTAGAGAATGACGGGGAGCTGCGTCGTCTTGCCGCTGCCGGTAGGACTCTGCACGACGATGACCTGATTGTCTTTCAGTGTGTCCAGAATGCGCTGCTTCTGTGCGTAGACAGGCAGGCTCTTGTAGTCTATTGCCATAGTATTCTTCCTTTTGTGTTCTTCATGAGTTTGCGGCGGGCTTCAAGGTATTTTGCCCATTTCTCTCGGCCTTCATCCTTGAGCGACTCGATGAACGCATCATTCAAGCGTTTAATGAGATAGGCCCGGTCCACGGTGATATAGGTCGTGATGAGTACCGGATCCACAGAGACAATACGGATGCCGCTTTCATCTTTGAGAAAGCGGACGTTCGTTATGAATCCGTCTCCCGTATATTCCCGCATGACGGTCGGAAAGTCAAATGAGGGATTGGTCCGCTGGCCGCTGATCGTATTGCCCTGCGAATAGAAAATCATTTTTGCCGGCTGCTGCTGTTCATTGACGGTAATTTCCCAGTCCCGGGCAACATGGGGATGGTTTGCCCACACGACATCGACACCGTTTTCGAGCAGCTCATGGTAGAACTTGATCTGCTCTTTTGCAATCGTCAGTATGTATTCTGGTTCCCCGCAGTGGACGGACAGGATGAAAAGGTCGCAGGGGTTATCTTCCCGCAGCTGCTTCACATACTGTGCAAAATCCTTCCGGGAAGCGGAATCCTGCTTGATGTAGTTGATGTAGTCCTTGCTGTTCCATGCGTTCAGGATCTCCGTGACCGCAAGGAAGAGGATTTTCCAGCCCTTGGACTCAAAAACGGCATAGGAGAAATCCGCATCTTTTCCGTCCTTGAGCCCGGAATACCAGATGGGCCTGTTGCTGTCCTGCAGTTCCTCCGAGAGCGAACGGAAGCATTGCTCCGTTTCCTGTATGCCTTCCAGCCCCTTGTCGTTCGTATGGTTGTTGGACAGGCTGAAAACATTGAATCCGGCCCTCACGGCTGCCTCAACGTAGTCGCGGTGCACGTTGAACTGCGGGTAGTTGGAAAAGGGCTTTTTTCCGTCAACCGGGGTTTCCAGATTGACGAGTGAGAGGTCGCAGGCGGTCAGCATATCGCGGACGTCGTCATACATCGCATCATAATCGTCGGTGTTCTTCCACAGGACATTGTGTGCCATCAGGTCCCCAGCGAATGAAACGAGCAGGGTATCCTTGCCCGGAAAGGGATCGCTTGCCGTCGCTATGGGACTGCCGTCATCGAAACTGTTCGGATCAAATGCGTCTTCAGTATGGACTTCTGCCAGTACTTCTTCCTGCCGTGCCGTTTCGACAAGTGCTTCAAGTTCCGCAATGCTTGCCTCGGCGGGAAGCGTTCCGTCCTGATGTGCGTTCTGTAAGGTTTCGCAGGAAAAGAACAACATCCCAGTGCATGACAGCAGGAATGCGGGCAGAGACAGCAGGAATGGCTTTGGTAAAAGATGCTTCAAACTATCGTATATAATACAACGAAAAAGCTTCTTTTACAAGTGGGCTTCTTCCTGCTCTGCCTGGGCTGCCAGAAAGTTCCGGTATTTCTGAGGATCCACCTTGAAGGCAACGATGGGAGAATTTTCGTCCTCCATTGCGTGGTTCAGCGCAACCTCGGCCTCGTTTGACAGCCTTTCTCCCGAAATCATCCGCAGGGAACGGGATGAAATTCCAATGCCGATAATGCTGTCGCTTTTGTACTGTGCGAGAATTTCATCAATGGACGCATACAGGTCTTCTGCGACAGAGATAGCTTCGTTGACGTTTGTGTCCGGGAGGGCAGCCGTAAAGGCATCGTCACCTTTTTCGAATATGAGGTCGGGCGAGTTGAGCAGTTCCTTTACGCGGATGCATACGGCTTGTCCTTCGTCCTTTGTCCAGTCTATGCCGGCAATTCTGAGGGAGATGACGGAAATATCCTGATTTGACTTGGTGCAGCGCAGGATTTCGTTGTCTACGCGGGGCAGCATGTAGGATTCCCAGCCGAATCCCGTCCGCTTAGAATACAAACCGCTCGGTCCGGCAGGGGAGGGGGCGGGATCCGCTGCATCGGGAACGACCGTTTCTGTTTCAGAGGCGGGTTCAACTGCCTCTAATGCCGGCTCTGCCGTCGCTGTTGTGGCCGCTTCTG
>CAMJZA010000111.1 GCA_946410085.1 uncultured Treponema sp. | reverse complement strand
GCTCCCCGAGGGGGAAGCCGCTGTCATTCTTCATTCAGTCACCTCTTGCCTTGTTATCTGTAGACAAGAGGCATTTTTTGCCACTTTGCGGGGAAAATCTGAAAAACCGTCTGAATAATTCGGTAAGCCTTTCGGAAAGATCCGGCAGGGCTTGTAGAAAGATTCGACAAGGCTTATGGAAAGATTCGACAAGGCTTATGGAAAGATTCGACAAGGCTTATGGAAAGATTCAACAAGGCTTTCTGAATGTTTCAACAAGGCTTGCAGCGTCGTTAACGTGATGCTTCATAAACGGCGAGCCTGACTATTGCCCTCGTACAGCCTGCCAGAATTTGACGCCTCCCGGTTCGACCCGTATATGCATTCCGGTCCGGCAGGGGCATAATTCGGCAGGAAGGCTGTTTTTCCTCTGGAAATATCCGGCGCTATGATTTATAATAGATGAATCATGAGGTCAGGAGCGCTCAGGGCCGGCCGTATGGCGCGCCTTCTTGCAACTCTTCTCTTATCCTCGCTCATGGCAGCCCGGGCGGGTGCGGAAATGTTCAAGGTCAGGCAGACCTGGATGCTTTCCATTCCCGCAGACGGGACGCCCCAGTCCGTCACGGCCCAGGCGGACGATGCCATCGTCATCTCCCTGCCCGAAGACAAGGGCTTCATAGAAGGGGTCGAAATCCTCTTTAAGGTTCCGCCGGAAGTCGCCCAGTGGATAGACTCGGTTTCCTGGGCATTTTACAACGGGGTCAAGCCCGAACCCACCGAAAACCGCACCGACTACCGGGGCAAGCGGACCACGGTCGGTACCTTCGGCGACCTGCTGAGCCTGGACATAAAGGTGCCCCTTGCCAAGCCCAACAGCATCAAGCAGGATGCCTATTCGGTCTACATCGACGACATTCCCGACTTCAAGAACGGTAAGATTTTCCTGCGCCTGCAGCCCGCCGTGCGGGATTCGTCGGGCATCATCGGAAATTCCCGCTTTGACATTACGGTCAAGCCCATCTACATCAACAGGGGACGGCTCAACATCACACTCGTTCCGCCGGAAGGCGAAGCCCTCAAGGACACCGAGCTGTTCATTGACGGACAGGAAAGCAGGCTCACGCCGGGCGGCATTCCCGTTACCCCCGGCATCCACGACATCAGCATTGTCTCGGGCAGCTACCGCAACGAGGTGCGCACCGTGACCGTCACCCAGGCAAAGACGGTGGAACTGGAAATTCAGCTGCGCGACATTACGCCGACCGTCCGTCTCGCCATTCCCATCGGCACGCAGGCCTACTGCGACGGCAGCAGGGTCGAAGACACCAAGAAGCCCATGAAGCTTGAGCAGGGCAAGCACAGCTTCCGCTTTGTCCTCGGCGGCTACGAGATAAGCAAGCAGGTCGACATCATAAACGGCCACACCTATACGGTCGCCCTGAACATAGACGCGAGCGTCAGCGAAGACGACTAGGACGGGTGCTGTCCGGCATTGATACGAACCGTATCCCGGGCGCTGCACGTGCGCTGTCCGGCAGTACCGGCACAGCCCGGCAGACGGGGCAGCCGCACAGCTCAAATTTGATTCAAGAAAACAGCATTTCCACCGATAGATAATATACCGGGCGTAGAACTTTATCCCCTCCCACCCATTTACGCCCGGTTGCCTGATGGGCAGCCGGCCGAAAGGCCGGTCTTTTTGTTTTAAAGGGCCTGTCTAAACGCCACTGCCCGCCTGAAGCTGCGTCCGGCCCCCCGCCTACAGGGGCAGGACGCCTTCAGCCTTGATTTCCCCGGCAAGGACGGCAAAGAGGGCCTTGAACGAGTAGTCCGAGTAGCTGTAGCCGCAGACGATCGCGTCCACCCAGTCAAAGCCGTCCATCACGAAAACCGGAGACATGATCGAAAGGATGATGACCTTCTTGCCCATGCCGCGGAGCCTGCGGCAGATGTTCGCCGTATGCTCGTCCCAGACGTTGACGATGATGGTATCGTAGTGCCGCGCAACGCCGGTAAAGGTCGCTGCGTTCCATTCATCGTAATTCGACCGGTCAGAGGCAAGCTCATAGCTGTAGTGGAAGGTTGCGGCATCCGGGTAGCGCTTCCTGCCTTCCTCGTAGAGGGAGATGAAAGGCCCCGCAATCAGCACCCGCTCGTCGGCAGCGGGCCTGTAGGGCAAAAGCTCTGCCCCCTTATACACGGTGACGGCCCGGCATGCCTGTTCCAGAAAGAACTGCTCCCCTTCCCGGTCGGGAATGAACTGGCCGATCGTACTTTCATCGGGGAACAGGGGGGCGGGACTGGCCCCCTTAAAATAGTCGAGCTTTGCCTTGAGGATCCGGCAGGCCGACTCGCGCACCCGTTCCCTGAACGCGGGCAGGGACGTCATGCGGGCCAAGTTGTCCGTCCACAGGCGCTCGTTCAGGCCGGGCGTCGTCGACGAAATGACGATGTCGTTGCCCGCCTCAATCGCCATGCCGACCGCCCGGGCAAGGCCGCCGGCATACTCGGTCGCCCCGTTCATCATCATGTCGTCGGTGATGATCAGGCCCGTATAGCCCAGGCTGCCCCGCAGGATGTCGGTGAGGAACTTTCTGGACAGGGATGCGGGCGTTCCGTCCCCCTGAATCTGGGGAAAGGACAGGTGGCCGCTCATGACGGCGGGAATGCGGTTTTCGATGAGGAACTTGAAGGGAACGAGTTCCCGCCGCTTCCAGGTTTCTTCGTCTATGTCTATGACGGGCAGCTTGCCGTGGCTGTCCAGGCTCGTGTCGCCGTGGCCGGGGAAATGCTTTGCCGTCGGAATGACGCCCGCGTCGAGGCTTCCCTTGGAAAAGGCTTCTGCAAGAATGCCGACCTTGCGGGGGTCGGAACCGAAGGACCGGGGACCGATGACCGACGACTTGGGGTCGGTGTACAGGTCAACGACCGGGGCAAAGTTCATGTTGATGCCGAGCGCCTTTATTTCCCGGTTGATGTAGAAGCCGGAATAGTAGGCATCGACGGGATAGCCCGACGCCCCGATCGCCATGTTGCCCGGCGTCATCTGGGTGTCGCCCTTGACGTGGCGGATCCAGCCGCCTTCCTGATCGGTTGCGACAAAGAGGGGAATGCGGAATCTCCCCTTGAGCGATTCTTCCTGTAAAATCTTGACCGAACGGGCAACGCTGTGGATGTCGTCCGTGTTCCAGCCGAACACCTTCACAGAGCCGAGGCCCCGCTGCGTGACCCAGTTTTTGAGCAGGCTGCTCGGTTCCGCCCCGGCCCAGCCGAACATGAATATCTGGGAAAGCAGTTCCTCATCGGTCATCCGGTCGGTGATGGCACGGGAAAGCTCGTCCGAAGCGTAGTCGCTCCAGAAGTCAATGCCGTCCGGCAGGCCCCCTGCGGTCTGCCCTCCCCCCCCGGCAGCCCGGTCAGGGGAAACCCCGGCAGACTGCCCCGGGGCAGTCTTGTCGACCTGAGAAAAAACGCAGAGGGGACCTATAAGGAGGAAAAAAAGGGCCGGCAGCCCCAGAAAATACTTTCTGGACATTTCCCTATCATAGCACGCTTATTCGAATTGTGCAATTTCCTTCTGGCAGAGCCGGTCGCAGATCTCGTTGTACTTGACCCCGGCATGGCCCTTGACCCAGACCCACTGGACGGACAGGGAGGAAGCGAGCGCGTCGAGCCGCTCCCACAGGTCCCTGTTCAGCACCGGCTTTTTCGCGGCAGTCCGCCAGCCGTTGCGCTTCCAGTTGGCAATCCAGCCCGTAATGCCGTTCTTCACGTACTGGCTGTCTATAAAGACGCGCACGGTCTTGCCGGCCCATCCCGCTTCCGCCGAAACTGCTTCCAGTACCCGGATTGCGGCAGTCAGTTCCATGCGGTTGTTCGTCGTCGCCGCCTCGCCGCCGGAAAGCTCCCGCACGTCATTCCCGTCAATGATGACCGCCCCCCAGCCGCCCGGGCCGGGATTGCCGTGGCAGCCGCCGTCGGTATAAACCACTAAAAACTTGTCTTCTTCCATACTATTTCTTCTATATATAAATTATAAAATATAAAGCTATATACGAAGCTCCTGCAAAAAGAACAGTTTGTTGTCACGCTTCGTTACAGACCGGCTGCGGGGGCAGGTCAGGGCCGGCTGCAGGGGCATTTTCGCCTTCCGGCATTGTGCCGCGTAACCGGGGAAGGAATTCAACCTTTTATCATTGGATTCCGATAATGAACTGAGGCATTTTACATGAATAAAAGACGATTCCTTTCAGCGATAGTTCTCTCCGGCCTGCTCCTGCCCGCAGGCTGGATTTCGGCACAAAACGCCGGCAGCGACATGCTCTACTACAGCATGGTTGACGAAGAGCAGGCCAGGCAGGATGCCCGAAACAGCGCAGACGCTGACGAGGCAGATGCAGTCCTTTTCTCTTCGAGCAAGATAGACTGGAATCTGGGAACGTTCATCTCCAATGTCTCGATGGACATCGTCAAGGCAGGCATTCCGATGCCGAGCGGCAAGAACGCCGCCGTCAACAAGATAAAGATGGAACTTCCCGTCCTCATCAAGGATCCCCTCCTTTCCGTCTATGCGGACGACACGCGGACGCTCGGCGACATGGTCCTTGACGGCTCGCTCACGCTGGAAGAGCTGACCCGCATCATCGACAACGCAAAGGAAACGCCAGCCTACTTCAAGAACGGCGGTGACCGGCTCCTGACCGAGCACACGATCCGGCTCGAAGACATCGGTTCCCTCTTCGTCAAGCACAAGAGCCCCTATACCCAGCAGAAGCCGATTGAGCGCATCGCAAGCCGTGCCTACACGGGCATCGTCATTGACGCGCGGGGCACACTGCCCGTCCACGGGGAATTCGTGGAAAGCCTCGTGGATCCCTGCCTCTTCCCCAAGATCTATGACGAGAACATGACCCTGGTCTACGAGCGGAACATGGTAGACCCCAAGATTGCCGCAAAGCAGGGCATCAACTCCTATACAACCGACATCAACGGAAAGGAATTCTCCAAGCGGGTCGGGGACGACCCCCTCTGGATTACGGCGGAACAGGTTTTCGGCGTCTACCGCTGCGACCCCGTCATCTCACGAGACGACTACCTGCGCATTGCAACGGTTCCGGAAAACCTGAAGCTGCTCAAGGAAGGAAAAATCGTCATCCTGCTCGGCAAGGAGCAGATTTCCCACCGGGTCAGCGCGCCCGACAAGAACACCTCCTATTATGTTGAACTGCAGAAGCTGCGCTACGTCTTTGAGGACAAGGTGCCCAACACGGTCATCAAGGACGGCCCCGGCGGCATCCAGATTACCGTGCAAGACCTGAACTTCGTTGCGGATTCCGCAGAACTGCTGCCCGACGACAAGGAGCGGGTCGGCCTCATTGCGGCGCAGATAAAGGACGTCGTCATGAAGGGAAACTATACGATAAAGGTCGAAGGCCACACGGCGGACGTGAACAAGCCCGCCGGTCAGCTGCAGCTCAGCATTGACCGTGCCAGCAGCATCGTGGACATACTGACCTCGATCGGAATCGACCGGAGCCTCATCACGTCTCGGGGCTTCGGCGGAACCAGGCCGATTGCCGACAACGCCACGCCGGAAGGCCGTGCTGCAAACCGCCGCGTTGAAATTACGATCATGCCGGCGGATTCCTACACGCAGAAGAGGTAGTATATGGGCTGCGGGAGGGCAATTCTGTGCATTATATTTCCCCCGCTTGCGGTGCTGGACAGGGGCTGCGGGGCAGTCCTGCTGACCCTGGTACTCACCTGCATCGGCTGGATTCCCGGCGTCATCGCCGCCATCTGCTTTAACAATAAGAAATAAGACACACTTCCCCTCAGGGGACACGCCAGGGATCAGCCCTGGCTTCTTTTTTTCCGGGCGGGGCCGGGCAGATTTCCGGTCACGGCCGGGCAGGGGGAGGGACAGGCCCTGCATGCAGGGAGAAAAATTGCTTGCCATTCTGTTTTTTTCCCTTTATAATGGATAGGCTTAGGCAGGTTTGTTTTTAAAGCAGCCGTTTTTGAAGCAAGCCCGTATATACGAGGAGTTTTTGGAAATGAAAAAAATCGTCGCCGTCACAAAAAATCCTGTTGTCGAGCAGTCCGTCATGGAAGGCGTGAGGGACCTGCCGGATTTTTCCGCCGATATATTCAACGACAGTGAAAGCGCCATCGCATACATCAATTACGAGCTTCCCGAAATAAAGGTTCTGGATTTCGCCGATGAAACGCTGGACTGCCAGTCCGTGCTGGACGCAGTCTGCGAGGACAGCTGGCTGCACTCGGGAGGCATTATCGTCATCTGCAAGAGCAGGAGCAAGGCCCGGGAACTGGAAGAAAAGAAAGACGTGAACATCCTTGCCACGGTTACTTCAAACGAGTTCCGCGACCACTTCCAGCGCCTGCTCAAGATCCTTGCTTCCAACGACCAGTTCCTCTACACCCGCGGACTCAAGGAAATCATCGGCGGTGAGGAAAAGGGCAGCTTTGTCTCGGGCAACGACCCGATGAACCTGCACTTCTATTCCAACATGCTCGTCAGCTACCTGTACAACACGGACCGCATTTCCCGCGACAGCTGTTCCGGGCTCAAGCTGGCCCTCTCCGAATTCCTGAACAACGCAGTTGAACACGGCAACCTTGAGATAAGCTACAGCGAAAAGACCAAGTGGCTCATGGAAGGCAACGACATCATGGATCTGATTGCCGAGCGCAGCCAGATGGACCAGTACAAGGACCGGAAAGTCCACATCTTCTATGAAATACGCAAGGGTGCGTCGGCATTCCGCATTGAAGACGACGGGGACGGCTTTGACTGGCGCAAGATGCTCGCCCGCAAGGCAGAGAACGACGAACTGCACGGACGCGGCATCAAGATGAGCCAGGGCGTCGTTCAGAAAGTCGAGTACAACGAGAAGGGCAACATCGTTACCTTCGCCATCAAGAACAGCATGGATTCGGTCAACGCAATCCCCGGCTTCATCCAGAATCTGGACACAATCCACTACAAGGACAAGGAAATTGTCTGCCGCCAGAACGACCTGAGCAACGACCTCTACTTCATCGTTTCCGGCCGCTATGCGGTCTACATGAACGGCAGGCTTTCCGCAATCCTGACCCCGGCCGACATGTTCATCGG
>CAMJZA010000110.1 GCA_946410085.1 uncultured Treponema sp. | reverse complement strand
CATCCTGCGTCGGGATGAAATCCTTTGATATGAAGTCAACCTGAATGTTCTCGAGTGTCATGTAGTCAATCTGCTGCAGGAAGGGGACGACGAATATGGCCTTGCCCGTGACCGTCTTGGAGCCGAAGGGACCCACCCTGATGCCTATCTTGTTCTTGGGAACCTTCTTGTACGAGACAAAAAAGAATATAATCACCAGGACCAGAATGATTGATGTGCCGATTACTACCATAATTCCTCCGCATAAAACAGGATGACGACATTATATGGCATATCCGAAGGCTGGGCAAGCCCCGCCGGATGCAGCCCCGCCAATTCAATGCAGGCTATTCAGTCGCAACGCTCGCCGAACGACAGGTTGCCTTCCGGGATTTCCCGAGTTCCGTGCAGAAAACAAAAAAAAGTCGCCTGACAGGCGACCTTTAAAAGGTGTCCTGATGCTATAGTGACATCATCTGACCGATACGGAGGTCGTTCCATGAAGAAAACCAGCTGTCTTATTGCCTGCCTTGCCGTGCTCCTCGCACCCGCCCTTATAAAGGGTACAGCGGCAGCTTTCGGCATAATTCCCGGCCGCTCTGACGGGATCCTGTCCGGCACAGCAGCCGCCGAAAGTCCTGCACAGAAGCCTGCACGCACGGTATCCTACGGGAGGGGGCTGAGCCGCAGCGACATACCGCGGGAACTTGACCGTAAGATACTCTATACGATCAAAGCCGCACAGCGGATGGTGTACGACATGGACCGGGACGGCAAGGTGAACTGCATTGACTACACCCTGATGTTCAAGACCCAGTGGGACAAGTCGTATCCCCAGAACGCCGGAAGCTGCGAAATCGTGCGCAACCTCAAGAAGGGCAGAATGAACCACCTGTTCATCAGTATATGGACCGGCAGCCGGCAAAGGATACTCGTGGAACCCTGGGCATACGACCCGGAATTGTATTTAATGGAAGAAAACTGGGACTGGAGATACGACCCGCGTTACAATATCTACGGCGAAACGGCACGATGGATGGGCGAAATCCGCTAGCAGGTGAAGAAGCGGAGGCTCCGTTCTGGTGGAACAGCCGTTCCGTGCATGCCGAAAAGCCGCTCTATGCGTGAAACGGCTTTTTTGCCGCAAAAAGTCGCCTGACTGGCGACCTTTTCGGGCATAAACGATGGTAGAATGAAAGCAACATAAGGCCAAGGAGGCTTCATAGGGCTGTTTGTTATCTGCTCAAACACAGAGTTCAAGTCTTTTCATTGATTTTCCTGTGTTTTAGTATATAATAACAAACTGGAAATATCTGTCTAAAACACAGAAAACTGGCTAAAAAGGCTGTTTTCTGTGTCAGAGGCGGTCAAAAAAAACATCATTGTAAGGAGATTTTTGTATGAAAAAGCTATTTTTGCTTCTCGTTTGTACCATGCTTGCAGCGAACGTGTTTATAAATGAAGCTTCACGACTCAAAGTGTCAAAGAAATAGGCTATATTATTAATGGAGTATGACAGTATTAAGTTTGGAGAGATATGAAGCATGACTGTCGGTGAAATATTAAAAACAAATGGAAATTGTAATCTTGTGCTTGAAAGTAAAAATTATTTCAGTCAAGAAAACCTCTTTGAAGCAATAAAATCGCGGGATTTAACAAAAATAAGATGTCTCATCAACAATGGTATAAATATAAACACTAAAGACAAAGATGGCTGGACGGCCCTAATGTACGCAACTGATAATGGCGACAACACAATTGTTAGACTTCTTATTGAATTAGGGGCTGATTTAGATATTCAGAATGATGATGGACAAACAGCATTAATTAATGCAACTTTTATAAATGCCATTGTAATTGCAAAGATACTGATAAAAAAGGGAGCAAATGTTAATGTAAAAGATAATGAAGGGCAGACAGCTTTGATGATGGCTGCACTAAGCAACGCAAAAGAAATAGGTGAATTGCTTGTATTAGAAGGGGCTGATGTTTTTGCAGTGGATAAACTAGGAATGGATGCTTTTGCTATAGCAAGTAAAACATGGGCGTTTAAGCACTCTGATTATTTTCTAAAATCTCGTCCAAATCAAATACAAATAGATATAAAAAGAATGCTATACATTCTCAACGATCATTTCTCTATGGAAAAAATGGATGAAGAAATTGATATTCATCTTTTGAATAATGTATTCATAAAGAAATATGGCTACGAATTGAATCATCACACACTGGAAGCTTTTTGCAAAGAGATTAACAAAAAGTACAGCGACAGGGAACTTAGAATAATTGATAAGAAAACACTTAAAGTTTGTTTGCCCGAAAACAAAATATCTGTATGGCCAAAAATTTCTGATGAAAATATAAAAATATTTACAAGTACTCCTGCAAAATTCTGGGATGGGTTTGAGGAATATTTAATAAGTTGTGGTTATAAAGAACGTACTCCGTCTGGATTGCCCAGTACAGCACCTCAATACAGATTTGCAGTTGCTGATATAAAATATAAGGAACGTAAGTCGTCGTTGCATGCCTTTTGTTCAGATATTGATTCAATTATAGTTGACTATGATTATGGAGGTATAAAAGAAGCTCTTGGTCAAACAGGTCATCGAACATGGATTAATGCTTTAAAAAGATTTAGAGAATATCTATTTTTTTTACAGGAAAATCACAATGTTTAATGTGTAAAAGATCAGAAACATCCTAATCGATGAATACAACAGTACTATGCAACACTACTGCTGTCCAATTAACTTGTCAGCTCATCAAACAGCCATTAGGAATTGTTGTCGGACGGGGCTGGAGGCGGAAGCTTCTCATAATCACCAGAGAACCATTTGTCCAGGTTCCTGTGCCTGAAGAGCACGACGGAAATCTCGGAACAGAAACTTGAGAATGTCCTTTTCGCATTCCCGTTCATGGCCTTGAGGATGAGGAAGAGCAGGTGGACAATCAGGGCAATCCATATCTGGGTCTTGACCGCCGTCTCGCTCTGTCCGTAGAAACGCTTCACCCGAAGGTTCTGTTTTATCATCTTGAAGAAAAGCTCCACGGTCCAGCGTTTCTTGTAAATGGCGGCAACCTCAAGCGGGTCGGCATCAAACATGTTCGTCAGGATCTGGATTTCCTTACCCGTATTCCTGTCCCGGGAGACAATCTGGCGCAGGGTGACGGAGGCATGATGTTCATCCTTCTGCCCTGTTCCCATCAGTATCTTCTCGTCTCGGATTATCGTAAAGTTTGCATCCGATTTCTCTTCCGAATCCGAAGAGAGGACTTCATACTCAATGTTTTTCTTATTCATTGTGACGAAAGAAGATGAAAGTAGAATTTTCTGGAATACCCCGCTCGGCCGGTTTTCATTCGCATGGGCAAAGTTTGTTCTGGTGACGTTCGCCCGTATGCCTGTATGGTACAGGTCGTTGTCGCTTGCGATTGTGTTCTCTATTGACCGCAGCCCCTTCTGGTTCGTGAGCTGGGCGACCATCATTGCGTATAGCTGCGTCCTTGCCGTGAAGCTCCGGTAGCGGTAGTCGGCTTTCTCCTCCCGGCAGATTTCCCCAAAACCAAGTCGGTCTGCAAGCCCTAGCAATTGTCCGGAAATTGTGGTAGATTTATACATAAAGTTAAGTCCTTGTTTTGTTTGCTTTTGTGGTAGAAACAGCATAACAAGGATCTTAACTTTTATAAAGTACCTGTTCGGTTAATTGGACAGCAATGGAAAAATCTAATATTGACAGTTCCTAAATTTGTAGTAGACTGTATATTATAGAAAATGAAGGAGGAGAATGAAAATGACAACAACTGAAAAATGGAATAAAGTTTGCGAATATTTCGAAAACTATAGAAATGAACCAGAAGAAAAAGTTCAATTTCTTTGGGAGAGGCTGTTTTCTGAAATATTCGGCTACAGTTTATTAGATAAAGAAATAGATTCTCATAGAAAAATACAATTAGGTTCAACAGAACGGTTGATTCCTGATATAATCATCAAAAATTCAGAATCAGATTTATTTATGGTTGAACTAAAACGTGAAAACTTAGAAATAGATGAGACTCGAAAAAAACAACTGTATAGCTATTTAAAACAGGAGCAAAATGACTTAGGAATACTCATTTGTAATCAGATCTGTATAATAGATTATGATTATAATACTTCTGATGATAATCAGGTTTGTTGTATTATAGATTTCACAAAAGATAATCCCAATGGAATAAAATTTATTGAGATTTTTGAGAAAACGAATTTTTCAAAAGCTAAAGCTAAAGAGTTTATAAGGCAATGTATAGATTCTTCCGCAAAGATAAGAGATATACAGCAACAGCTAACTCCTGAACTAATCAAGACTCTAGTTATTGAGTATTTTTCGAAAAAATTCTCTGAAGCGGACATACAACTTGTAATTTCCAGATATGATTTTTTGTTTGCTCTAAAAGAAAACACCCCAAAAGTTCTATCTATCAATAATTCTCCATATGTAAAAAGTAACTCAAACAGCAGTACTGCTGTTCCAGAAGTACAAAAAACGAATGCTGAAAAATTAATAAGAGAAATAAGATCTGTTGGAATGGAAACTTTTATAAAATACTTTGAGTATTATAACAATAATCAATACGAGACAAGGGATATAAAAGAATTATTCAGAAGACATGAAAACTGGAGTGAAAACAGCATGGCATCAAAAGCATCAACCGGAAAGGGAATAATCAAGAGAGGAAATGCAAAAGATGCTCTTTCTATTATAGCTAATGCTAGTAATATTGATTATTCTGTGCGCAGAAAAGCACAAGAGTACTTAGAGAAATTGTAAATATGTGTTGTTTACAGCAGAAAATTGAATTTTTCCCTAGAAACTGCTCCGAAGAGATACATGCCTTTTTGGAGCAGTCATCCAACAAGGTAAAAACCTCATCGTCGAACACAAGGCCTAAAATGAAGGTAACACCCAGACTTGCCGAAGGCAAATGGAAGTATCCGAAGGATATACATGCCATTGATGATGATGTCGAGGACATGTTTGAGATCTACCTGTGAAAAAGTCCCCCGGCAGGCGACCTTTTTGTCCTGTACCTGTGCTATACTGAGCCATAACAGGAGGAGATCCGTGGATTTGGACGGGAACGACATGCCTATGGGAATCACGCCACTGATGGTTACAGCAGTGACAAAGCCGTACAATGCAGATAGAATGCAATTTCTTATTGCAAAAGGAATTGATATCAATGCAAGAGACCAGAATGGACATACAGCTCTCATTCTCACGACGATTTATGACAACGTAGATGCCGCTGAAACCTTACTTTCAACACCAGATATAAATATAGAAGCAAAAGACATCACCGGATCTACTGCTTTAATGAAGGCTGTAATATACAAATCAAAAGCGGTATGCGAAAAGCTTATTCAAGCCGGAGCAAATTTGAATACTTCCAACTACACAGGAGAAACTGTTCTCATACGTAGCATCATTAAAAGCACTCCTGAAATCACTAAGCTTCTTATACAGGCAGGAGCAGACGTGAATCTGGTCGACAGCAAGGGGCGTCCCCCCCTCATTGTGGCTGCAGGCACCAATGAGGTAAGCCTCGTCAAGGATCTGATAAGCGCCGGGGCTGACATAAAACGAAAAGACAAGGCGGGAAATGATGCTGCCCTCGCAGCAGCCGGGAAAGACTCACGGGATGTCCTTGCATTCCTGCTGGAATCAAATCTTCTCTCAGAAAAAGATACTGAAGCTGCGCTGATAAAGGCCGCGATGTGCGGCTTTGCAGACAGCACGGCAACGATCCTGTCCCTCTGCAAGAATCCGGCCCGCCTGTCGTATGCCGCACTCGTCGCCGCCTGCCTCAAGGATAAGCCGGACCTGGTACCCGTGTGCATGGACTTTCACTGCGACATCAACGGCCGCATCTACTTCGGCATGACTCCGCTCATGATTGCAAGCTACTGCAACGCCGCAAAAACCGCTGCCCGGCTCATATCGTACGGAGCAAACGTGAACCTGACCGATGAAGATGGTTTTACTGCCCTCATGTACGGGTCGATGAAGAATAATCCCGACATCATCTTTCATCTCATGCGGAACGGTGCCGACAAGAACATACGGAGCAGGGAAGGAAAATGTTTTGAAGACTACACAAAGGATCTGGATACGCGGACCTTCTCCCAGATGCTTGCAGACCGGCTGCGGAAGAAGCTACCGGAACTGGCACAGGAACGTGCCGATGAAATTCCCGAAGGCCACCAGTCATTCGGCGACCGGTTTGAATGGTACAGGAAGAAATATTTCGAGCGCTATCCTGCAAACAAGAACTCCGACATATACCGCGGAGCAGGAATTACCAAGCAGACATTCTCCAAGATATTCAGCAAAAAGACGCCCGACTCCCGTCCCAAGAAGGATACGGTCATTGCACTTGCGCTCGGCCTTAAGCTGACCGTAAACGAATGTGAGGACCTTCTGCAGTGTGCAGGCTACAGTTTCCTGACGACGGACAGGAAGGACATGGAAGCACGGAGGCTTTTCAGAGAAGAAAACTACGACCTCTTTGACTGGAATGACACGATGTATGCGAGTACGGGTAAGATTTTCTTCAGGACACTCGTAAAGGAGGACGGAGAGCCATAAACTCCAGAGTTATTGCTATGGATAACCGTTTCGATTGGTACAAGCAGAAATACTTTCATCGCTTCCCGGTAAACAAACCCGCAGACATTTACAAGGTCGGAGGCATCTCCAAGAAGACCTTCTCCAAAATTCAGAGCAATAATAAGCCCGATTTCCGCCCCAAGAAGGAAACCGTCATTTCCCTTGCGGTAGGACTAAAACTCTCGCTGAACGAGGCAGAGGACTTTCTTCAGAGTGCAGGATATGCATTCTCCGACACCGATAAAGCTGATGTCATTGCAAAGGAGCTGTTCTCCCAAAAGAACCACGACAAGTTCGACTGGAGCCAGCGGATTTACGAGAAAACAGACAGCATGTTCTTCAAGTCGGAGGGGATGTAGCATCTGACAGGAAAAATCGTCTTCAGGCGGAAAATCGACTGCTTCCTCACGTCCTCACGGTATGTAATCTGCTCCGGTTCCATGATGGAATTGAACTTTAAGTCATAACAGGAGGACAAGGAATTGTCCTGCAGACCGCCTCTACTCTCAGCCTTTATTCACTACGCCGATTCATGCAATACGCACTGTACTGTTACTGCAATACGGCCTGTATAGCAGTAACAGTACATCCCGCACCTTGCTGCATGCGGGACTGCATACAGCCGCAATACGGCCTGTATAGCAGTAACAATACATCCCGCACCTTGCTGCATGCAGGACTGCATACAGCCGCAATACGGCCTGTATAGCAGTAACAATACATCCCGCACC
>CAMJZA010000109.1 GCA_946410085.1 uncultured Treponema sp. | reverse complement strand
AGCGCCTTGTCGGGTCTGCGATTCCGGCTCCGCGGCTCTCCACGTCAGGCTCTATGAAGCCGTTCAGGATGCAGTCTTCCTTGGAGAGCCAGAATGTCCGTATCATCTTGCCGGTGTTGTAGTCCACGCGGCGGTCAACGCGCTCAAGGAACAGGAAGCTGAGTGCCTCGTCCATTACCGCATCGAGGGAATCCAGAGAGCATCCTATGTAGGTGTCCCCGATGCGCAGAGTCTCCGTCTGGAGCGTGTCCTTGACGATGTAGTCGTATTCACCGTCCCCGTATCCGAATGCGTTCATCACCGGCTTAAGCGCGGCAAGAACCTCTGCCCTTTTTTCGGTCAACATCTGATTCATAATTCCTCCTGTAAAAAGCCGTTCCGGCTCTGCCCCGCTCCCTCATATACAGGATATGCTGCTGTACATGAGGAATACGAGGGCTGCCAGCGCAAGGACACAGACTGCTATAAGCAGCCTGAGCGGGTCAATCCACCTCACGCTTGGCCTCCTTGTCCAGCACTGCGACAATCTCGTCAACGAGCATGTATATATCCCCGCACAATATCCTCATGCAGGGTATCGTGTTGTTCACCTTCGGCTGTCCCCTCAGCTGTGAGACATAGCCGGAAAGTTTCCTCGCAAGCTCGGAGATTTTCATGTCACAGGACACTGTTGTCTGCTCGCGCTCCTTTTTTGGTGTTTCCATCCTTTGTGTCCTCCTTCTCTATCCATGCCATGCAGCCGTCGTATATGGCTTTGTGGTAAGCCATGTGCTCAAGCTGCCTGTACGAGAAGCCTGTCTTCTGCATTGCCTCGCCCCACGTGGAGCAGCGTATCCGCTTTCCCTTCAGGCTTACCGTAAGCCGGACCGGCTCAAACTCCATGCGAGCGTCGATGCCAGCTCCTCCACTTTCTTTTCCAGAAGGCTCGGATTCTGCGTCAGCTCCCAGGCTTTCCTCAGTTTCTGTGGAAGACTCTTTGCAAGCTCCGCTTCCAGTGCCAGCGGCCTGCCTCGACCTTTTCCCGCCGAGCTCAGACTGCAGGAAATCGAGGGCTTCCTGAGGAAAAAGGAACTGTCTTCCGCCTCTGACGCGCTTTATGCGGGCTTCGAACCTTTTCGCTACGTCCAGGTCTTTCATCCTGGCAAAGAGTGTTGACGGGGACATGCCGAGCTCTTCCGCCATCTGCTGCCGGGTGTACCAGACGCCTCCGTCCTCATCCGGCTCAGGCTGTTCTGCGTCCTGAGGATCGGGCGGCACCAGGTCCGCAGGAGAAAGGAAACGCACTGCAGACGGCTTTTCCTTTCCCGCGGAATTCTTTTTCTTCTGGACATCCTCCAGCATGTCTTCGACAGGGCCGCAGAGTGTGTCTGCGAGCGCAATGCTGTAGGCTGCTGCCAATATCTGCCTTGTGACGCGAACGCACCATGCGGTGTGCGACGCGGTCTCCGTAAAATTCCTTTTCATCTCAATCCTCCCGTTCTGCTGCCTCAATCATGGAGTACGCCTTCCTCAATGCCTTGCAGAAGCTTTCAATGGCTTCCTTTGCCGGGAATTCCTCCCCTTGGTCTGCTGCCGCCTACTTCATGTGGAAGAACAGTCTGGCAACCTTTACGGTGAGGTTCGACAGAATCTCGTTTTGGCTCCCTGTGACAGCCACAAAGCTGCTTTCCGGGTCTCCCTCGATGTGCGCCATGACGAACAGGGGCTTGCCTTCTGCCGCCAATTCTTCCAGCTCTTTCTTTGTAAACATTTTTCCTCCTAGAAAATCATACTGTCTATATCCAGCGACTGCTGCCGCGCCAGCTCTGCAAGCGCGACATCAAGGCGGTTGTTCGCCATTATGCTGGTTATCACGCCGTCAATCCTCTTGCTGCTCTTGGTGAACTGCGGCTTGACCACCTTGATGTTGTCGTTCGGGTCGGTGCGTATGGTCGCACAGCTCACCATCCAGCGCATGACCGGATTGCAGTCTATTATCCTCCGCTCGCTCACAGCCTTCTCCCATGCCTTTGACGGCTCGGACATGTACGCTATGCCCTGGTTGAACTCAACCATCTGGAAGCTGTCGGCAAGCGGCTGAATAATGAGGCTCGAAAGGTTGCGGTCGTAGGCTATCTCCTGTATGTCGTAGCTCTGCGCGTCCTTCCGTATGTCCTCAAACATAAAGCTGTAGTCCACGGTCTCGCCCGGCGTGGCTGTTATCCAGCCGTCCCTGACCCATTTCTCAATCAGGTAGGTGTCGGTCCTCATCCTTGCGGCAATCATGTCGCGCGGTATGTAAAACCTGTGCCTGGCGTACCTGCGCCCGTCCTCAAGAAGGAAGTAGAGCGTCCATGCCGTGAAGTCGGTCGTCTTCGAGAGGTCGACCGCACCCCAGCACCTGAGCCCCGCAAGCTTCTTTTCGGGATACCTCTTTATGCACCGTTTCCAGTGTGAATCGTCAATCCAGCAGTCCGCATTGTTGATCCACACGTCCATCCTCTTTGTCAGGAATTCCGCCATTCCCGAGCTTTTCTGACTTGCGTTGACAAGCGCCTTCCTGAGTTCGTCCGTGCTGAGCGCACCCTCAACGTCAAGGTTGGGGTTGGCCTTTATCCAGTTGCGCTCGTTCTCCGGGTCGTCTCCCTTGTCAAGCTCGTAGACCACGGCAAGGTAATTGTCGTTCTCGTAGCCCTTGGCGCCCTCAAGCATCTTTGACACGCGCTCGTATTCCTCATGGCAGGGGTTGGAAAGCTCGTGTCCCGCCGTCGTTATGATGAACGTCAGCGGCTGCTCCCTCGCGCCCATTCCCGACTCGATTACGTTGAGCAGCTCGTCGGTCTTGTGCGCGTGGTACTCGTCGATTATTGCGCAAGACGGGTTCAGTCCGTCCTGCACCTTGCTGTCCGAGCTCAGCGCCTCGAACTTTCCGTCCCCGCACGTAAGGTTCTGTGCGTGCACCTTGATGAAGCGGGAGAGCGTGGGGCTGTAGCGCACGGTGTTCTTTGCGTTCGTAAAGGCTATCTTTGCCTGGTCGCGCTTGGTTGCGGCGCTGTACACTTCCGCGCCCGGCTCGCTTACGAGGTCGTAGAGACCCACGCCGGACGCGAAGAATGTCTTGCCGTTCTTGCGCGCCACCTGGAGGTAGACGCGCCTGAACCTGCGCTTTCCGTTGTCCTTGCGCCTCCATCCGTAGAGCATGGCTATTATCCACTGCTGCCACGGCTCCGGCTTCAGCTTCTGCCTCGCGAGCTTGCCCTTCGTGTGGACCTGCTCGCAGAAGAAGTCTATGGCGTTCCTCGCGTGCTCGTCGTCGAACCTGTAGGGGAAAGTTCCATCCTGTTTCTTGAGGTCCCCCGCATGTCGCTTGCACGCAAGCTTCACCAGCCGGCAGGCGGGGATTTTCCCGGAAAGCACCCCGTCCACATAGTCATTGTACCTGTAGTCCATTTTCTCCCGCTGTCATTTCCTCCCGTGTCTTTACAATGCCGCTTCCCGTCCTTCCGGAAAAACGGCCGTCTCGAACTCTTCCCTGGTGCACCATGCCTCCGCCCCGTGTATGAGCAGGGAGCGGTAGCACCAGCGCGCCACCTTTTTCCGCCCTTCGCTGACCGTGACCCTCTTTGCGAGCGCAAAGGAGCGCCAGTCCGTCACCCACACGAGCAGTCCTTCCGGCGGCGGACTGCCTGCGATGCTCCGCCACTTCATCCGTTCCCCATTATCCTGAGTATGGCGTCGGTGTCGGGCTTGTCCTGCTGGACGTTTCCGCGCACACGGGCGGCGTTCACCGGAGTGTCGCCGAACTGCGCCATAATCTTCTGGTATTCCTGCTCATACTTGAGCGCAAGATCCATCGCGTTCTTCGTGTTGGGGCCGAGCGTAAGCAGGTACGGCTCCAGTCCGCCCGCATTCTCCACCAGCTGCCGGCACTCCTGAGCCTTCATCCACCAGAAGAATGCGTGCTCAAGGGTGGGAAGCGTCACGGTGGTGACCATCTTTGCGCGGCAGAGTGCCGGGACAACCTCTTCCCACAGCTCGCGAGCCTTGCCTGTTATGCTGTCGGGACAGTCAACGCCCTCCAGCGGCGCAAGAGACGTTCCGCGGTCTGCGTGCCGGCACTTCTGGTAGGTGCCGTCCAGCTTGTGCTGCTCGACCGATTTCGGAGGCCTTCCGCCCATCTATACCCCCCTTGGGTATACACCCATTTTGCATGTGCGCACAAAAAAGGGCGCGTGTTGGTCTATTCCGGATACGGAAATATTTTTTACCCCCCTATCCCCTCTGCGCATCGCTGTCCTTCCCGGCATCCTTTTTCCTCCTGAAGTAGTTGTTCTCGTGCATGGTCTTTGCCCCGTGGTGCAGGGCGCACAGCGACTGCCAGTTGTCCCTGTTCCAGAACAGTTCCTCATTGCCCCTGTGCGGCACGATGTGATCCACAACTGTGGCCTTTGCGCCGCAGATTGCGCACATCGGGTAGCGCGCGAGGAATTCTGCCTTCTCGCGCCGCCACCTGGCGCTGTTGTAAAACTGGTGCCACGCGGAGCTTCCGCGCCTCTGCACCGGCTTCCTCTTTCCCCACTCAGCCTCAAGCGCCTGGTGCTCGTTGCAGTAGTGGAGCCCCGGCACCGCCGTCCTGTAGCAGCCGTGCCTGTGGCATACGGTCGTGTTCATTGCGTCCCCCTTGAATCTATGTATGCGTTGATGCTGTCCGAATCCCAGAAGTCCACCAGCGCATCTCCCTTTGTCCTGTAGAACAGCGAGTGCAGCACCCCGCCCCTCAGCTGGCTCACGAAGTTCTTCCTGACAAAGTACTGTCTGCCGCCGCAACGGTCCGGGGCATAGCGCCTGAGCACGTACTCAACCGCGCCCTGCGCCTTGTCCATTACGTCGCATTCGCCAAGGCGGAGCCTGTGCCTTGATGCCATGTTGCGCACAAGGCGGCAGGCAACGGAATAGGACAGGCTCCACAGCCCCTCCCACGCCTCGCCGCTTCCGTGGACAAGGTAGTCGTACTGCATGTTCAGCAGCCTCTGGTTGTCCGTGGCCGGGTTGTCATAATGCGGCAGGACGTCCTCGAGCCTCTCCCCTCCGGTCCCTGTGCCGAAGTCAAACAGCAGCTGTCCGCAGCTCTTCCGCATAGTACGGCTTCCAGTCTCCGTCCTGGAAAGAAAAGCGCATCTCCGTTCCGCACTCGGCGCAGTATCCGCCGGGATGAAGCTGGCTTACCGCCAGGCGCCCTTTGCATATAGGGCAGGATGCCGGCGGAGACCGTGAGGCTATCTCCCTTCTTTCCTGCTCTTTCCTCCATGCGGGGAAGCCGTCGCGCAGCTCCTCCCATTTAAGGACGGCGGAGCGGAACACCTTCCGCTTTCCGTTTGCGTCAAGCGACCTGTACGGCTGTCCCTTTACCGTGGTTGTCTCCATCTGTGAGAGCATGTAGTCAAGGAACGCAGTCCCGGACGGATCCATGGCGAATGATATTCCGGCTACCTGGCTTACGGACTGCGCGTCCATGAAAAGACCTTTCTCCCTCAGCCAGGAGGATATTTTTTCTATTCCGCCTTCTTCCTCGGAATCCGAAACCACCCCTTTTACATCAACATCAACATTTTCTTTATCATTCTCATTCTCTTTATCATTGGTTTCCGTTTTTAAAAAAGGGGGGTTTTTTAAATCAGAAAAGGGGGGTTTTTGGTTTTTTAAAGGGTGGTTTTCCTCCTTTCCCGCGTTTTCTGAAAAGGAGGGTTCAGAAAACGCCGTAACCTCCGTTTTCCCATTTTCAGCAGAGCCTTTTGCACAGGGTTTCTGTATTTCGGAAACCACCGTTTCAGAATCTGCGGAACGGGGCTTTTTCGGGCGTCCGCCCTGCGCCCCCTCGCACCTCCTGTCAATGTCTGCGTCTATGGACGGCTTTATTGCGGTCCAGAGGATGTCCACCAGGGGGGAAAGCCCCTCCGGCTCCACTCCGTCGAACCTGTATGCGTCTATGGCCTCGTAGAACATGAGCCTGTCCTCGGGATCACTTATTTTTTTTGCCACCTCGTACCATGAGCGGTAGTGGGCCGCCTTCTGAATCTGTTCCGCCACTGCCCTAGCCCTCCTGTTTCCTCAGCTCGGCTGCCCTTTTCCTGAGAGATTCCATTGTTGCCGTGCCGTCAAGCAGCCTGTCCCAGTCCTGGTCCCTGTCCGTGCTTCCGTATGCCGGGCAGGCAATGTTCGCCAGGGCTTTCCAGAGCAGTTCCCTGAGCCCCTGGGCATTGTAGTTCAGGAACCAGCAGCAGGGGTCTATGATGCTGCTCATAGGAGGATACTTGAAGCCGTCCTCGTCGGGGCACCATGCGTCAAGGTGATAGTTGTTCGCCAGTACGGCAAGGGCAAGCGTATAAAGGAGCCTGTCGCCGGGATCCGCCTCCGCCAGAGCGCGGGCAAGGAGTCCGTCCATGTCCGCATCCGGCACGGAGCTTTCTGTCCAAGGAATGTCCGCGTGCTGTCCGCCGGAGACGTCCGGAGCCGGATCCCCGCCGGATACCGCAGGGGGATTTTCCCTCTGCCTCCTCTCGGCTTCTGCCGCCGCAAGCTCGTCGCGGTCTGCCGCAAGCGCGGTGCAGAACTTTCCTTCGCGGTCAAGAACCGTGACTTTCCTGTAGAGGCTCTCCGGCAGTCCGTTTCCGGGCTTTTTGCAGAGGAATGTGAGGAATGTGCGGGAGTCTATGGGACGCGCCGGTATTCCGTACAGGGTCAGCCCGTCTGGGACAGGCCCCGTAAAGTAGATTTCCTGCGGAGCGTCCCCCGCAGTGGAAAGGTATTTGTCGTATTCATCTTCGAGTGATTTCTTCCACTGCCTTGCGTAGCATGACGGGTCGAGGCAGTAGTCGTCCCTGAGGTAAACGAGCTCGGGGAAAAGGGTGTTGTCTGAGTGGAACGTCCTGCTGGAGCATTCTGCGCACAGTTTGCAGGACGCTATGCGGGAGAGTCTGCATACCTTCATTTCTGCGGGGCGCACCGCTTCAAGCGTCCATTCCTCGATTTCTCCGCCCCTGGCATAGAGCCTCTTCTGGTCTTCCGCCGGGAGCTCGGCGGCGAGCGCCGCGACATGGAGCTTTATGCGCCCCTCCTTCCATGCCGTGCGAAGCTCGGGGACAAGGTTCGCAAGCTTTGCCCTCTGGTAGACCTGCGAAACCTTACGGCAGGACTTTGCGGCAAGCTCCTTTACGGGCACGCCTTTTTTTATCTCTCCGGCGAAGTAGATGCCCTCGTCAAGAGGGTCCATCTCAAGACGCGCCGAATTCTCCACCAGCGCGATTGCGGCAGGGTCGAAGTCATCCACGATGCAGGGGAACATCGTCCAGCCCAGCATCCTGCCGGCCTCGAAACGCCTTCGCCCTGCCACTATGTCGTATCCGTCCTTTGCCTTTGTCACTGTAATCGGGTTTATGAGGCCCACAGCCCTTATGGAGTCCGCCAGGGCCTTGATGTCGCCCTTTCCGGCTTCCTTCCTGTTCTCGTTGGTGTGTATGCTGTCCGCAGACAGGTAAGTTATTTCCTTGACCATTGGTTCCCCCTATGTCTCTTCTATCTCTATGCGGTGGACGTGCCACATCAGCCTCTTCTTGAGCCTGTACACGGCAGTGCGGACTCCCTTGACGTCCTCTACGTGGCGGTGCAGCGACTTGTCCAGGTATACGAAGTCCGCCACGTACGTCACAGCCCGGAGCTTGCGCCCCGCAATGTCCCTTTCCGGCGGAACGAGGACAAACCTTACCTGCCGCTCAAGGTGCGATACCAGCCCGGCCCTTTCCATGAG
>CAMJZA010000108.1 GCA_946410085.1 uncultured Treponema sp. | reverse complement strand
GTACACAGGTTCCATCTTTCCCTCCATTCTATTCCTTTGCGGCGCTGCCATTATTCTGCAATGGCTTTCTGTGCCTGCTGTATGGATTCCTCTGAAAGTGTATTTAGAATGTGAATGTCTTCCTTTACCTCAAGAAAACTCTGCGGAAGTTCCCAGGGGAGCCTGGAGATGGGCTTGTTGCCGCAGAATTTCTTCCAGCCAAGGCTCATCTCCTCGGAAGAAAAGAGTGCGATGAGCTGCCCGCTTTCCTGGTCCGTGGTACTTGTCTCCATGAAGATTTTCCCTATGGCATCCTCGATGCTTCTCGAGTCATTCCCGCTTTCTTCCAGAATCCGCTCCCGTACCTCGGCGGAAAGCCTTGCCGGCAGGTATTCCCGCTCCATATTGTTGCCCGAAAGCCAGTTCTCATAGAAGCTGTCAAGCACGCAGCCCTTCAGCTCTTCTGGCGTATAGTTCCGTATGGTGAATACGCGCAGCCTGTTGAGTATCGGCTCGGGAATGCCTTCCATCGTGTTCGCCGTGAAGATATAGTTTATCCCTGATGCGTCGATGTTTATTCCGAGGAAGTTTTCAAAGAGGCGTTTTGCGTTGCTGCGTTCCAGAAGGGCATAGAATGCTGTCTCTACTGAAAATGAGTGGCTTCCTTTCACTTTGTCCAGTTCGTCCATGTGGATTATCGGGTTTCTCAGGGGCTGTCCATCGTCTTCGTCTGCAAGCAGGGAAGCTGCTATGAGTCCGATTTTTGCATTCCTAAAACTCGGATCGCATCCTGTCAGGGCGAAGTCTGTGACCTCGTTGCCTAGGTCTAGTTTTAAGGCATATTTGCCCATGATGACCTTGCACAGCTCGGTGACGAATGCCGTCTTGCCGCATCCCGGTCCGCCGACAAGCACGAAAGGCTTGAACGACAAATCCTTGTTTTTTTTTAGCGAGGCGGTGTTTACGCATTGCAGGATGTAGTTGATCGGCTCCTGCATGTTCGGGAATTTCTTTGCAAGGTCAGCGATTTTCTGCCGCTTCTCCTCGTCAATGCTGATGTAGCGGGGTGTTCCGGAGAGCCTGGCGATAAGTGCCTGGAATTTGTCTTCTTTACTTTTTTCTCTTGCAGCGAGGCTCTTTTTCCACTCTTTTGCATCTATGAGTTCCCGCTCGTCTTCGCTTCTGTACCAGTCCGGTATCGTTCCGTTTTCCGAAAGGTACATGACGGAATTCTGTCCGCAGGCTGGGCAGCAGGACTCCGTGCCTTTAGGGGGCTTTCTGCTCAGGAAAATCTTCCCGCAGTTTTTGCACATTTTCACAATGACTTTTTCGCCGTCAGTGTCGTAGGTCATCTTTCCGGCCGGGGTAAAAGTGATGCAGGTATATGCTTTTTTCAGGGTGGCGGAAATCTCTTCATCCTGAAAGTCGCCCTCATGGATAAGGAACTTTTCCTTCTTCTTTTTTTTCGTTCCTTTTCCCTGCTTCACGATGAAGAAGCCGTCTGCCTCATAATACGTTGCTCTGAGTTCCAGCGAAAGCAGCACCTCATCCATCCTGCGCTGAGCATCCGTTTTGTATTCCATCTTTTCCTCCTGTTATATTGTTTTTACTGCACGTTACCGTGCCGCCAGAATCGCACTATCGTGCGCCAAGAATCGCACTATCGTGCCGCCAGAAATCGCGCTACCGTGCGCCAGGAATTGCGCTACCGCGCGACGAATCCGATTGATTTTCCTTCCCAGCTGCGGCTCTTTCCCCTCACTATCTTGCAAAGCTCGTCGGTGATGTAGTCCGCGTCCAGCTTGTCCCTGGCGACGAACCGTATTTTTCCGTACACAGCTCCGAAGTCACCGGGGCACACGTCCCCGGCGGCAAGTATCTCTTCCTCCTGCTGCTCCGATATGCTGAATTTGCCGAAGTAGCTCTTGCACAGCAAGGCAACACCCTCCTTGGTAAGCGGTTTGAAACCCACCTTGAAGTGGAAGCGGCGGTCAACCGCCTTGTCCAGCTGGTCCGGCAGGTTGGTGTTGCAGAAGAGGATTCCGGGGAAGCGTTCCATCTGAATCAGGAACTCGTTTACCTTGCGGTCGTTGTGCCTGTTCACGCTGTCTCCGCGGGCGTGCAGGAATGAGTCCGCTTCGTCTATGAGCAGGACTGCCTTTTTCTTTGCCGCGTCCTCAAACGCAGCCTTTATGTTCCGTTCCGTCTCGCCGACATAACTCCCAAGTATTTCCGAAGCCTGTATGACCTTGAGCGGTCTGTTCAGCATCCTCGCTGCCTGCTCGGCGTATGCCGTCTTGCCCGTCCCGGACGGTCCCGTCAGCAGAATCCGTGTCCCGGACTTTTCATCGTATTCCTCCCGCTCGAATTCCTCCGCGTTCTTGAGTGCCTCCGTGATGTCCCGGATCGGTTCCGTCGTATTGAGTGCGTCAAGGCAGTAATGCGCGTCCTGCCGTCCGGCGGTGTTTGCCTCTGCATCCTCATGGAATTTGTTCTCGAGCAGCCGCATGGCCTCGTCCGGCTTGAACTGCCGTGTCCTGCCCATAAGGTCCGCGGCTTCTTCCCACTTGCCGGGGCTGAGCCGCATTTTGCCGCAGGTTTCTGCCGCCATCGCAATCAGGCCGGAGGGAATCTTCCTGTCATAGAAGAACCTGACCGCCCGCTCCCGGTAGATGTCCCCGTCAGGCAGCTTAAGGCTGAGCGTGAAGAGCAGGTTTATCCCGGCTTCCTTGAGCTGTGCCGCTGCATCTGCCACGGGCTTCTCTGCGCAGAGGACTATCGGTGTGTTTACGTGCGACAGGATGGAGTCTACGCTCTCGCCGAATGTCTCCTTGAGTTCCACGTCTTCCCGGAGGTATGCCCGGGAAGCCCGGCAGGGAACGAGCATCACGTCCCGGACCCCCTCTACCTGCTTGGAAAGCGCGTAGATGTAAAAATCCTGTTCCTTCCTGCTCATTCTGAGCGACTCCGCCTTGAGCTCGAACATCCTGAGGCCGTTCTTCTCGCACATATAGGAGCAGAAGTTCCTGAGCCTGAAGCTTTCCGTCCCGCAGATGAGCCCGTAGCAGGCTTTTTTGCTTGTGCAGGACTCCTTGGCGAGCTTTTTCCATGTGATTATGCCGTCCTTGTTCTCCTGCCAGAGGGCCTCGTAGTCATAGCAGTCAGCCAGCGGGTCGCAGTTTGACCGCACGACTGAGTATGAGGGGGATTCTCCTCGGAAAAAGCTGGTCACATAGTCACACACTTCCCAGGGCGCACTGAACAGGCCCAGCTGGATGAAGCGGTTGTTGAGCTTCCGGGCCAGGACGGTCGGAGTGCTGACCGGTTCCTTCAGGAACACGTTGAAGATATCCGCACAGTAGGAGAAGCTCTTACCGTCCGGGAAAATCCAGCCCCAGACAGAGTTGAGCAGGTTCAGAAGGAAGAAAACCCGCGCCTTGTGTCCCAGGTCCAGGCCTTCACAGAACTTTCTCAGGTAGGAGCGGTCGCCGTAGAGGAGTTTCTGCAGGGGATTCTTTTCTTTATATATGCCCATGAGCCGTTCCCGGAGGGCTGCGAGCGTGATGCCGTTCTTGCCGAAGTCCTTCATCAGGTCATTGGAGAGAGAGCAGGGTTTCGGGGAGTTCGAACTTGCCGTCATGACGGAGCTCCTTCATTTTGGGGCTCTTTTCCTTTTCCAGCAGGTTCAGGTATACGTTCAAAATGAAGCGGAGGTTATCCTCGGACAGCACTCCATAGAGAAACTTTGGAGAAAGTTCTTCGTTGTCCAGACAGACCTCCTTGTATGCCAGCCCGTAGATGTAGGATGACATCTCCCTGTCCCCGAAGTTCATGACGGGAGTAGGGGAGGGAAGCAGGCCGTCCAGCAGCGATTTATTCTTTATTTCCATTCCGTTTGCCTCCTGTACTATGGACAGGATAGCACGGGAAAGAGAGTCTGTATAACAAGCAGTGCTTTGGTAGGTACTAATCTTTTATATAAAATGAATTGCGGTTTATGTTTTTGTCTATTTTATAGCATATTTTACTTGACAATGCGATAGGTCTGTGTTAGATTGGAAAAAGAGTAGGACATTACTTTTATAGAAGGAGGCCCTTATGGTAGAATTCGGCGTGCATGAGTTTTCCCGCATGGCTCTGGACATGAAGGCGACGGGAAAGGCGTTGCGGGACATCCGTACGAGTAAGAAGATAAAGGTCGAGGATATCGCCCGTTATATTAAAATCTCTCCTCAGTCAATCTATAACTGGGAGAATGGCGATAATCTAAAACTCGAGCATCTGGTGATCCTGTGCGCCTTCCTGGGTGTGAGCATGGACCAGCTGGTCAGAACAAAGAAAGAGAAGGTGGTGTACTGTGACTACGACTACTGACAAATCTGTGCAGCAGGTTCCGGGCGGGGGCCTGCCCAGGACGAAGACTCCGGAATCCCTGTTCTGGCTTATAGAAGCCTTGCTCTCGGCGGATGAACGTGACAGTGTCGCGGTCTTCTATGACGGCTCTGGCTTCGCTGATTACATCAAGAAAAAGGGAAACGTGCGGTTCGTGGGGAATGAGACGAACGCTCCCGACTGGGATAGGATTTACGCCTTCCCTCCCTTCTATCAAAGGATGGCTGACACCAGGGAGGCAAGCAACATCAGGCTTGTCCAGAATGTGCAGCGGGGTGCAGAGGATTATACGGAGGAACTCATTCAGAAGGTCTTGGACAGCCTTGGTATGCAGGGTAAGGCAGTAATCATGGTGTCCAATTCCCTGTTCACCAGGAACTATGCCAAGCTGCAGAAAAAGCTCATTGAGGACAGGGCGCTGACGATGATAATAAACCTTCCCTTTGGCGCAGTCTATCCTAAGAACGTCAGCGCAAGCCTTCTGGTCTTTTACGAAGGTTTTGATAACTATACTGATAACGAAGGCATCCGCTTTGTGGATTTACGGGCCTTTGCCTCCGGGCAAAGTGAATGGTCAGAATCCCAAAAGGCATTTGAGAAACTGAGTGACCGTGATAAAAGTGTTATTATGCAGATTGTTGAGACCAATCATTCCGAATATTCCCAATTTGTCATGTATGAAGACATCATTAAGGAAGACTATAACCTGAACGGCAATTTCTACATCGGGAAAACGTCCTCAGTGGACGTGCATAAACCATTTATTCTGGGGAATGAGGCCCGGATATTCAGGGGTTTGCAGGACAAGCAGGACGGTTGTCATCTTGTGCTGGGCGAAGACCCGTTTTCCTGTGCAAAAAAGTACGGAGGTCCCTACTTGCCCAGATATCTCAAAATCTCTGACATACAGTCCAGCAGGATACAGGCTACCATGTCTTATATAGAGGACGGGTTGCGGCCTATGGACGATAAATTCCGCCTCCGCAAGGGTGACATCGTTATAAGCAAAACCGCCGTTCCCATGAAATTCGCACTGTTTGTAGGATGGGATGATGATGTTTACCCTGCGGGAAACATCTTCGTTATACGAATGAACGAGGGTTCTAAGCTCAATCCTTACTACCTTAAAAGCTACATGGAGTCGGGAGAGGGAAGGGTCAAGCTCCTGTCCCTTTCTTCCGGCAGCTCGCTGGTCTCATTCACCAAGGATAGCCTGAAAAGGTTTGAGGTCCCCTATATGGCAGCAGCTGCACAGACGTTGATTGAGAATAAGTATATGTGCTATGAGGTGGAAATAGAAAGGCTTGAGGAAGAGCTGTACGAGACAAAGAAAGCACAGCGGGATTTGTACAATAGGTTTGCCCCCTCCGGCACTAGTAGGAGAGCTCCTGATCCTGACCAAGCCCTTCCACCTTCTTTGCCAGCCCCCGCTCCGGGACAAATGGCTCCGCAAGCAGATGGACAATCTGAGTCACCGCAGACTTCTGACGGGGAGGCAGGACCGAAAAGTCCCGCATGAAATCCCTCATCTCATGACTGAGGGATGCAGTACCGGCAATGGACTTGCCGGTTACCAGATACTCAACGGAAACGTTCAGCGCACCGGCTATTTTGACGGCTTTGGACACGCTCGGTTCCTGCGAGTTGTTCATGAGGTAATGGTCTATCGTTCTCTTGTTTACGCCGGATTTCTCTGCAAGTTCCTGCGTTTTAACACCCCGGTATGCCATAACCTCTTTGAGTCGTTCTTTAAAATCCATGCATACAATATAGCCTTTTTCGGGTAAAAAAAGACTGTATTTACACTTATAGGGGAAAATGATATAGTGATTTACGCTGAAAAGCGTATCAATAAAGGCAGGTTACCGCTTTGGCGGTTAGAACTTTTGTTGAAGCGTTGTTGTACAGACAGAACGGGAAATAGGCATGGCATACCATGCTGTGCTTAAAATATATTTTTAGGAGACTTTTGTATGAAAAGGAAATTGATTCTGGTTTTGGTTGCTGCTATGCTGGCATTAGGGACTTCGCTTTGTGCTGAGGATTCAAAGGGCAAAGGGACTGAGGGGGCCCCTGCCAGGTTTTACACCGCAGACGATTACGAGGGGGCTGATCTTGAGTTATTCAACATGCTCAAGGAAACCGAATGGCGTCCAAGAGCGAAAGGCTTTTTTGAACATACCAGCATTATAAATTATGCATCGAAGAAATCTCAAAGGCTGATTTTTAAAACAAATGGAGAAGTTTGGTACAAGTTTGGAGCCTCTGGGCAAGGCGTCGCAGGCGCATTCTATATAAATAATGGTGTCATACAAATTGAAACCATGCGGTTAGTTTATAAAGAAGAGACAGATCAGTTAGAAGACGCAATTTCAGGTCGCATTTTCGACCGGGTTGGCGAAAAGCCTGCTGCCGGAACGGATTCAACTGATACTGCAACCGTAAAAGAGGAATAGGCATTCTTTTCCGTCCATCCTGCACTATGGCGGGATGGATGATGAAGCCTCTTACGGGAGGGGACAGAGATCTTTTCTGGATTCTGACAGCCTTGTTGAAAGTTCCGCTAAGCCTTTCAGAAGTATCTGAAGATCGTGACGGGAGAATTTTGACTGCATGAATTTTCAATTAATACTTTAGTGAAAATATGCATCTGCTGTTCTATAATGAAAGCAGGGAGAGCCAGCGGTTTGCTGAGATGAGAAAACGGCAATCCTTGTTGCTGTAATGGGGTAAGAATGACAATCTATATGACAAGCGACCTGCACGTGGACCATTATATATGGGAAGGAATAAGCCTGGAAAAATACATCAGCATTGCCCTCAAGCCTGCGGATGTCCTTTGCGTCGCGGGGGACACCTGTGATGATCCGAACCTCTTCGTGAAGTTTTACCAGACGGTTTCGCCCCTCTACAAAAAGATTTTCGTTGTGTTAGGGAATCACGACCTGACAATCGGAAATAAAAGCTATTTCAGAAATAATCCTTTTGCAGAGACGCAAAATAAACTGGATTTCCTGAAGGGGAAAATTTCCGTTTTAGGCACTGTTTCTATTCTCGACGGAACTGTGGAAGAGTTTGAGGGCGTGAAATTCGGTGGGACAATGGCCTGCAACGACTGGACCTGGGCTTATAAGCTTGAGCCCGACGGAACTGATTTCATGCTCCTGCATAACTGGCATTACTGGTACGACTATATTCATTGGAATTACATGGGCAACAATCACGCCGAAATCCTCAAGTCGGAGATGGATAAGCTTGATTGCGTTGTTTCCCAAAAGCCTGACATCATCATGACTCATTTTATCCCCCTTTTCTTCGGAGTGGAGAGAGAGTACTATAACCTGGAAACTACGACGTACTTTTATTTTAACGGGCAGAAATATCTGGACCAGCTTAAGGACAAATGTATCTGGCAGGCAGGTCATACCCATGCTGCACGTGCAAAGGATTTGCATCAGCCGGACGGGAGGCTTATTCATCTTAAGCTGAATCCTGTTGGCTATCCTGATGAATTCCCGGAAAATGCAGGGAAAAGGGATATGTTTATAGTTACGAGGTAACATGAAACGAATTTCAAGGGAAGAGTTTCTCCTGGGCTACCCGCCGGAGCAGGTTTTTATCACAAGCGATCTGCACCTCTATCATACGAACATAATCAAATACTGCAACCGTCCCTTTGAGTATTC
>CAMJZA010000107.1 GCA_946410085.1 uncultured Treponema sp. | reverse complement strand
TATATCACGAATTACAGACTTTAAACTGTACCTAATTCATTTTGGACAGTAATGGACATTCTTATACTCTCCTTTTGCAGGCTCTATGACAAGAAAGCGTTTCCCAAGCCGACAGCATTCAGAAAGAACCTGATATACCGTATTGGACTTGCCTACTCCCGTCGAACCTGTTATGAACGTATGAGAAGCCAAGCTGTTTGCATCTAGCAGCACAGGCAATTCTTCCTCTTGATTCATGTGCCAGATAGAGCCAAGATTGACAGCATAGTTCTTGCCATCTGCATTCACGGACTCATCGTATGATGACACCGAACGTCCGAACTCCGCGCACTCCAGAACCGGAATGCCGGGCACGGAATGGTTGGGTAAACCTGCATGTATTGCCAGCTCAGCACTGCTTATAAGTGTGCCGGGAGTAAGCTGCAAACCATTAAACAAAAACCGCGGATGTTCCATGTGCCTCAGAGCATTCATAACCTCCGGAATATGTTCTTTAGACCACACGGTAATACTGCTATTCTCAAGGGCCGAGTTCTTGCCCCGTATAATAGAGCGATAGATACTCGCAGCCATCTCCGAGGTCACCTTGTCTCCGATGCAGTACAAGGCACAGTTCCACATACCAAGATCAGCGCATGAATCATATCGGTCAAGTATTTTGTCTATGCGCTCCATGAGCTTTTTGACGGTATGGTTCTCAAAGGAAAGCTGTATGCTTCGGTTCTCGCCAGTTTGTCGGCCGGCCCCCTGTGTTGCCGTACGAGAGCTTGACCGGGAGCTTCCTTCTGTCGTTATTGTTCCCGTGGTATCTGACTCATTTATACCTCTTGAAGATGAATTACTGCTGGTATTACTAACAGAGTGCTGTACTCCTTCCGAATTAGAGTGAGTTATTCCATTCGCAACAGAATGAGACCTCGAAAAAGAAGTACCAAACGAAGTACCTGCCGAACTGGAACTGTTAAAGCCAAAACCGCCTATACCAGCATGTCCTCCAAAACTTTTTGCGCCAAAAGTTGAAAACGTTGTTCCTGTTGAAGTTCCATTCGTTGTCGTATGCGAAACCCCATCCGTAACAGTACGGGATATTCCATTTGTCTCAGTATGGGATGTCCCGACTGTTGTTGAAAAAGTCTTTCCCGCAGTGTGGGAAACAGAATGAGCTATGCTTTTGCTGATGGAATCTGTCGCACCAATTGATACAGACTCATTAACGGAAGAACTTTCGCTTTCTCCCACGGAATACTGAGAACAAGAAAACGGAACAAGCTGCGAATAGATACTCTCCAATGCGAAGCGGTTTTCGTTCAGATCGGAAAGACTCACTGGATCTGCAATAAGAAAAAGCGTATATATTTTTCCTTGCATCGCATCAATAAGTTTTTCTATTCCCTGCATGAACTGCTTTTCATCTGACTCTTCTTCCGAACGCAGACCTGCAATGTCAGTAACTGTGGCAACAGTCTGGGAAGAAGAAAAGCCGTTGAGTATTTTATCTTTTAACTCATCAGCTGACATACGGGACATCTTTGTACCTGGAAAATTAGCAAGAAGGCTGTTTTCAAGCACATTCTGGGCAAGCATGGTATTCTGTGTATTCTTATCGGAATTCTTTATACCTATACGGATAGAAACACTATTCTTGTCACCAGAAATGTGAAACAGCAAGGATGCACCAGTATTTCCTACTGCATTGAATACGGTTACAAGCTTGTCACGCATATTCTCATTTTTGTTCAATACAATTTGCGTCACGTCAAAAAAACGCACTGAACAGTTAAGAGAATCTTTTAGCTGTGCAGGAGTCTCTGTTAAAAACTTCCCGTGTACAAGCTCAAATTTTGAAAGTTCCGCAAGATAGTTTTTCTTTATAATGCTATCTGCCATGACAAAAGCTTGGGAAATATCACGAGGTCCCTTAACATCTAATTCATTCATGTTTTCTTCCTAACACTTATCCGAATATAACAATTCCGGCAACTACAGCGGCAACAGCAACTACCGCAGCAGCAATCAAAGCACCTGATCCAGGCTTTGAACCTTCACCTTCCATATCGCCTTTTAAAGATGAGCGTCTGGTCCTACGAGTACTGCGGGTTTCCTCGCCTCTGTCAAAATGCGTCTCTTCACCAGCATCAAGCTCTTTAACACGTACAATACGTTCCTTCAGAATGCGTTCACCGATTATGCGCTCATTACTACTGCTGGAAGAACCTGTCATTTCAGAAGATGAACTGTCACTTGCCTGTCCTGACTGCTGTGCCTTTGAAGAATCATCACTCTGTTCATCTGCCCATATAGCCTTTGCAAGCGAAATGATTTTATTGAGTCTGTCTCTTGAAAAGTTGGTTGCTAACTGTCCTACAAGTGCATTGTAGTTAGACTCGCTTTTTTCACCAGAAAGAGATCTCCCGTCTGGTTCCTGGTACAGTTTTTCCGTAATCCCCTGACGTTTGCATTCGGCCAAACATTCGCTAAACATTCCGCCTGTAACATCATGATCCATTAACAGACGGTTTTTGAGCATATCGCGTATAGCAGGAATATTTTCTTTCTCAACAGCTTCCTTAAATTTTTTATCAACCATAATTTTCCTTCCTTTAATCAGCCTACAAGAGCTTCATTCAATCGCTTTGTAAAGTCTGTGAGCCATGCAAGCTTCCGCTTACTTTCCTCTACCTGCTGTTCAAGCTTTTCTTTATCACTGAGAGTAGCTTTCTGTTCTGCAAGTTTCCCTTCAATTTTCTTATTCAGCTCATCAAATGATTTCTTGAATGCATCCTTCAGCTTCTTTTCTTCCTCCTGTGCAGTTTCCGTTGCAAGAGTCCTAGCTGACTCTGTGAACTCGTCAATTTTGGGTACGACAAGAGTATTGAACATCTTTGTGAAGTTCACATACGTACGGTTTTCGTACTTATCCCTTTCCTTTTGTACTTGGACGGTATAGGTCACTTCCACAGGAACTTCTTCTGTATACGTATAATCCTCATAGCCCCAGTCATCATTGCCGAAGAGTTTTCCAAAGAATCTCTTAACAGAGTTTCCAAATCCGCTCTTTTTCCGAGAACCTGTACGAGTCTTTGTCCGCGTTTCAGTGCGAGTCCGTTCCTCTTCGTCAAAATATGTTTCAGTTCCTGTTTTTTCCTTGACATTAAATTCGAATTCATCTACATTGTCAGCATCAAGCCGCATACTGGCAAGACTTCCTAACAGCGATGCTGCTTTTACGTCATGCCCGAAAGCACTCCCTAAAAGCTCGCTTACATATTTATTGTACTCATCCGCATATTTTTGTGCCTGTCCCCCAATCTTTTCATTAATGATGTTTTCAATATCTATGGCAAATTTACCGCGTAAATCATTCAGATCTATTTGAATCTGTTTAATTCTCTCTTTTGTCTCCTGCTCTGACAATTTATTACTGCAGTACTTATTCCGTGCCCTTGAAATAAAGTCACCGAGTTTTCTGCCTGAAACATCTTCAAAAGCTTGATTCAGCTCATCCTCTATAGAAAGCGCGTCTATTTTATCTTTCAACTCCGCACCTTTCTTGCCTTTTTTTATGGTGGACTCAATTTTGTCTATAGCCTCTTGCTTTTCGGCAACCTTCTCCAGATTGTCTTTCATGAGGCTTTTTTCTTTTGCTTCCGTTCCTAAATCCTTTATAATCTGCATGAAAGAATGAAGTGCCTCAGTAATTTTTTGCGGCTGTGCATATTCTTCAAGGTATTCGCTGATTGCTCCTTCGACAGCTGGGATACCAGTGTAGACAAGAGTCTCCCTATACTCATTTGCATCTTTTTTGGCCGCAGCAATCTCCTGATTAAGCTTATTGCGGACATCATCTGAGAGCTCCGCCATGTCAGAAAAATGAAGCTCCTCGTCATCAATAAACATGGCAAGGTTTCCCTGCAGGTCAATTTTCTCCTTCCTCGTAAACGGATATCCAGCCTGATACTGCCGGATAAGCTTTGCTACGTATGCAGAGCATGGAAACACTTTCGAATTCTTTATGCCGTGAGACTCAAGATATTTCTTTGTATCATCAACTTTTTTTGCAACAGACTCTTTCTCCGGATCAAATTCATCAGCCTTGTTTAATACAAAAATGAAACGGTCACTTGCCTGCCTGCCTCCACTACGCATGGCCTCTGCTATATCTGTCAGAAGCGAGTCATCATCATTTGTCTCAAGCTGTGTTCCATTGAGGATATAAAGAACCATCGGCTTATACTTAGAATCCTTGATAAGGCGATACGTATGATTTTTATGCTCGTCGGTCCGGCTGTTATTCGGTCCAGGGGTGTCTGTCAGTACCAATTTTAAGCTCTGTGATGAGATGCCCACAATATTACCATAAATTTCTATGTCTGCAGTATCCGGGTTGTCATTCAACTGGTTCATATTCTCCAACGAAAGCGGATCACAGCGAGCAATCTCATTTCCGTCTTTGTCAAAGCTTTCTCCGTGAAAGTGATCCGCATCATCATCATCATGAATACGTGCAATAGTCGCTGTCGTCGCCTCATTGCGGGCCGGAAGAAGTTCATTTCCCAGCATGGCATTAATGAGCGTAGACTTTCCGCTTGACATCGTGGCGACAACAGCTATCTCAAATTCGGCATCAAGTGCCTTATTGAAAGACTGCTCAATATTATTATCAGTGCGCAGCTCCTCAAAAGGACATGTGTCGCTCCGCATTTCTGTATACAATTCACGCAGCTTTTCAATTTTATTCTTTGCACTGGAATCAGACCGAGTTCTGTTAACCTTCCTGCGGAACGTCACTGAAAAGTTTTTCGATTCTGCATTGAATTCGCTCACCGCATCGGTAAATGTGTCGCAGTCTCGCTCAATGCCATTGAACGTCAGATTGACATTTTCATTATAAGTGTCTATCAAGTATGTAATGAACTCTGCACACCAAGATGAAAGTTCCTGACCACTGTGAGAGGTCAGAAAGTCATCTTCGGTTCTTGCTCCATCGCTAAACTCCGTTTCACGAGTATACGGGTTGTACTTCAATTCAATATTTGCCATATAATTCCTCCATACCAGTATAAGCTGCTAAAATAACTGCTCTATATATTGTTCCACTCTTGGCAGACCTGTACGCTCAAGCGCATTGGCGACTGTCGCAAGCGAATATTCATTTTTGCCAACGCAGACGGTACCCGAGATTGCCGGCTCAGCCGAAGCTGGCGCATCACCCCCAGAAAAGTCATGCAGTTCTGAAAATTCAGAATACAAAGCATCAAATGCACGTGCTTCCCGAGATGTAAAATCCGTTGTCCGCCCATTCCGTGCCATTTTCAAAAGCCTTGCAGCTTTTGCAGAAACCGGGAATACGGCGGGACTTGAAAAACCAAGCTCCGAAAGGTATTTTTTATACCCGGAGATTGAATCATCAAGACCTTCTTTCTCGGGATCTATCGCATCTGCCTTATTCAGTACAAAAAAAACGGGTGTTTTGTTGGGCAGCACGACGTTCTTTAACAACTCGGAAAGCAAATCCCGCTCATCCGTTGTACACAGCTGCTCTGCGTTGGCAATAAAGATGAGTGCATCCATCTTGTTTTCCTTCAAGAACTGCAAAGTAACGTCATGATGACTTTTGTCACCAGAATTATTTGTACCAGGAGTATCATGCATGGCGGCAATAATGCCCTTGTTCCCTATACCGTCCAAGTCTCCTTGCAGATAAATGCGTGACACATCGCTGCTGCTATTCCATGAGTCAATAGTAACAAGATGTACATCCGCGTTTTTTTCCGCTACTTCACCACCACGTTTCTGTACGAAGCCAACCATTCGAGAGGAACCATCCTTATCATATACACTTGTGATTTTCGCGGTTGTTGCCTCATTTCGCGACGGCAATACATCACGCCCAAGCAAAGCGTTCACAAATGTTGACTTACCTGCACTCATTGTGGCACAGACGGCTATATTTTTGATCGAAAGTGTCTTATAATGTGCTTCCTGCTCTTTAAAAGCAGTGAACCCATTATAGCTTTTTGCAGCAAATTTATTCTTAGGAAGCTTCTCTTGAACTTTTCCTAAGAATTTCGCAAAGTTTTTTTCTGTACAGCCAAATACCGGTGCAAGCTCATTTGAATTTGGCATTCTTTTCTTAAAAACTTCATTGTAAAATTTAAACTCCGCATACAGGAGCCATAAAAAACACTTTCGTTTCAACCTTTTTCCCTGTCGTTGGGCTTCCGTATAGTTTTTTACCTCAAGTGCATCAAAGGCAGAACGGAATGCTTCTGTATAACGTGCATTATATTTCTCCCTGTCTTTGCGCTCACGAATTACTTGTGTGCGAAAAAAATTCTCAACAACAATCTGCCTGAATTCTTCCTGCTCCTGTACAATCGCCATTTTTCTTTTTAAAACTCCTCTCTATCCCTTTCCTGCACGACTGATGCAGCCATGAAGGAACTCAACATTCTCGCATAATTGCAGACAGCTACAGCCTTTGCAGCCATATGTAAATCTTTTCGCACACTACAAAAAGTATGTATTCCATAGCTTTTCCTCCATAAATCTTCAAATCTATGGACTATTCTACCGCCCCACCCATGACAACGAGTGTCGTGGATGCGGAATTTTTTTAAAATCCTGCCCGCAGTCACCACACCGGGCCACAGGTTCCGCCTCGTATCGGTTCCATCCATCGCCATCTGGCATCGTTGACAGACTGCGCCAATGGTGTATAATTTCACTGTTAACGGAATCGTACAGGGGCTTTAAAATGAAAGAAGAAGCGTTCGACGAGCTGCTGGAAAGCGTCCGGCAGGCAGTCAAAATCAGCAGGGGGGAGATGCAGCCCTCACGCGTGTTCCGCATCGACCCCGTTGATGTCAAGGCTATCCGTGAAAAAGCGTGCAAGACGCAGGAATCCTTCGCAAGCATGCTGGGGGTGAGCGTGGGGACGCTCCGCAACTGGGAGCAGGGACGCAGACATCCCGACGGGGCGGCACTTTCGCTTTTGCTCGTTGTGTCCGCAGACCCGCAGTATGTGGAGCATATCCTTCGCCCGGATGCGGTCACCGTATGAGCCTCAGGCATCACCTTTTCCCTCCCCGTACATCGCGGCGACCTGCGCGGCCTCGGCGCGGACCTCCTCCACGAGCTCTGGCGGTGCGAGGACTTTCACCGTGTGCCCCTGCCCCAGGATCCAGCGCACAAGCTCCTGCCTCTGGTCGGTGCTGAACCTGACGTACACGCTACCGTCCGGCCTTTCCTCGACGACCTGCTCGCTGTGCCAGGTCCGGTTCAGCGCGTAGGTCCCCACCTCGCTGGAAAACAGCAGCTCCACCGTGAAGGGCTTCCCGCCGTTCAGCCACACGCCCATCTCCGCATCAAAGTAGTCCGAGACCCGGAAGTCCCCCGGAAGCGCGAAGGCCTCGTCCGTGACCGCGAGATTCCTCATCCGCCCGAGCGAGAAGATGCGTACGTCGCCCTTGCCGTGGTCGCGGCCAAGCACGTACCAGTTGCCCCTCTGGCAGACGGCGTGGTAGGGGTCGAGTTTCCGCTCCATATAGGTGGACTTTTTCAGCGGCCGGTAGTCGAAGCGGAGCGTGCGGCAGGACTTGAGCGAGTCGAACACAGCCCTAAAGCAGTCCGGGCTTATCGTCTCCGCGCGGTCGGGGATGAAGGTGATTTTGGGGTTCAGGAAGGAAGTGTCCACGGTGACCTTTTCAGGCAGGCAGCTGGTGATTTTCTGGAACACGGAGCGCAGCTGCCCTTCCAGCGGTGTGTTGCGGTACTGCTCCAGCAGGGGGTTCATCACGGTGAGGGCGAACGCCTCACCCTCGGACAGGGGGATGCGCTTGATGAAGAAGTTCGGCTCGGTGTAGCGGTAGCCCTGCCTGCCCGACTCGATGGGGGCGTTCAGGCTGTCGCGCATGAATTCTATGTCGCGCTGGATAGTCCTGGGGTCGTAGCTGCCGTCCTCAATCAGCCCGGAAATCTGCTTGGCGGTGAAGAAGCTTCCGCCCTGGAGGATTCCGTCTATGGCGACGATGCGCCACCAGCTTACCTTTGCCTGCCTGGACGGACTATGAGCGAGTTGAGTTGAGTTGAGTTGAGTTGAGTTGAGTTGAGTTGAGTTGAGTTGAGTT
>CAMJZA010000106.1 GCA_946410085.1 uncultured Treponema sp. | reverse complement strand
GCGGCAGGTGCAGGATGCCCGTCCGGGCAAGGGAATCCGTATTTTCGTGGAGGGTCTGGAAAAAAACATCGGGCATAGGTCGATTATAGAGGACGGGCAGGGAAAAAGCAAGCCGGCGCAATACGGCCAGGCAGCCCTCATAATGCCCGCTGTTTTTTCCGTAACCCCTTGCAACAAAATGCAAAAAACAGTAAAGTATGCAAGTAAATCAATTTTGAACATGCGAGTCTGCTACCGCAGGGGCATTGGGGAAAATCTTTTTAACAATTGCGTTCGTTTTTTCGTTATGCGGTACCTGACTTTCATGAAGGCGTGAACATCACGCAGGGGAATCATAATGGAAGACATTACTCTCAATGCTGAAAATGCAGCAGCAGCGGTCGGACTGTCAGCAATGACAGAGACTTCACCAGTTCCGTCAGGCACGGACTCACCGGCAGCGGACGAAAATAGCTCCCGGATGAGCGCAGACACAGGCGCTCCCGCAGCGGAAAGCGCAGATACGCCTGCAGAAGCGGCAGACAGCGCTGCCGGAAGCAGCCCGGACACAAACGAAGCTGACGCCGGAGAAAGCGAAAGCGACAACGGGAGCGACATATCCTTTGCAGACCTCGGTCTGGACGACATGACGCTCGAAGCAATCCGGCGGAAGGGATTCGTCACGCCCTCGCCCATCCAGGTGCTTGCAATCCCCCGCCTCCTGAACGGAGACGCAAACGTCATCGCCCGCGCACGGACCGGAACGGGAAAGACCGCAGCATTCGGCCTCCCCATCGTCCAGCAGCTCAGGAACGGCAGCGATCACGTTCAGGCAATCATCCTTGAACCGACCCGCGAGCTTGCCATGCAGACCTGTACGGAAATGGCCTCGTTCACGCCGGGCAAGTATCCCCGCACGGCAGTCGTCTACGGAGGGGCCTCCATGGGCGAGCAGATCCGTGCGCTCAAGAAGGGCGTCGAAATCGTCGTCGGTACGCCGGGCCGCGTACAGGACCTGATGGACCGGGGCGTCCTGCAGATTGACCGCATCCAGTATTTCATCCTTGATGAAGGCGACGAAATGCTCGACATGGGTTTCGTTGATGACATAGAAAACATCTTTGCAGAGGCAAACCCGGACTGCCGCGTCCTGCTGTTCAGCGCAACCGTTCCCAAGCCCATTCTGAAAATCGCCGAGAAGTTCATGGGCGACTATGAAATCGTCGAAGAAGAAGGCCATGAAGAAGAACCCCTGCTGATTGACCAGCGCTACTGGGTCCTGCGTGAGAGCGAGAAAATAGAGGCCCTTGTCCGCCTCATTGACATTTCACCCGACTTCTACGGCCTGGTTTTCGTCCAGCGCAAGACCGACGCAGACATGGTCTGCAAGGCACTCGACGAACGGGGCTACGAGGTTGCAGCCCTGCACGGCGATATTCCGCAGGGACAGCGCGAAAAGATCCTCGCCCGCTTCCGCATCAAGAAAACCCGCATCCTCGTGGCAACTGACGTTGCCGCCCGCGGCATTGACATCACGGGCCTGACCCACGTCGTCAACTACGACCTGCCCTTTGACGGCCCCACCTACGTGCACCGCATCGGACGCACGGGCCGTGCCGGAGCGGCGGGCATGGCAGTTACCTTCGTCCGGCCCGAAGAATCCCGCAGGAAGATACAGTACCTCAAAGCCGCCGTCAGGAAGAGCGCAAAGGGGGAAATGCTCGAAGGCAGGATTCCTTCCGTCGAAGAAGTCGTCGAGGCAAAGCGCAAGCGGCTCTTTAAGGAAGTACGGGAAAAGCTCGGCCTCAACATCACCATGGACAAGGACGGGGAGATTGTCGGACAGCCTTCACAGGATGCTTCCGAAGGCAGCCTCAGCGCAGAAACCGCCGCAGCCGGAACAGAGCCGCAGGGCAGCACGCTCAGGAAAGGCGATCCGGTATTTGACCGGCTTGCAGAGGAACTGTGCGCAGGACAGGATCCGCAGGAAGTCCTTGCGTCCCTGCTTTCCGCTACCTACGGCAGCTCATTGAGCGCAAAACGCTACGGCAAGATAGCAAGCGCCGTTTCCCAGGAAAAGAGCCGCAGGGCAGAACGGGACCGCGGCGGCGACAGGAACGGCAGTTCCGGCCAGACACGTCTGTTCGTCCAGCTCGGCTGGATTGACGGCTACAATCCCAAGAAAGTCGCAAACTACATCTGCGACCTGGTCGGCATTCAGAACAGCGACGTCGATGACATTGACATGGCAGACAAATTCTGCCTCCTCAGCATACCGGCAGAAGCAGCCCGCAGGGCAATAGAACTGTCGTCCTCAGACAGCATGATTCCCCACATCCATGAGGATGTAAAGGCCGGCAGAAGCGGTGCCCGGGGCGGACGCGGCAGGGACCGCAGCGGATTCGGACGTGACAGGGGCGGCTTTGGCCGTGACAGGGGCTTCGGGCGCGACCGTGACCGTGACTTCGGACGTTCCGGCGGCTTCCGGCGCGACAGGGATCGCGACCGCTTCGGCAGGGGCAGCGAACGGGGATTCGGTTCCTCCAATGCCCGCGCCGGCATTCACACGGCGACCCAGCGGAGCGGCTCAAGCTCATATTTCAAGAGTTCACGGGCTGACGAATACTAGCAGACAGACAGGCTGGCGGGCTGACGAAACAGCCTGCCCGAGCACAGGAAACTGTGCGTCCGTACGCGCGGAGCTGTACGCTCGTACATGCGGAGCTGTACGTCCGTACGCACGGAGCTGTACGCCCGTACACACGGGAACGCCCTAGTGAGCGTCCCCTTCCCTCGTCAGGATAAAGGGATGCCCCGATGAGGGTGAAGATTCGGAAAGCTGGACGGTATAGGGCTGGAGAATAATCCGGTCCTCGTCTATCTGGTCGGCGTCGCCTGCCGCAGGCGGATAGCTTGCGAGGTAATAGCCGTCAAAAAGCCGGTCTTCGGCGTCCGTCCTGGCGGCATCTGCCCGGAACTGGATAAAGTTATTATCCCCGATCTGCAGGGCAATATAGCTTCCGGAACTGCTCTTTTCGCCGCTGACGGAACGGTAGATGCCGTCCGCAAAAATGACGGTCCGGCCGTCGCTCAGGCGCCAGCGGGGCCCCAGCTCAAGGTTTTCGATGTAGGAGCTTTTCAAGGCCGAAGCAGAGGAATTCTCGCTGTAAAAATCGGAAAACTTCATCTTCTTATAGTCGCCGTTCCAGGAGCTTTCTTCCTTAATGACCATGCTGACATCGTCGTGAACCAGAAGCCCTATCTGTTCCAGGTCAACCAGGCTCACATTAACGCTGCGCTTCAGGGTTTCAATTTCGTAATTCGTCGTGGAAATGTACATGCCCCGGTAATGCAGGGTACTGTTCTGCCAGTTGTATACCTCCTCCTCATCTCCGAGCAGGAACACGATCTGGCCTGATTCATAGTCAAAGAAAACGTAGCGGATTCCGCCCCCGTTTGCCTCGGTCTTGTACCAGAGGCCGCCCAGGTAGTCGGCAAAGGTCTTTACCGTGCCGTCCTGAATCTTGGCAAGCTCCTCGCTCTTGATGCTGCTGCCCTTTATCTTCGTCTGCCGGCTCAGGACATACTTCTGTTCTCCCGCATTCCAGATCCAGCGGGACTGTATCTGGTCTGAACTTTCCGGGTGCGATACGTCCGAAGCATACAGCATGATGACATAGGGAGGATTCACCGTCCCCGCATAGCGGCCCTCATCTTCCTGCTGCAGGTAGATTGCCCCGTTGCTTTTCAGGTCCGCAAGGGGCTGGAGCGCATAGGAGCTTCCTTTTTCGTCGGTATTTATGAAATAGGCGCGGAGAATGGAGTTTCCGTTCGCATCAAAGCCCTGATAGACGAGGGCGGTCCTGTTCCGTCCTGTCAGGTCGAGTCCGTAGCAGGAAAATGTCTTTACCTGCTCAACCGGAGTCGTCAGATCGAATTTCCGCTCATAGACTTCCGTCTTTGCGTTATATACGCCGATAATCAGGTTCAGATTTGAAAGGCTTGCCTTTCTGACAACATTGACCTGGTCTTCAAAGCCGTCCCCGGTAAAATCCGCACTGATGACATCGATAAGGGTCTCGTCGGGATTCAGGGGAATAAGGGAAGTCAGAATGACATCATCGGCGACCAGTGCACCGCCGGGAACGCCGTCTTCCTTTTCTTCACCCGTACTGGGAACAACAAGCTTCGCCCGCACAACCTCCTGCTGCTGCCCCTGAAAGTAATTCCGGTTCAGCGCAAGCAGGATGACGGCCGCAAGGGCAACAATAAAGACAACAAGGACAATGCGTTTCTGCATGCGTCCATCATACTGAAGAGACGTCCGTTTTGCAAGACAGGACGGATTTCCGCCGCGGTGACTACCGTTCCTCACGGAGCCGCAGCCGGCCATCCGCCCCGCAGCGGCTAGCACCCTGCAAGAACGGAACGCAGAATCTCAAGCCCTTCGTCTATGTTCTTTTGGGGAATGTTCAACGGCGGCACAAGGCGCAGGGTGTGTTCGCCCGCCGTCGAAAAGAGCAGGCCTTTTTCAAGGCATGCCTTTTCCACCTCGGCAGGATTTCCTTCTATCTGAATTCCCGTCATGAGGCCCAGTCCGCGGACATCCTTGATGCAGGGAAGCTTCCAGCCGCTCACGGTGCTCCGCATGTAGTCGCCTTTTTCCGTCACCTTCACGAGGAAATCGGGGGAAGAAAGCTTCTTCAGGACAACGAGGGCTGCGGCAAGGGCAAGGGGGTTTCCGCCGAAGGTTGACTGGTGGTCACCCGCCTCAAAGACCCTGTTCGCCTTTCCCCGGAAGATGCAGGCTCCCATCGGAACGCCGCCGGCAATTCCCTTGGCAAGCGTAACGATTTCGGGATTAAACTGGAGCTGCTCACTCGCAAGCAGGCTGCCCGTCCGTCCCATACCGGTCTGCACCTCGTCCGCAATGACGATTGCCCCGGCTTCCCGTGCAGCCTTCGCGGCAGCCTGCGCCCATGCGGGATCGAGGGGAATGACACCACCCTCCCCCTGCACGCACTCAATCATCAGGGCTGCCGTCGTTTCATCAAAGGCTGTCTTGATGGCTTCAAAGTCGTTTGCCGGTATCGTCTTAAAGCCCGCCGGATAGGGGGCAAAACTCGCCGGATGGAACTTCTGCTGCCCGGTCGCCTTGAGCGTGGCAAGGGTCCTGCCGTGAAAAGACCGCTCCAGCGTGACGATGACCTTCCGGGAATCTCCGCCGTTGAGCTGGCCGTACTTGCGGGCAAGCTTGATTGCGGCTTCATTCGCCTCTGCACCCGAATTGCCGAAGAAAACTCCTTCAAAACCGGTCGCTTCCAGCAGGGCCTTTGCATACGCAACGCCAGTATCGCTGAAAAAATAATTGCAGACGTGAATCATCTTCTTTGACTGCCTGGCAATCGCCTTAACGAGGGGTTTGTAATTATGCCCCAGGCAGTTGACGGCAATCCCCGACAGGAAATCTATATACGTCTTTCCGTTGATATCCTTCAGGACAGACCCGCTTCCGCTCTTAAAAACAATGTCAAACGAACCGTAATTGTTCACAACAGGCGTGTTCATGGCAGCAACCTCCCTTGCATTTCTCTAGTAAATCATCGTGCCGATACCGCGGTCACTGAACATCTCGATGAGCAGGGAATGCGGAACGCGGCCGTCAATGATATGGGTACGAGGAACCCCGCCCTCCCGGGCAAGGACACAGCATTCAATCTTCGGAATCATACCGCCGGCAATCGTGCCGTCCTCAATGTACTTTCCCACATCGGAAACGAGAATGCGCTGTACCAGCGATGCAGGGTCATTCACGTCGCGGAGCACGCCCGGAACGTTCGTCAGCTGCACGAACTTTTCCGCACCGAGGGCAACGGCTATCTTTGCCGCGGCGGTGTCGGCGTTTATGTTGTAGCGGTTCATGTCCCCGGACTCACCGATGGCGACGGTAGACACGACGGGAATAAAGCCCTGCTGGATGAGGGAACGGAGGATTTCAGGATTCACCTCGGTCACTTCACCGACAAAGCCCAGGTCTGCCCCGCCCTTCTGGACCTTCCTTGCACGGAGCAGGCCGGAGTCAACCCCGCTCAGTCCGACCGCCTTGCCGCCCTTCTGGAGCAGGATGCCGACGATATCCTTGTTGAGCTTGCCGGTCAGGACCATCTGAACGATTTCCATCGTCTCGCTGTCCGTATAGCGCAGGCCGTTGATGAACTTGCTTTCCTTGCCGACCCGCTCAAGCATGTGGTTTATCTCGGGGCCGCCGCCGTGGACAAGCACGACATGAATGCCGATCGTGCTGAGCAGCACGATGTCTTCCATGACGTCTTCCTTGAGCTCCTCGTTCAGCATCGCATTGCCGCCGTATTTGACGACGACAATCTTGCCGCACCAGTGCCGGAAATACGGCAGTGCCTGCACGAGTACGTTCGCCCACTGCTCGTTGCCCAGCCGCGGGTCCAATTCCTTTTCTTCCATATTCTTCAATCCTTACAGTTCAGGTCCGATAGTCGCCATTAATCTTCACGTAGTCGTAGGTGAGGTCACAGCCCCAGGCAGTACCGCAGGCACTGCCGTCGCCGCACTGCACGTCGACGATTATCTCATCTTCACTCAGGACCTCAAGCGCCTTCTCCTCGTCAAAATTCAGCGGAACACCGTTCTCAAAGACCATGATGCTCTTTTCTGCCCCGTCATTGCAGCCGATGAAGTCGGTTGCCCCGTGCCGCTTTGCACCCGCATGGCTCCGGTATGAAATCGTTACCTTGTCCGGGTCAAAGTCCGCACCGGAATAGCCCATCGCACAGAGGAAGCGGCCGAAGTTCGCATCCTTCCCGAATATGGCGGCCTTGACCAGACTTGAAGAAATCACGCTCTTCGCAAGCACGCGGGCAGTCTCAACATCCTTTGCCCCGCTCACGTTGCATTCAATGAGCCGGGTCGCCCCTTCACCATCACCGGCGATTTTCTTTGCCATCTCGGTATTCAACAGGTTCAGTGCGGCAAGGAAGTCGTCAAAGTCCTTTCCTTCCCCGGTAATCTCCGGGTTTCCCGCCATGCCGTTCGCAATAATCGTCAGCGTATCGTTCGTGCTGGTATCGCCGTCAACGGAAACGCAGTTGTAGGTCCCTTCGACGCTGAGCCTGAGCGCCCGGTCCAGCATTGCGGAAGAAATGGCGCAGTCGCTCGTGACGAACGCAAGCATCGTGCCGAGGTTTATGTGAATCATGCCGCTGCCCTTGCACATTGCGCCGATGCGGACCTTCTTTCCCCCTATCTCGCATTCCACGGCACATTCCTTATAGTGCGTGTCGGTCGTCATGATGGCAACACGGGCTTCCGCATGCCCCTCCTTAGACAGACCGGAAGCGAGCTTCGGGACGGCAGCCTCTATCTTTTCGACCGGCAGCTGCTGGCCGATGACGCCGGTGGAACAGACAATGACGTCCCCGGGGGCAATTCCCAGCGCTGCGGCGGCAGCCTGTGCCATGCGGAGCGCAGCCTGTGCCCCCTGCTCACCCGTACAGGCGTTTGCATTGCCGGAATTCGCTATCATTGCCTGCGCCCTGCCGTCGGCAAGATGCCGCTGCGTCAGCTTGACGCTTTCGGCCTTGACCCTGTTCCGGGTAAACATGCCCGCCGCAGTACAGGGCTTTTCGCTGTATACGAGTGCAACATCGTTCTTTGTCCTGCCCGCCTTGATGCCGCAGAGCATCCCGTTTGCCGTAAAACCAAGCGGAGCCGTCACGCCCCCATCAATAAACTGCATTTTTATGCACCCCTCCTTGTTATTTTTGCATAATTATAGCAATAATGCTGCGCTTTGGCAAGCGAAATTTGGCAGACCGCCCGCAGCGTCCAGAGCAGACCGGAGTACACCCGAGCGGCAGGTCCAGCGTCTCCGTCCATGAAAAACGGTGAGTAAAACTCACTGGATTTCACGGGCATCAGCCTGTACACTTGTCGATGCAGGAGGAAAGAAAAAGATGCGCAATTTGAGAATGTCCGTGTACACAGATCAGGAAAACATCACCAATTGGAGAATTGGCGATGTCTTGCAGAATAGGGCTGACGGCCATGAGTATATGTTTCTCGGTTCCGTCGATGAGAAGGGGTCAGCCCTCTACATGATTGCGCTCAATGAAAAGCGCGAGGTCGAGTACCGCTATACCATATTTGCCCTGCCCACAGAACTGTGGGGCGGAAAGAAGCAGGTTCGCGGATTCAAGCGTGTCGGACGCTAGGAGCCGGCCTCGGAATCAGCCTCGGAACGAAAAAAGCCGGACCGCCCATGCAGGCAGTCCGGCCTCTTTTTTATACGCAAATCTTCAGCTTACTTCTTGTATGACTGCCGGATTTCCTTGGCGGCGGCAACCATGTTCTTCAG
>CAMJZA010000105.1 GCA_946410085.1 uncultured Treponema sp. | reverse complement strand
TTCATGCAGAAGAACTTTATGCCTTCCCTGCCGAACTTTTCCTTGACGCCCTGCATGACGGCCTTGACGGCCCCGAGGGAAGCATCTTCGACGTAGCTTACCATGATGAAGTTCGTTTCCGGCCAGGTGGGCGTTCCCAGCTTGCGGTCGTCTCCGCCCCGTCCGTAGGCGAGGGGAACGGTCGTATAGAGAATGCCGGGAATGTACTGCTCCAGCGCTTCCACTATGTCGTCTTCGACGGATTTGTTCGCAAAAATCTCTATCCGGTACAAGACGGGCCTCCTATCGCCGTGACGCCGGCTGGTAGCCGACGAAGCTTCCGGCCGACACCTTCCGGTCATTTGCGACGTCCGGGTTGGCAGCAATGCGGTTCAGCTTCTTTATGTGGGCAACGTGATGATCGTTCGGAACGAGGTTCTCCTTCTTCGGCATCACCTTCTGGAGTGGCGGCAGCGGCTCTTCTGCCCGGGCTGCCTGCGCTGCGGGAGCGGGCTCCGGTTGCGGCCGTACGACCGGAGCAGCCTGGAGTGCCGGTTCGGGGGATGCCTTCACCGCAGGGGCAGCTTCCGCTTCTGTGTCTTCCAGCGGCGGCTCATTCGGGATGGCTTCCTGCGGCGGGTATGCCGGCCCGGGGGCCGGTTCGGACTCAAGTTCCGGCAGGGGTTCTGCTTCCTCCGTCAGTTCGGGTTCGGAGACAGACGCAGATTCAGGAATCGCTTCCGGCTCGGGTTCGGGCTCGGGGACGGCGGCAAATACTTCCGGATCCAGGTCGGGTATAACGGGAACCGTGATCTCCTGCTCCGGCTCGTATTCTGGCTCCTCCTCTGGTTCGCGTTCGTCCAGCTCCGGTATGTCTGCCATGAACTCGTCAGTTGCTTCCGGCTCCTCCGAGAACTCTGCTGCTTCAAACCCGACGGGCTCTTCAAAGTCATCCGTTGCAGACTCGTCCGGTTCTGCGGTATCCGGTACTTCGGTTATGACGGGCTCTTCAAACTCCTCTGCTGCGGACTCATCCGGTTCAAACTCTGCAACCGGCTCAAGCTCAAAGTCTTCGGCAGGAGCGGCATCCGCAGGCGGTTCGACTGCAACGGGAGCTTCTTCTGGGACGGGGGCCGCCGGGACGGCATCGGTTTCCCCTGCCTCATCATCCATAAAGTCCAGCCAGCCGTCATTCGCCGTATCGTCATCATCAGCAGCGAAGGCCGCATCGATGGCCCGGTCTATGTCGTCCTCTTCGTATGCAGTGTCTTCATCCCTCTCCGGCGCTGCTTCAGCTGCATCCGGCTCCGTCTCAGCTGTGTCGTCTCCGGCAGGCAGCTCTTCATCCGCCGCTTCCAGGTTTTCGGCAGGTGCGGGCTTGTCCCCGGCAGCAGCCTCACTGCCCGCCGGATAGTCCGGTTCGTCAAAGTCAACGTCCTGCATTTCGGGCCCGTCTCCGAGCGGACCGACGGCTTTCTCTATCTCCTCGACGCTGATACCGGCCCAGAGATCCGGCTGTGCAAGCTCGTCATCATCGTCGGCAAGCGCAAAGTCTTCTATGCCGTCTATGCCGTCCTCAAAGTCTATCTCTTCATCCGTGGCCTGGGAGGGCGTTGACTGTAGCTGAACCGGCACGACAATAGCCGGTGCCGGTTTAGCAGGGGGCGCCGCTTCCACAGCCGGGCCTGCCGCAACCGCCGCCCCGCCGTCCGGCAGGACAACCTGCACGCGGCTTTTCTTCTGCTTCTTCTCCCGCATGATGAGGGAGTAGAACACCGGTATAAAGAAGAGCGTGATGAAGGTGGAGCTGGTAAGTCCGCCGACGACCGCCACGCCGATCGGCTGCACCATGCCCGCGCTTCCGCTCGTCGCAAAGCACATGGGGAGCATGCCGAGGATCGTCGTCAGCGTCGTCATCAGGACGGGGCGCAGGCGGCTGGTCCCCGCCTCAAGGCAGGCATCCTTCATCTTGTAGCCGCGGTCAATCAAAAGGTTTGTATAGTCAACCAGAATGATACCGTTGTTGACGACGATACCGACCAGCATGATGATTCCGATGGCAGAAAGCATGGAAGCCGTCTGCCCGGTTATCTTGTAGATTGCGACGACACCGATTATCAGGAAGGGAATCGTCGTGATGTTGATGAGCGGAGCCTTGAAGCTCTCGTAGGTCGCCGCCATGACCGCAAAGACGAGCAGGATGGCAAGCAGGATAATCTTGCCGTAGACGTTGGTCTGCTCGTTCATCGTCTTCCATGAGCCTTCGTAGCTGACGCTCACGGAGTCCGGGATGACGAACGTGTCTGCGATCTTATCCTTTATCATCTGCTCGACGACGTTGGCGTTCGTCTGCGTCAGGATTCCGGCAGTGATGTGGATGATGCGGCTCCTGTTTTCGCGGCGGATGGTAACCGGGCCGTAGCCCCTGGTCACGCTTGCAACATTGGAAACGGCGACAAGGCCCTTGGACCCCTGCACGAAAATCTGCTCCAGGTCAGGGATGGACTGCACGTCCTCGTTGCGGAGCATGACCTGGACGGAATAGTCATCGCCGCCCTGCGTATAGGTCGTAACGGTCTTGCCTTCTATGCAGGCCTGTATCTCGCTTGCGACCGCGCTCACGCTGACGCCGAAGTTATACGCCCGCGTGCGGTTGATGACGATTTCAAGCTGGGGAAGTCCGTCGTCCGTGTCTATGGAAGGCTCGCCGACGTCCTCGATGGAATTCATCACGTCGGCAATCTGCTCGGCGACGGACATGGCCTCGCTCAGGCTTGAAGAGCGGACAACGATATCCAGATCATCGCCCGCCATCTGCTGCCGCATGCCGCGGCCGAAGCTGAACGTGGCGGAGGGGAAGTCCGCAAAGTGGGGACGGAGCTTGCCCTGTATGGTCTGGGAGTTGTCTATCTGCTCGGAACTTTCCGGCAGGACAATTTCGATGGAACCGCTGTGGCTGCCCCCGCTGCGACCGCCCGAGCCCGTCGTCACGATGAGGGTCTTGTAGCCCTTTACCTCGTCCCTGATGATTTCCTGGAACTCGTTGACGACGCGGGAGGTTTCCGAGAGGGTCGTTCCGAGCGGGAGGGTAATCCTGAGCGTGACGGAGGAATCGCTTCCGCCCGTCATCATGCTGATACGCATTGTCGGTATCATCAGCAGGGAAACGATGAGGGCCGTAACGCAGATAAGAATCGTAATGATGCGGTGGTTCAGCGCCGCCTTCAGGACGGGCCGGTAGAAGTAGTCGCGGATGATGTCCTGTACCTTGTTCAGCGCAGCGTAGAAAAGCTTGAAGAAGGGGTTGCGCAGGGGCTTTTCGTTCCGGTTGGTCAGCGGCAGGAAATAGCCTGCCAGTACCGGCACGAGGAAGACTGCGACAAAGAGCGATGAAACCAGCGATATGACGACCGTGAAGATGATGCCCTTGAACAGCTGGCCCATCATGCCGAGGTCCTTCAGGAAGAAGAGGAAGGGGACAAAGACGCAGATCGTCGTCAGGTTGCCGGAGAAGACGGACATCAGCATTTCCGAGCTGCCGAGGACGGCGGCAACCCGGGGCTTTGCGCCGCGTGACCGGTAGCTGTAGATGTTGTCTATCATGACGATGGACGCATCGACGATCATACCGACACCGAGGATCAGTCCCGTCAGCGTTACGAGGTTCAGCGTAATGCCTGCAAAGTTCATGCACAGAACCGTTATGACGATGGAAAGGGGGATCGAAATCGCGATGATTATCGTACTCTTCATGGAACAGAGAAAGAGGTAGAGGATGATGACTGCGAGGACAAGGCCCTGCCATGCCGCGTCGAACAGGGTACTCAGCGTATCGCGGATGGACTCGGAGGAGTCGCTGATGATTTCCAGGTGGATGTCGGAGGGGAGGACTTTTTCCACCTCCTCAATCTTCTTGTAGACGGCGTCGGCGACCGTGACGGTGTTCGCACCGGACTGCTTGGAGATGGAAATGTATACGCCCGGCTCGCCGTTTATGTAGACCTCGTTGGCTGCATCGCTGAAGCCCATGTAGGCCCGGCCCAGGTCGGACAGCTTGATGTCGTAGCCGTTCTTTGTCGCCACGACCGTGTTGTTTATCTCGTCTATGCTGGAATACAGGCCCGCCGTCCTGATCGAATAGTCCAGGAGGCCCTCGGTGATCGAGCCGCCGCCCAGGTCGACGTTCTGCTTGGCAAGCGACGAGGACACCTGCGAGAGGGTCATCCCGTATGCCTGCAGGCGGTTCAGCTCCAGCTCCACGCGCACGATCTTGGTGCGGCCTCCCATCGCAGACGCCTCGCCCACGCCGTCTGCCTGTTCAAGGATGTCGACGACGACGTTTTCCGCATAGCGCTTCAGGTCATCCGCAGACCGGTTTCCCCGCAGGGCGATCCGCATGATGGAATCCGAAGACATGTTCATCTTCATGATCGTCGGATTCACGTTTTCAGGCAGCGAGCGCGTTACCCGGTCCAGCTTTTCCCGCACGTCGTTGGCGGCCTGGTCCAGGTCGGTACCGTATGCAAATTCAAGGGAGACGGAACTGCGTCCCTCGGATGAAGTCGAAGAGATGGATTCAAGATGGCTTATGGAGACCAGCGCATTCTCAATCGGCTTGGTAACGGAGTTTTCGACGGATTCCGGGTCGGCATTCGTATAGGTCGACGAAATCCACAGGTAGGGCATGTCGATTTCCGGGAAGAGTGCAATCGATATGTTCGATATGGTGAACAGACCGATTATCAGCAGCATGAGGAAAATCATCAGCATGAGGATGGGGTGACGCAGTGTCTTTTCGCTTAGCATAGCATTCTGTCCTTACCTGCCGGTTACGACCTCTCGTATTGCCGACCCTTCGCCGAGGGAATTCATGCCCTCGATGACCATCTTCTCGCCCGTGCTCACGCCGTCCGTCACCTGCACGAAGCCGTCCACGCTCTTCCCCAGGCTTATCTTCCGCTGGCTCACGGTCGCGCCGTCCGCGTTGACCACATAGATGTATTTTGTCCCGGACTTTTCCAGCACCGCCGTCTCCGGGATGACCGGGCAGCCTGCGTACACGTCCGTGTAGAGCTTGACCTTGGCGAACATGCCCGCGTTTATGCGGCTGTCCTTCCTGTCGAACTCAAGGGTAACGGATTTGGTGCGGCTGGAGCTGTCCACGACCGGGGAGATGCGGACGATGGAAGCGACGAAGACCTGTCCGGGATAGGCTTCCAGCACGATGTCCGCCTTGAGTCCCTTCTTGAGCGATGCGACGTTGCGCTCGGGGATGCTTGCCGTCACCTGCAGCTCGTCCACGTTTCCGATCGTGACGACCGCCGTCCCCGCCGTGACCGTGTTGCCGGTCTTGACCTTGAGCGCGGTGACCGTGCCGGAAATCGGTGCGTAGACCGTGTTGAGTGCATACTGGGTTCCCGGCGTGGAGGGGTTTACCTTCATCAGGACGGCTCCTTTCTTGACGGAGCTGCCGACGTTGACGCTGACCGACTGGATTTTGCCGCCGATGTCGGGGAACACGTCCACGCTGCTGGTCGGCTCTATCTCGCCGGTCGTGTTGACGTAGTCCTGCAGCGGGGTGACTTCTGCCGTGAGGGTGCGGACGGAAATGAGGTTTGCGGACGCCTGACCGCCGCCGTACGAGCCTGCCCTGCCGGACCCCTGCCCGGCGGTCCCGCCGGACTTACCGCCCTGTCCCTGCCCGGCTGCGCTGCCGGATCCGCCGGAGCCAGCCTTTCCCGCCTGACCGCCAGCCTTTCCGTTCTGACCGCCGGCTGAGCCACTGGCCGGGCCAGCGGCCGGTGCTCCCGCATCCGGCCTGCCGCCGGGACCGCCCTGTTTGGAGCCGGAGGAGTTTTTCATATAGGTAAAGGCCATGAATACAACGGCGGCACACACGGCAAAGGCAATGATAATCTTGACGGCACCCTTCATTTCTCAGCTCCTGCACAATCCTTTCAATCGTATTTTATAACAAGCCTACCCGTCAATACCCGAGAGGCTCCCGAAGGGAACACCGAGCGAGTTCTCAAGGTTCAGCAGGGCAACGGCAAGATTGTAGGCCTGATTTTTCAGGTTGACGGCTGCTTCAAGCAGGCTGTTCCGTGCATTCTGAAGGGCGAGGATGTCCTTCGTACCGTTGTTGTAGGCATCCGCAGTCAGCCGGTAGGTCTCTTCGGCAAATTCCAGGCTCTGCTTGCGGAGTTCTATCGTCGACTCGAGGTTCTTTACCTGATTCAGGTAGCCGGAAATCTGTATGTCCAGCGTGTTGCGGGCATCTTCCAGCTGCAGCTGCAGCAGTTCAAGGCTGTCCTTCTGGTTTGTAATCGACTGCGCCCCGCTGGACCAGGGCAGAAAGCCGTCGATCGGAATGGAAACGCCCAGGGTCAGCGAGCCGGACTTGTTCCAGTCGCTCGAAGAGTCCGTCGTCGTAGACAGATTGTAGGAGTAGCCCGCCGAAAGGGTGGGGGCCCAGGCAGCAAGCCGGGTCGCCGTCAGCGAATTCCTGGCGATCTCGACCTGCTTTTCCAGCGAGGCAATCGTATTTGACTTTGCCGGAAGGCCCCCGATTGAAACATCCGTCAGTTCAACAAAGCCGTCAAGGCTGCCGTCCAGTTTGATATCCCGGTTCTGGTCCAGCCCCAGCAGGTTCTTGAAGGTCGCCAGATCGTTCGCAAGGGTCGTTTTGGCACTGTCGAGCGAAAGCCGGGCGTTCTGCCAGGAAATCTGGGAGTTCAGCACGTCCAGACGGGGCAGGACACCCCGCTCATACTTCGCCTTGTTCGTATTGTACAGGTTCTTTGCCGACTCAGCGTGCTGTTCCTGCAGCGCGATGTATTCCTGTTCGTAGAGGATCTGGTAAAAGGCCCTGCGGACGTTCAGTTCTATCGTCCTGACCGTCGTATCGTAGTCTATCTGCTGCTTCTCGTACTTCAGCCTGGCTCCCTTGATGTTCGTTGCAATTGAAGGGGACAGGCCGATGTTGATGCTCGCCCCGAGCGAAATCCGGGCCGCATCGGACGAGGATGAGCCGCCGTATGAAGACTTGCTGTCGTCCTCGGGCAGTGCCTTGGACAGGCTGCCGCTCGCCTTTATGGAAGGACTTATCGAATTCCATGAATAGCTGTTCGCGCGTTTGGCGGATTTCAGGGAAACGCTGCCTTCCCTGATGCTGATGTTGCTGCCCGCCGCCAGATCCACGGCTTCCCTCAGGGTCAGTGTCTCTGCCGGCAGCAGGACCGTGAGGCCGGAAAAAAAGAGTACCGTCAGCAAGCCGGCTTTTACATGTGCCCTCAAACGCATTATTCCTCCAAAAAATCCGGGCGGAGCGCTTTCAGAATCAGCATTCCAAAATCAGCATATATATAAATCGGCTGCTTTTGAAATTCCCGCCATCAAACACCGCTATAAATGTAGCACAGCGCCCGTGAAAATTCCAGAAAAAGCGTGTTATTACGGGATAAATATATGTTAGATAAACAAATGTTAGGGGCGGAACTGCGGAGGCTGCCCGGTCCCGCTTGCTGTCCGCCCGGTCCTGCTTGCCTGTCCACCCGGTCCCGCCTAGCGGTCGTCCGGTCCCGGTGTACCGCCCTGTCCCGCCTAGCGGCCGTCCGGCCAGATGTCGCCCTTGTGCCGCAGGCCCAGCTCCCGCAGGGCGGCGGCAATGCCGCCCTGTCCCGCTGCATTGCCGTCCGGTCCCGGCGTACCGCCCCCGCCGCGTGCCGCCATGCATTCCATGTACTCCTTGAGGTCTATCTGAAAGCGGTTCATCGAGAAATGCTGGTACACGTACACGGCGTCCCATGCGGCAGCGTCGCCTTCGTACGAACGGGCCAGTTCGTCACGGTAGGGGAGGAAAAAACCCCGGCCCTTCAGTTCGGCATAGCCCACGAGGTAGAGCTTCGTGCCCGCCTCGGCAAAGAGCCGCCGGTGCAGGCGGGCGGTCAGGCGCGCCATCTCACGCTGGCTCTCTTCCAGCGCCCGGACAAGGGCAGGGCTTCCCTTTGCGGCAAGATATTTCAGGTGCTTCGTCTTTGCCGTGTGGATCGGCGTCTTGTTTGTTATAAGGCTGTTGCGGCGGAAGTCCACTCCCAGACTGGGGTTCCGGCGGAAAAAGCCCTCGGCAACCCGCCCGCTCTGCCCCACCAGATAGGCCCGCCGCGAAGCGAGCTGCTCTTCCTTGCCGGGATTATCGCCCACGACGATGAGCTGTATGTCGTCGGCTTCCGTTATGGCGTCCCACGCCGTATTGTAGACGACCGGCGTGTCATGGCTGTAGGCCGGCGTATCGGAGGCGGAGGCCTCGGCCGAAAGGCGGATCAGTTCGGCAGAAAGGGGGGTGTACTGCTGTACCAGGGCAGAGGCGGCGTCCCTGTAGTCCTGTATGGCTTGAAAAGCGGCATGCGTCATGTGCGCTCCTTTGTATAATGCTCCTTGCGGTCGGCTCTTGCGGGGCCTGCCGGGCGGCTTCCGTCTGCAGCGGCGCTGCTGGTGGGGAGCCGGGCGGCGGGCCTGTGCAGGGATCTGCCCGTCAGGGCAAAAAAAAAGACTGTATTGCTACAGTCTTTTTTATGCGGGAGACCAGACTTGAACTGGCACAGCTCGCGCCACTAGCACCTCAAGCTAGCGTGTCTACCAATTCCACCACCCCCGCA
>CAMJZA010000104.1 GCA_946410085.1 uncultured Treponema sp. | reverse complement strand
CTTGCGGTCTTGCGGTCTTGCGGTCTTGCGGTCTTGCGGTCTTGCGGTCTTGCGGGCTTGCGGGCAGTCCTATTCTCGCTCTGCGCCATCCTCCTTGCTGCCTGTGACGGAATCGGCACGTCAATTTCTGCTGGCAGTCCCTACGGAATAAACGGAACGGGTACTTCTTCCGATGGGGCAAGTGACTCCGCATCCGGTCAGTCTCCGGGCATTGACGCCGGAGACCTGCTGAACTTTTCCAACGCAGGCGACGTACAGGCAATCATCACCCTTTTTACGACAGGCGATACGGGAGCCGGCGGTATGTCTGACTCCGGTACGACCGAACTCGTTTTCAGTGCTGCCGACATAGGACTCCCGAACGGCGGTTCGGTAACGCTGTCCATTACGGGACGGAACATTGCCTACGAGAAAACGGCAGAAGCCGATGATGACGGCAACGTGACCTTTACCGTTCCGTTTCTGGCGACAGGTACAGTCGTTACGGTGAAAATGACCGTTACCAATGCGTTCGGCAGGGTCATCTGGACTGGCAGCAGGCAGCAGACCGTTGCAAAAAAATTCTGCGACATCGCTGTTACCCTATCTTTTATTATGCCGGAAGACTTCGTTTATGTCGAAGGCAATGGTACCACACAGAATTTTTACATCTGCAATCATGAGGTTACGCAGGCAGAATACGAGACATTCTGCAGTTACAGCGGTTCAGGTCCTTCCGCCACCTACGGCATTGGTCCCGACTATCCCGCCTATGCCGTCAGCTGGTATAATGCCCTTGTGTATTGCAACAGGCGGAGCATGGCGGATGGCCTTACCCCGGTCTACACGATAAGCGGCAGTACCGACCCGGCAGACTGGGGAACGGTGCCGACTTCCAGCGATGCCACATGGAATGCCGTCAGCGTGAATGCACGTGCGGGTGGTTACCGGCTGCCGACCGAAGCAGAGTGGGACTATGCAGCGAAGGGTGGAAAAGCAAATGACAGCTATACCTACAGCGGGAGCAATGACATAGAGGCTGTAGCATGGTACACCGATAATTTCGACAATATGATACATCCCGTGAAAAGCAAGGCAGCCAACAGCTTAGGCATATATGATATGAGCGGCAATTTATGGGAAAGGTGTCTGGATTGGTACGACTCATCAAACCTCGTTTGCCGTGGTGGATGTGGAGGTTCACCTGCGACAAAATGTGCTATTTTCAATACTGCAAATCGACGTGGAAATCCCCCGAATCATCTAGGTGTTTGGGTCGGCTTCCGTGTCGTCTGCAACGCAAACTAACAGCATACCGGCGGAGTTTGCCGTCTTTACATATTTTTTTCGTGCGGCGGGTAATTCTCTGCCGCACGATATTTTTTGACAAGGAGCATAGCAATGAAAGCATTTTCTGATTTGACGGACACACAGGAGCTGAAGGACTACCTTGACAGACCGCTTGACCACGCGCGGGGTACGGTGTCCCACTACACCAGGCTCACGTCCCTTCTGAGCATTCTGCAGAGCGGCACTATCCGCTGCTCCTCATTTGAGAATACCAATGACAGACTGGAATACAATCTCATAAGCGATGCGGTGAGGGAGAGGGGCTTCGTGAGCCTTGCCCGGTCCAGTGAAGAAAGCTTCGGCATGTGGGCCATGTACGGCGGTCTCGGCAAGGAGCGCAACTCCGGCAGGACGCTTAAGGATATCTGGGTGAAAATCAGCTTTCGTGTGGATTCCCTGCGCCGTTTCGTGCAGGAGGGCTCCGTCAGGGCGAGTATGGTCGCGTACACGTCCCTCACTCCCCAGTTCTCCGGTGCGGACAGAGACGCACGGCGGGTCTACTTCTGCGGCAGCGTCAAGAACACGAAGGGCATAGCCTTGGACTGGAGCATCCTCTCCGGCTACATCAAGGACAGTGCGTGGAAATACGAGCAGGAGCTGCGCCTGTGGCCAGAAGACGATGGCATCAGCCTGGACGACGGGCTTCTTGATTCCATGCAGGTAACGCCCTCTCCCCTGTGCCGCGTGAAGGACTGCATCGCCCTCGTTGAACAAAGCACGTTCTCCAGCCTTCTCCCCCGCCTGCGGCCCATGCTTTCCGAAAGCAGGTACGCGGGCTGCTACAAGGTGTAGGGGCAGTCTTGCTTTTGCCCGGCAAGCGTGCATGATGGAAGTGAAATTTGAGAAGCAGGAAAGGCACCCTGCGCTCCCTTCGGGGAACCTGATATGATGGATACGCCGCCCATCCAAGTTTTATCTAAGGCCATCCTTCGGGATGGTGTTTTGTTTTCTGGGCAGTTCCTGGCCGGTCCGCCGGTAAAGCCTGCTGCTGAAATCTGCCATTGAATAAGGCGGGCTTTTTCTGCTATAGTGAGACTGCAGAAAATTTATGCGCAGTCTATGCGCGGGTGGTGGCGGTTGTGAAAGAGGCTGTTTTGAAAGAGTCTGTTGACGGATCAATAAACGCAATTCTTGAGTCCTACGAGAAATACGGCGGCATCAACCTGGACGAGGCGAACAATTTCCCGAACAGGCAGAATGTCATAGAGGTGCTCAAGGACATTGAATACCTGATTTTCCCCGGCTTCCGGACTGCGGAAATGCTGGACGCCGGAACCCTCCGCTTCATCGTGGGCCAGCGCGTGAACCGCATCGTGGAAATGCTGACCCGCGAGATAAAGAAGGCCCTCATGTACGTCGTGCAGGACAAGCGGGTGGAATGCTCCCACTGCTTTGCCCTTGCGGAACGGACCAGCCTTGCCCTCATCGACGAAATACCCGAGCTGCGCCGCAAGCTGGGCCTGGACGTGCAGGCCGCATACGCAGGCGACCCTGCCGCCAAGTCGACGGAGGAGGTCATCGTCTCCTACCCCGGCCTTGAAGCAATCTGCGTGTACCGGATAGCCCACTTCCTGACGGTGAACGGCGTACCCGTCCTGCCGCGGATTATGACCGAGTATGCGCACGGGCATACCGGCATAGACATAAATCCCGGGGCAAAAATCGGCGAACGCTTTTTCATAGACCACGGAACGGGCGTCGTTATCGGCGAGACGACCGTCATCGGCAACAACGTCAAGATCTATCAGGGCGTCACGCTCGGTGCGCTGAGCGTCAAGAAGGAGCTCATGGACAAAAAACGGCACCCAACTATAGAAGACAACGTGACGATTTATGCCAATTCAACGATTCTCGGCGGTAAGACCGTCATCGGGGAGGGGTCGACGATCGGGGGCAATACCTGGGTAACCCAGTCCGTTCCCCCTCATTCCGTCCTGACCCAGGGCAAGCGGCAGGACCCGACGAGCTGACGGCGGCAGGCGCTGAAAGGCTCCGGGGCGGCTTTTGGATGCCCGATGCGGAGCCCCGTCATACACGCGTGATATAAGCACAAGAGCTATATAAGGAGTTTTTTATGTCCACACCATTGGAAAATTATGTGAAGGCGGCGGGGGGCACGCTGAACCCCGCGATGACCGCCTATGTCGCCAACCTGCAGCAGGTCGCCGCCGTCGTGCCGGAGATTGCCGCCGACGTGGTGAACGAGCTGGACAACCAGCGCCGCCACCTCAAGCTCGTCGCGAGCGAGAACTACTGCTCCCTGTCCGTGCAGGCGGCGATGGGTAACCTCTTGACCGACAAGTATGCGGAAGGCTATCCCGAGCACCGCTACTACGGCGGCTGCGTGAACATCGACGCGGTGGAAAACACCGCAGCCCGCGAGGCGGAAAAGCTCTTCGGTGCGGACTATGCCTACGTGCAGCCCCATTCCGGAGCGGACGCGAACCTCGTTGCCTACTGGGCCATCCTCTCGTCCCGCGTGGAAACCCCGACGCTTGAGGAACTGGGCGTGAAGTCCCTGTCCGACCTGACCGACGAGCAGTTCGACATGCTGCGCAAGCGGTTCGGCAACCAGAAGCTGATGGGACTGGACTACTCCTGCGGCGGCCACCTGACCCACGGCTACAGGATGAACGTTTCCGCCCGCATGTTCGAGAGCCATCCCTACGGCGTGGACAAAGAAACCGGCCTTCTGGACTATGACGCGATCGAAAAGCAGGCAATGGAGGTAAAGCCCCTCGTCCTGCTGACGGGATTTTCCGCCTATCCGCGCAAGATAAACTTCCGCCGCTTCCGCGAGATTGCCGACAAGTGCGGAGCCGTGTTCATGGTAGACATGGCACACTTTGCGGGCCTTGTTGCCGGTAAGGTCTGGACGGGCGACAACGACCCCGTCAAGTGGGCGGACATCGTGACGACGACGACCCACAAGACCCTGCGCGGCCCGCGCGGTGCAATCATCCTGTGCAAGAAGGAGTTTGCCGACTACGTGAACAAGGGCTGCCCGATGGTGCTCGGAGGCCCCCTCGGTCACGTTATGGCTGCCAAGGCCGTCGCCCTCAAGGAAGCGAATACACCTGCCTATCAGGCCTATGCGAAGCAGGTCGTTGAAAACGCCCAGGCCCTTGCCGCAGCCTGCATTTCCAAGGGAATGACATTGCAGACGGGCGGCACCGAAGACCACCTGATGCTCGTTGACGTGACGAGCTACGGCGTGACCGGCAAGCAGGCCGAGGCTGCCCTCTTCCAGTGCGGCGTAACGGCCAACGCCAACGCCCTGCCCTATGATAAGAACGGTCCCTGGTGGACGAGCGGCATCCGCATCGGAACGCCCGGCCTGACGACGCTCGGCATGAACACGAAGGACATGGAGGAAGTTGCTTCCATAATCGACCTGGTGCTCAAGGGAACCAAGCCCGGCGTGACCAAGGACGGCAAGAAGGCCAAGGGCAAGTTCGAGCTTGATCCCAAGGTGGAAGAGGAGGCCAGGAAGCGCGTGAACGCCCTGCTTGGTGCCCACGTCCTGTACCCCGAGCTTGACCTGGACTTCCTGAAGAAGGAGTTCTGCAAGTAAGCGCAGGCTCGCGATACTGAATACACAAGGAGGCGGGGTCCGCCTCCTTTTTTCTTGGAGGCCCTTTAGGTAAATTCCACTATACCGAAACGGAAAAAATGGATGTACTATAGTAACAGTGCGGGTTTTAGACGACCCGCGGTGAAATTAGGAATTCTTTTCCAAATTATAGGAGAATAAGATGAAGAAAGTAATGCAGTTCGTTCTTTCAGGATGTTTGGCTCTCGCCCTCGCGGGATGTTCCAAGCAGCAGGGTGGTTCCTCCAGCCCGTCTGCCTCGTCCGGTTCATCCGGCTCTTCCGGCTCTTCAGCTAAGCAGGAAAAAGTCATCACCTTCTGGCACCTGGATACGACAGATGCACAGCAGGCTGCATGGCGGACCATTGCTGACCGCTTTGAGGCAAAGCATCCCGGCGTAAAGATTGAAATTACCGTTCTTGCGAACGATTCTTTCAAGCAGAAGCTTTCAACGGTCATGCAGTCCGGCTGGGCACCGGATGTCTTCCGCTCATGGGGCGGCGGCGGAATGTATGATCAGGAAGATGCAGGCATGCTCCGCGACATTTCCGGTCTGATCAAGAACGACCCGAATGTTGCCAAGATCGGTAAGGGTGCCATGGGCGTTTACGCTGACGGTGCCAAGCAGTTTGGTATTCCCTATGACATGGGTGTCGTCGGCTTCTGGTATAACCCCGTTATCCTTAAGGAATGCGGCCTGACGCCCGATGATTTTGCAACCTGGACGAAGTTCCTTGACAGCTGTAAGAAGATCAAGGCAAAGGGATATGCTCCTGTCGCGCTCGGTGAGCAGGAGACCTGGACCGGTCACTACTGGTGGACCTACATTGCACAGCGCCTCGGCAGCCAGGAAGACTTCCTGAATGCCTACAACGGAACGAACGGCGGTGCATTCAACAAGGGTTCATTCCTGAAGGCTATGGAAATGCTGCAGGACTTTGTCGCAACAAAGCCCTTCCAGGAAGGATACATGGCTACGAGCCAGGCTGAGCAGGAAGCGCTTGTTGCAGACCGCAAGGCTGCCATTACCCTGATGGGTCAGTGGGCTCCTTCTACCGGACGTGACAACTCTACGACCGGCGGTGGAGATCCCTTCGGATTCATGCCCTTCCCGACGATTGAAGGCGGAAAGGATGAGCTGGTCAACGCACAGGGCGGTGGAAACGGTTATTGTATCGGAAAAGACGCTCCGGATGAAGCCGTTGAGTTTGTCCTTTCATTCTTTGAGCCGGAGAACTACAAGATCATCGTCAAGGATCTTAATGCAATTCCGCTGCTGGAAGGCTATGATGACCTGATCGATGACAATGCGAAGAAGGTCGTAAAGGCTGTTGCCGAGGCAAAGTACTATCAGCTGTACTACGATCAGTTCCTCCCGTCAGCTGTTGCTGAGGACATCAAGGATGCTACCGCAGCTATCATTGCCAACGATGGCTCGATGACACCGCAGCAGGCGTGTGACAAGATTCAGAAGTCTTGGGAAGCAAACAAATAATTTCTGTAAGCTTGATTCGGGAGTCCCTGCGGATCTGCTGCAGTGGACTTCCTGAACCGGGCGCCTGAACTGAATCAATGAAACCAGAACGGCCCGGCTGTTCTGGTTTTTTTGATGTTTTCCATATTACGGTTTTCATTTACGGTTTCCATTTTTTACGGAAGGTACTATGTTAATTAATAAAAAACAGAATTTTCTGATTGCCATGGCATTCCTGATAGTGCCGCTCGTCCTTTTTTCGTTCTTCGTCGTGTTTCCCGTTTTTAGGGCTGCCCTTTTTAGCCTTTTCAAATGGAACGGAATGGGCCCGCTTTTTGGTCCCAACGCAGGACGTAAAACAAAATTTCTTGCCTTGGGCAATTTTAAGGATATCCTGACGGATCCGATATTCTGGAAGGCGTTTTTAAACAACGTCAAAATCATTGTCTTTTCGCTTGTCATTGAGCTTCCTATAGCACTTCTCCTTGCGCTCAACATTTATTCAAAAACACGGGTGAATGTCGCGCTGCGGACAGTCTATTTTATTCCGTATGTCGTTTCCGAAGTTGTTGCCGGTACGGTCTGGAACTTTATCTATCATCCACAGTACGGTCTGGGCAATTCGTTTTTTGCGTCCTTCTTTCCCGAAGGAACGGACTTTGCGTTCCTGGGACGGCCGGAAACGGTTTTTACGGCGATATTCGTCGTCATTACCTGGAAGTATTTTGGCCTGTACATGATCCTGTATATTGCAGGATTGCAGGGCATTTCCGACGATATCCGCGAGGCGGCGGCAATTGACGGCGCCTCCCCGCTCCAGCTGAACGTATTTATCATCCTGCCGCTACTTCTCCCGACGATTGTCGTTACGATGTTTTTCTGCATCGTCGGTTCGCTCCAGACATTCGACATTATATGGGCGATGGGCCAGGGCCATTCGGCCACTGCAGCGGAAACGATGGTTACCTACCTGTATAAGTTCGGCTTTATCCGTACGCAGATGGGATACGGAAGTGCGGCAGCTATCGTCATTTTTGTCATCTGCGTTACGTTCAATGCAGTGTATCAGAGACTTATTAACAAGGGTGAGTGAGGGGCAGCATGAATAAAACGAATACAAATGCCTTATATAAAACGATAAAGATACTCTTTCTTGCTATAACCGCCTTTTATACGGTGTTTCCGCTGTGGGTCATGCTCTGGGGCGGCTTTAAGACGACCGGCGGCATTCGCGGCAATCCGTTCGGCTTTCCGAAAGAATTTCAGCTGGGGACATTCGCAAAGATCCTGAATCCGGTGACGTCTTCCTATTTTGCGAATCTTACAAATTCGCTGATAATTATGGCAGGGTCCGTCGTGTTCGCCGTTATCCTCTGCTGCCTGACCGGATTTACCTTTGCACGGATTAAATTCTGGGGCAGGGAAGTGTTTTACAATTATTTCCTGCTCGGTCTCCTGTTCCCGCTTGCGGTCGCAATTTTGCCGATGTACCTGCAGATGCGCAAGGTCGGCTTGATCGATACCTATCTGGGAGTCATGCTTCCGCAGGCAGCATTCGGCCTTGCGTTCAACACGATGCTGACGCGGAGTTTCTTTGCGCAGATTCCGATGGAACTGGAAGAAGCGGCGACAATCGACGGCTGCGGTAAACTCGGCTTCTTGCTCAGGATGGTTATTCCGCTTTCAAAGCCGATCATTACGACGATTTCAGTGCTCTCGCTGGTCAGCAGCTGGAACCAGTTCCTCCTGCCGCTGCTGATTCTGAACGATCAGAAAAAGTATACCCTGCCGCTCGGCGTCATGCAGTATCAGGGGCAGTATTCAACGGACTGGTCGCAGGTCCTTGCTTACCTGACGCTCTCGCTGGTTCCTGTCATCATATTCTATGCGCTTGCACAGAAGCAGATTGTTGCCGGTCTGACAAGTGGCTCCGTCAAGGAGTAGGCGTACGGTGTAGGCTGCTGCCGGGGCGTAAGGCCCTGAAAGCCTCCGCAGGCGGGGTCTTTCCGCCTGCGGTATCCGTGCGGGAACCGGCCGCATGCTGCCGCTGGTTCCCGCGGAATTCCTGTCTGTGCATGTCCAGTCCGCAGGCTGTCCTGTCTGCAAGCTTTACAATGGACGGTTTTTAGAGTACACTATAGAGAATGGAGGTGTATGTATGGAACTTTCACCTGAGCTTGCCGGTGTTCTGGCCGACATCGATATGGAATTCTCGGATGTGATGCTGACGGGTAAGACTGTGGAAAAAATCGTCATCGGCAAGGAACTGGCAGATGCGCTGGCTGCAAGTCCCGGCTGGGACAATACGATTATCGGCTTTCCGGTGGAAGTCAGCCCGGATCTGCCGGGGATGGACCATCAGTTCATCAGCTGCTGACTGTATGCATGACCGGGGCCGGACTGTTCCGGGGGATGGCTTCCGGTGGCGGGTCTTCCGTTCAGGGTGGCGGAAAAGTTCCGAAAACTTTTTGAAAAATCCCGCTTTCTTTATTGACATTCATTCTTCAATTTATTATAGTAGCGGAACACGTATTAAGTGTATGAAAGCTTGCTCTTGTAGCTCAGTCGGTAGAGCACATC
>CAMJZA010000103.1 GCA_946410085.1 uncultured Treponema sp. | reverse complement strand
TCACGGAATGGAGGCGGCGGTTGACTGCGGGAGCGGTCGATTGCCGCCTTTATTTATTTCCTTATATTTGTTTGCGGACTGAAAAAAGCTGTGTTATAATTTACAGCATCAACCTCAGGGAGTTTAGCATGAAAAAGTTGGGTCAGAAGCTGATTTTGAGCTACGCAGTCCTCGTCCTTGTTTCGATACTGATGGTTGCGGTTCCCGTCCTGGGAACGCAGCGCAAGGTCCTCATGATGGACATGATAGACAAGGCCATCGGGCAGATGCAGTCTGCCTCCCAATCCATAACGGCCTTTCTGGACAAGCCCTCCACGATAGTCAGGGACATCGCCCTGTATATGGGGCGGGCGGAAAATCTGGAGCTTGAGGAGGTTCAGCGGGACTTTGACGCCCAGATAAAAGGCTCACCGTCCCTGTACTGCCTTTATTATGCGGATGCCCTGCCGATGAATCGGGGCGGTTTCTTCTATTCCAGCGACGGCTGGATTCCAGATTCGGATTATGACAAGGACTCTCGGGACTGGTACGCCGCAGCCCGCAAGGCAGGAGGCAAAGCGGCCCTCGTCGATCCATACGTGGACGAGGACACGGGCAAGCTCGTCATGACGGTTTCCTGCGCTGTCCTTGACCGTGGCGGGAATTTTGCCGGTGTTACGGGCATCGATATCCTGCTGGACGAGATGAATTCAATCGTGCAGGACAAAACCCTGTCAGCCGGCGGCAAGAGCTACATACTGGACAGGAACGGCCTCTACCTGACGAACGACGATGCCGGCAAGGTTCAGACCGTGAATTTCTTTGACGAACACCGGGAACTTTCCAAGTACAGGGAACGCATAAGCGCCGACGTCTTCTTTGAGCCCGAGGCGGCCGGGGGCTACTACATTGCAGGCCAGATCATCAACAGGGACTCCGGCTGGATTATGGTGACCTTCGGCAGGACATCCGAGCTGTACACGCAGATAAACAAGATGATTCTCCTCATCGTCATCATGGCCCTGCTGGGACTTGGGGCTTCCATCCTCATAGCCCTCCTGATGGCTTCCAAGATAGTCGAACCGATAAAGACGGTCGATGTCGCCGTCAACGGCATTGCACAGGGGAACGCGGACCTGACCCGCCGCCTTGCGGTCAAGAGTTCCGACGAGGTCGGCGAGCTTGTCGAAGGATTCAACAACTTCATGGCGAAACTGCAGGGCATCGTGCGCGACGTGAAGGATTCCAAGTCTGAGCTTTCCAACGTCAAGCTTGACCTGCAGGAAAGCATAGACGGAACTTCGAGTGCGATTACGGAAATCCTTTCCAACATAGAGAGCGTGGGCGGCCAGGTTGAAAACCAGTCCCGCTCGGTTTCGCAGACTTCCGCAGCGGTCACCGAGATTGCGGAAAACATCAACAGCCTGGGCCGCATGATCGAAACCCAGTCATACGGGGTATCCCAGGCTTCCACCGCCGTCGAGCAGATGATAGGCAACATCGCCTCCGTCAACAGCAGCGTGGAGAAGATGGCCGCATCGTTCAGTGCGCTTGAAGCAAACACGAACGAAGGCATCCAGCGGCAGCAGCGGGTGTCCGAGCACGTTGCGGACATAGAAGCCCAGTCAAAGGCCCTGCAGGATGCGAACGTTGCCATCACGAGCGTTTCAAGCCAGACGAACCTCCTTGCCATGAACGCCGCCATCGAGGCGGCCCATGCCGGGGAAGCAGGAAAGGGCTTTTCCGTCGTCGCCGACGAAATCCGCAAGCTTTCGGAGACTTCCGCCGCAGAGTCCAAGAAGATCAGCGAGGAGCTTCGCAAGATAAGCGAGAGCATCCAGACGGTCGTCGTCGCGGCGCGTGAGAGTACGGAAAGCTTTGCCGGTGTCGGCGAGAAGATAGCCCAGACCGACCAGCTGGTGAACCAGATAAAGGCCGCCATGAGCGAGCAGCAGTCCGGCTCCCAGCAGATAGTCGAGGCCCTCAAGATAATGAACGACAGCACATCCGAGGTCAAGAGCGCCTCACAGGAGATGGCTGTCGGCAATCAGGCGATTCTTGCCGAGGTCCAGAAGCTGCAGGATGCCACGGTGGTAATCCGGGACGGCATGGCCGAGATGTCCCTGGGAGCCAAGGAGATGAACAAGACCGGCTCCGTCCTTTCTGACATCTCGGGAAAGGTCCGGGAGTCCATCAACAGGATCGGTGCCCAGATAGACCAGTTCCAGGTGTAGCGGGCGGCATAAGCTGCGGCAGGGGGCAGACAGGATGTCAGGCCTGCCTGAGGCCGACCAGGACATAGTTCATGCCCTTCTCAGACGAGTAATCCCGGCTCTGCCTTTCCTCCCCCTAGCCGAGCCGTTGCAGTTTGTGCTAGTATTTCCCTATGTTCACACAGGAAGACAACGCGATTATCTGGAAGAAGGGCTATGAGACCCTGCGCATAGAAGGATGGGGGGCGGACTCACTCCGCGTCCGCTGTACGATGAACACTGCCTTTTCGGGCGAGGACTGGGCCCTGTCGGAGAAGCCCGCCGCCGCCACGGTCAAAACCAGCGTCTCGGACGACGAGGCGGGCATAACGAACGGAAAGCTGTCCGCCACGGTCAGCGCGAACGGTGTCCTGCGCTTTTTCAAGGACGGCAAGCTGATCCTCCGGGAATACTACCGCAACTACGACGCAGCCGCCAGCAGGGAGAGCGTCTGCCTTAAGATCGTCTCCCGCGAGTTCCACCCGGTCATCGGCGGCAGCGAGTTCCGCCTGACCGTCCGCTTCGACGCGAATGAGGGCGAGCAGATTTTCGGCATGGGCCAGTACCAGCAGCCAAACCTTGACATGAAAGGCTGCGTGCTGGAGCTTGCCCAGCGCAACTCCCAGACATCCATCCCCTTCTACGTCTCCAGCCTGGGCTACGGCTTCCTCTGGAACAACCCCTCCGTCGGGCGGGCGACCTTCGGCACGAACCGGACGGTCTGGGAATCCAGCTGCAGCGACGAGATGGACTACTGGATCACGGCGGCGGACAGCCCCGCTGCTATCATGCGGAACTACACGGGGGCAACGGGCCGGCACCCGCTCATGGGCGAGGACTACCTGGGCTTCTGGCAGTGCAAGCTCCGCTACCGGACGCAGGACGAGGTCCTGACCGTCGCCCGCAGGTACAGGGAGCTCGGCATCAAGCTGGACGTCATCGTCATCGATTTCTTCCACTGGATCCGCCAGGGTGACTGGGGCTTCGACAAGGACTACTGGCCCGACCCCAAGGCGATGTGCGACGAGCTGCACGCGATGGGCACCAAGGTCATGGTCTCCGTCTGGCCGTCGGTGGACAAGAAGTGCTCGCACTTCCAGGAGATGTGGGACAGGGGCCTCCTCGTCCGCACCGACCGGGGCGTGATACAGACCTACGACTTCAACGGCGACTGCGTGACCTTCGACGCAACCAACCCCGAGGCGCGGGCTTTCATCTGGAAGGTCTGCAGGGAGAGCTACCAGAAATACGGCATAGACATGTTCTGGCTGGACAACGCAGAGCCGGACCTTTCCATATACGACTACGAACTCTACCGCTACCGGATGGGGCCGGCCCTCAAGGTCAGCAATCTCTACCCCAAGTGCTACGCCCAGGCCTTTTGGGAGGGCATGAGGGAGTCCGGCATGGAAACGCCCGTCAACCTGGAGCGCTGCGCCTGGGCGGGCAGCCAGAAATACGGTGTCATCCTCTGGAACGGCGACGTGCAGAGCAGCTGGGAGTGCCTGCAGGACTCCGTCGCGGAGGGCCTGGGCATGGGGCTTTCCGGCATCGCCTGGTGGACGACGGACATCGGCGGCTTCATGTGGGGCAACGTGCACGACAAGGGCTTCATCGAGCTGCTTGAGCGCTGGTTCGAGTGGGCGGTCTTCACGCCGATCATGCGGCTCCACGGCGACCGCGACCCGCACGACATTCCGCCGCTTTCTGACAAGGACTACGGCGGCGGCTACCTCTTCACCGGCTCTCCGAACGAGATATGGTGCTACGGCGAGGAGGCGCAGAAGATATTCGAGAAGAACATCCGCCTGCGCGAGTCGCTCAAAGGCTACGTCGCCTCACTGATGAAGGAGGCCCACGAGTCAGGCGCACCCCTCATGCGGACGATGTTCTACGAGTTCCCGGAGGACGCGGAGTGCTGGAAGCTCAAGGACCAGTACATGTTCGGGCCGGACTACCTGGTTGCCCCCGTCCTGCACGCGGGCGAGACGGAACGGGAGCTCTACCTTCCCGCCGGAACGTGGGAGGACTTCCACACGGGCGAGAAGCTTTCCGGCGGCAGGCGCGTCAAGACCGCAGCCCCGATTGACCGCATCCCGGTGTTCCGGAAGCTCGGCAAGTAGGCGGCATCAGGATGGCAAACGGAATGACAAATCTCAAAGCTACCGGCGCGGACGGCAGGCGGCCTCTTGCCGTCAACATCATAACCGCCCTCTTCCTCCTCGCCTCCGTCCCGGCGGCCTTCGCGATCGGGACGAACGAGTTCGACGAGAGCTGGATGTACTTCCTGAACTACATCCGCAGGGACGAGTACGTGTTCGGCAGGGACATCTTCTTCACCTACGGGCCGCTGGGCTTCCTGACCGCCGTCAGGGAGGTGCGGGGCAGCCTTGTCAGGGGCGTCGCCCTCTGGCTCGTGATATACGGCATCTTCATTTTCCTGATGCTCCAGGTCAGGCGGGTCCTTCTGGAAAAGAAAATCAGCCTGGTGAGCGCGTCCGTCGCGGCCCTGCTTTTCATGCTGCCCCAGAAGCTCTCGCCGGACGTGCTTGCAAGCTTCTATGTGTGGCTCGCGGTCGCCCTCCTCATAGACTGCGGCAGGGACGACCGGAGGGGCATCCTGTTCGCGCTTGCGGCGGACATCTTCGTGGCGATGCTTTTTCTGTGGAAGATGTCGTCTTTCACCTCTTCGCTGACGGTCTGCGTCGTTGCGGTCGTCATGCTCGCCTTCATCAGGCGGGAATACAGGAAAGCCTTCCTTCTGTCGCTTTCCCTGCTTTTTGTTCCCTGTGCCTACCTCATCTACAACCCCTGCGGTGCAGATCTGCTGCGCTACTGCAGGGCCGCGCTCCAGACTTCCAGCGGCTACAACGCTGCCCTGGGCAACGTGATGACGACCGAACCCTTCACGGCGTTTTTCGTCGTGTTCGGCGTGGCGGCGGGCATCTGCCTTGCCGTGCAGCTGTGGGGGGGAGACAAGAAATCCTTCGCGCTCTTCCTGCCCCTCTTCATACCGCTTTTCTTCTATTATAAGTACGGCATAACGCGGCACGGCGGCTACGCCTTCTATCAGGGCGTGTGCATGGCCTTCTCGATATACTTCCTGTTCGGCACCTTTGACTATATTCTCTTCCCGGACGGGGCGGGCAGGCAGGGGCACCTCGCCCGGCGGCGGCTCCGGCTGGGCAGGGTCTCACTCGCTTACGTGCTTGCGCTCTGCATCCTTGAATTCCCGGCCTTCCTTGTCTCCATACCGACAATGCTCAAGGATTCCACCCTGACCATGCCCTCGCAGATCATAAACAATTACCTTTTTTCTGTACGGAACGGGGTCAGAAGGTCGCTCAACCCCCGCTTCAGGGAGATAGTCGGTGACAAGTCCGTTGCGATTTTCCCCGACGAGCTTTTCTACCTGACCGACGGCAGCGTGCAGTACAAGGTCATGCCGACCATCCAGAACAACATGACCTTCACGTCCTGGCTTGACGAGACAAACGCCGCCTTCTTTGCGGGGGACGGTGCGCCGGAATTCGTCCTCTTCGGGCTGGAGTCGATGGACATGCGGCTGCCGATGCTGGAGTCGCCTGCAACCTACATGGCGATACGTGAGAACTACCGGGTTGCCGCAAGCTCGGACACCGAGATACTTTTCAGGCGGGACAAGTCCGCCGGGTCTGGCCGGACGGAAAAGACAAGGCTTGAAAGCACTGCCTGGGGCGGTACGGCGGTGTCCCGTCCTGCCGGTGCACGGTATCTTTCCATCGAAATGCAGTCCACGCTGGCGGGAAAGCTTGCGGAACTTTTCTGGAAATCCCTGCCGGTCTTCGTGGAAATTACCTTCGATGACGGCTCGGTGACGAGCGGGCGGATTGTACCCCGGACTGCGGTGACGCCGATAGCGGTAGACGACCTTGTCATCCCCTACTCGGGGGTCCATCCGCGCGGGGACGGGGCTACGGAAGTGCTCGCACAGATTCTCACCGGAAAGCAGGGCAAAAAGGCCGTCTCGGTTGACTTCTCGATGAAAGGCCTGCTCCGCCTGTATTACAGGGACATAACGGTAAGCTGGTGGGGAGACTGAATGGCGCGGGGCCGCTTTTTTGCGGCCCTCTTTTCGGGGCCATGCGTTTTCACGGAACTTTTTTCACCTTTTTCACGGTGGCGCTTTTTTCTTTCCCAACGGGGGAATCCGTGCTATAATGAGGGAACATTTTCTTTATAAAGGAGTTTTGTATGCCAAAGAAACAGCAGAGGACCATCGGTGTCTTCATCATCCAGCTTGCGCTGGCAATCTATCTGGTTATTACCGGCCTGTGCCTCTTCGGAATCGGTGGTTCTATTTCCAGTGCGGAAATTCAGGGCGTCACGTCCTTCTTCAAGGGCGGTGCGAGTGCCGTCGAGTATGTCATCGGAATCCTGCTCATTGCGTGCGGCGTCGTGTTCTGCCTCAAGGCGCTCGGCTTTGACTTCGGCAAGGCTGACGACCTGATCAAGTACATCACGCTCGTCGTGTGGATTGTCGTTACCGCCGTTACGCTCATTTCCCTGATCGGGGAACTCAGTTCCATCAAGGCCCTGCACTGGCTGCTCGTCCTTGCCAAGAACGCCCTGATCATCGGCGGCATCCTGACCATCAAGAACGGGAAGTAAATAACAACTGACTGATGGCATGAAAACGGCTCCTGTTCCGTTGTTGACGGAATGGGAGCCGTTTTTTTATGCTCTGTAGGAATGCTTCGATGATTCCAAGGGTACTCCCCGGGCGGTGCCGGGAAGAGGGGAGAGTTTGAGAGGCAGATTTTTTAACGTTAAAAAATCTGCCTCGCTTCCGAGTAGGGGGTTCCTTCCCTCTCATAAGCAGGGGTTACAGGGGGCTCCCCCCTGTAAGAAAAATTACGCGAAGGGATTCTCGTCCTTGTACAGAACTCCGGCGGGCTGGTTGTAGGCGATGTCGCCGACTCCCAGGTACTGGAAGAGCGTGTACAGGGCCTTGCCCACATGGCTGAAGGCGACCGCGCCGTGGTGCGGGTACTGCTTGCTGATCAGCACGTGGCGGTAGAAGCGTCCCATTTCCGGGATGGCGAACACGCCGATTCCACCGAAGGACCGGGTCGCGACGGGAAGAATCTCGCCCTGCGCGATGTAGGACTGGAGCGTTCCGTCGGGACGGGCCTGCAGGCGGAAGAAGGTAATCTTGCTTGCCGCAATGTCGCCCTCAAGCGTTCCGCGGGTGAAGTCCGGCTCGGAGTCCTTCGGCTCGAGCAGGCGGTGCTGGATGAGCTGGTACTTGACGCCGGGCTTGCTGTTCTTGGCAAGGCGGCAGAAGGGGGTGTTTCCGCAGTGGAAGCCCATGAAGGTATCGTTGAGCTTGTAGTCGTAGGAGAACTTACCCTTGATGTCGGAATCGTAGATGTCCTGCGGAACGGAGTTGTTGATGTCCAGCAGGGTGACGGACTCGCCGGAAACGCAGGTGCCGATGTACTCGGACAGGGCGCCGTAGATGTCGACCTCGCAGGCGACCGGGATGCCGCGGGAAGCGAGGCGGCTGTTGACGTAGCAGGGCTCAAAGCCGAATTCCTTGGGGAATGCGGGCCAGCACTTGTCGGCGAAGACAACGTACTTCCTGCTGCCCTTGTGGGCCTCTGCCCAGTCAAGCAGGGTCAGCTCGAACTGCGCCATGCGGGGCAGCATGTCGGGGTAGTTGTTGCCTTCCATGCCGAGCTCCTTGGCCATGTCGTCCACGACGGACTGAATCCGCTTGTCGTCCTTGTGCTCGCGGTAGGCGACGAGCAGGTCAAGCTCGGAGTTCTCCTCGACTTCCACGCCGATGTCGTAGAGGCCGCGTATCGGTGCGTTGCAGGCAAAGAAGTCCTGGGGGCGGGGACCGAAGGTGATGACCTTGAGGCTCTTGAGGCCGATGACCGCGCGGGCAACCGGGATGAACTCTTCGATCATCGTGGCGATGTCGTCGGCAGTTCCGACCGGATACTCGGGGATAATGCCCTTCAGGTGGCGCAGGTTCAGGTTGTAGGAGCAGTTGAGCATGCCGCAGTAGGCATCGCCGCGTCCGTTAATCATGTCCTTGCCGCTCTCTTCTGCTGCGGCGACGAACATGCAGGGACCGTCAAAGTACTGGGCTATCTCGGTCTCGGGGGTCTCCGGGCCGAAGTTTCCGAGGAAGACGACCAGGGCGTTGCAGCCGGCATTCTTGACTTCCTCAACCGCCTTGAGCATGTCCTTCTCGTTCTCGACGGTGGTCTTGGCCTCATAAAGGCTGCCCTTGTTGCCGAATGCCTTGACGATTGCCGCCCTGCGCTTCTCGGACAGTGAAATGATGAAGCAGTCGCGGCTGACCGCGATGATTCCCAGCTTGACGTCGGGGATGTTCTCGAAATTCGCCATAATCTTCTATTATACTCCTTATACACAGCTATAGATACACAGCTATAGCTTGAACGCTATACTTCCAGTATACACCCGTCCTGTGAATTTGTGTATCAGAAAATTCACGTAGAGCAAAAAAAGTCTAAGGCTGCGGGTCGAACCGTGAGGCGCTTCGTGTTGAACTGGGGGCGCTTCCGGGCGAACCGTGGGGCAGTTTTGTTACCTTAAAATACTATATAAGGAATTCCCTATAGTCTTAAGAGATGCTTTAAAAAATGGCCATTTTCTCCTAACGCGGGAGCTTGCACAAATACACAACTGTGTTATAATGAAGCGATAGACTGGCTGGTGTCTGTGTTGAGGGAAAAACCGGACGCAGCCCGGAGGAGCAGCGCGCTATGGACAGAAACAGAGTGTATGGAATAACAGACAGCAGAAGCGGACAGCTGCACAGCGCAGAAAAGAGGACGTCCGCAGGCAGACGCCG
>CAMJZA010000102.1 GCA_946410085.1 uncultured Treponema sp. | reverse complement strand
CGAACACAACATTCCGTGCAAAATGTTCCGTTCGCGGCCGGCCGGGGAAGTATTCTGGTTCAGGAAGCAGGACGGTTACAGCAAAATCCTGCGGGCTTCCGATAATCCTCAGATTGTTGCATACATGAATGATGGGGATAAGATGGGGTATCTCTGGAACCAGGGGCTGTTTACGGAGGCAGCCCCTTCATGAGGGAGCTGGTTGCCTATTCCCGATACAGAATGAGCAATCTGTGCACGGAAACTAGAGGCCTTCCGCAACAGGATCGTCATCGTGTTCGACGGGCATGCGAGCGAACGGCACCGGATGGTCTGTTGATGTATTGAAACAATGACACGGCTATAGTAAAATTGAAGATATGAAAGCATATCATGATGAAATCATTGACAATGTGGTCTCGTATGTTGCGTATAAGTATTCCAGTGCGCTCCATAAGAATATAACCCAGACCCTGATGTTCAAGATTCTTGCTTTGTTTGATTTCCGCGTGTTACGGCAAAACGGAAGGCCCTGCCTTGAGCTTTCATACACCGCAAGGGAGCGGGGGCCCGTTCCTGAGCAGCTTTACAACGTGGACATGTCCCGCTTCAAGACCTTTACTGTAAAAGACAAGAAATATAATGATTACAACACCCGCTATTTCATTTCGGTGAAGACCCCTGACTTGGATTATCTGGCACCATCAGAGAAGTCCATTTTGGATGCTATCCTTGATGATTTTATCTCACGGAGAATAAACGGAGAAAAGGCATCTGCCATAACGCACAAGGAAATTCGAGCCTGGCAGGTTGCATACAAGAGGGAGCCCAATTCTACGATGTCATACGCCGATGAATTTGAGGGGATTGACGGGAAAGAAGAATCTGAGATGACTGTCCCTGAGCTTAATTTTACGAAGTACAGGGAATTCGCGGATGTATAAGGTGGGGGATGTACTAAAAGCTACAAAAGCATATACCTCAACTGGAACAGACGCTAAGAACCGGTGGTTTGTGTGTTTGGGCCGGGTGAATTTTACCAGGATTCCCCGCAACGTGTTCCTGTGCACGACGACAACGCAGATACAGCGGTATGAGGGAACAAAAAAATCTTCCTGCGTTTTTTTCTCGTCAAGGGACACTTGTTTTACGGATGACTGCCTGTTATGTCTTGACGAAATAGAGGATGCTTTTACAGAGGAAGAATTCAACGAGAAGTACAATCCAGAATTTAGGGGCAGGCTTTCTGATGGCAAACTGAAGGAAATCGCACGGAAGCTTGCTCAGGCTGATATTCCGAAAGCTGTGATGAACGACATACTTGACTCCTTTCGAAAGGATGGAATAGCCACAAGATGAAAATCTCCCGGCGAGATTTGTTTTAGAAAGGCTTATATCTTTTTTCTCCTGCATCATGAACGAATCACTCTATACCCTGTACAAAAAATGCAGGGGCTGGTGATTTCTTTTCAATATACTGTCAACACAAATGAAATACATTCATCCAGCTTCCGGGCAGTTCTTTGCCTTCAACGTGTGGGATATTGCGTCTGCGAAGGCTGTCATTGACGCCTCCGCACAGAGAAGAATCCCTGTAATCCTCCAGACCTCCATGAAGGCCTTTGCAAAGCTTGACAAAAAGGAATTCAGGACGTTCGTCAGCCAGTATTCTGAGGGCAGGGACGCAAAGGTATACCTGCATCTTGACCACTGCCGGAAACAGACGATGTTTACAGAGGCCATAGACAGCGGCTGGGATTCAGTCATGATTGATGCCTCTGACAGGCCGCTGGAAGAGAATATCAAGCTGACAAACGAAATTTGTAACCTCGCACACGAAAGAAATGTCCTGGTTGAGTCCGAGATAGGCCATGTCGGTGGTACGGAAGACGATATCTGCACGGTCGAAGGAGGAATCGCAGACATTTCCAGCGTGGAATACTTTATAAACCATACGGCCGTCGACAGCCTTGCGGTCGCAATCGGTACCGCACACGGGTTGTATCATGGAATCCCGGAGCTTCATTACGGGCTGCTGGAACAGACATCACGATTTTCGGATATCCCCCTGGTGATTCACGGCGGAACCGGACTGACAGACGAAATGTTCAGAAAGCTGCTGTCATACAAAAACGTGAAAAAGATAAACATATCTACGGACGTAAAACAGGCGTATCTGAGGGGAATCCAGAAATCCCTTGATGAGGGCCTTCTTAAGAAAGACGGTTTTGACCCGCTTTCCGTTGCGGCAAATATGCATGACTGCATGCTGTCGATGGCCTTGCACTATCTTGACTTGCAGATAGGGGGTGGGGTACATTGAAAACCGTACTCGTCCTGAACATGGGGATGAAGAGCATCCGCAGCATCATCTTTGACAGTGAGGGAAACAAGCTCGCAAGCTCATCCCTGCCCATCATAACGTCCCTGTCCGGCGACACCGTGACGCAGGATCCGAACGAATGGCTTGAGAAGGCCGAGTCCTGCATCGCAAGCACGATTCACCAGAAGGACAACCTTCACATCGACTATCTTACGGTGACGAGCTCGGCATCCTGTCTGGTATGCGTGGATTGCGACGGGAAGCCCCTGCTTCCCTGCATGATGGTCTCTGACAAGAGGGCCGTGGCTGAGAGCAAGCATATCAGTGACCTGCAGGAATTCGCCCCGGTCTTCCAGTCTACGAACCTGGCGATGGATGCATCCCTCCTGCTGCCGAAAGCCCTGTGGGTGAAGAACCATCTTCCCGGTGTCTGGAACAATGTCCACAAGCTGCTGACACCAAATGATTTCCTTATCAGCCATTTCACCGGCGGTAAGTATGCCACCGACTATATCAATGCAAAGAAATGGCATTATGACCCAAAGACGAGATGCTTCCCGGAAAGACTCCTTGAAAAACTGGGGATTTCCAGGAAGCTTCTTCCTGACTGCGTTGCCCCCGGCACCGAGATCGGTCCCATCAGCGGACAGGCGGCATCAAGGCTTGGCCTGAACGGAGACATACGCGTCATCGCGAGCACCTATGACGCGATATGTTCGTTCGTCGGCAGCGGCGTTTATGAAGAAGGGGATGCCGCAGACGTCTCCGGGACGGTGACGGTGTTCAGGGCCGTGACGCACAGGCAGGATATATCAGTAAATCCCGCAATTCAGGGAATAGATTTCAGAGAGCTGGGGATTCACATAATCGGCGGCTCAAACAACCTCGGCGGGGGACTGATTGAATGGGTCAAGCAGTGCTATTACCAAAACGAGGCCCTTCCCTATGAACTGATGGAGAAAGAGGCCGGCGAGACGACTGTCGGCGCAGGAGGGGTAATCTTCCTGCCTTACCTGCTGGGGGAGCGGTTTCCCATCTGGGACGGAACCGCACGCGGCGTGTTCTTCGGCCTTGAGCGGATGCACACCCGGAAGGAAATGACCAGGGCTGTCTTTGAGAGCGCTGGTTTCATCGACGTCGACATGATTTCTGCAATAGAAAGCTGCGGGGTCAGGGTGAACTCAATCCGGTGCTCCGGGGGGCTTGCCCGCCTTAATCTTGTCTCCCAGATAAAGGCAGATACGACCGGCAAGGAAATCCATGTCTTGTCTGAGTTTGAGACGACCGCGACGGGAGCCGCGATGCTGTGCTTCCTGGGACAGGGGGTATACGGCTCGCTCAAAGAGGCGGCGGACGCATTCGTTTCCATAAGAATGATAATAAAACCCGACAGGAAAAACCATGAAAAATACAAGCAGGTCTATGCCCTGTTTAAGGATACGTATAAAACATTGAAACCCCTTTTCCCGAAACGTGTCGCCATGGTAAGGTTCCTGTATGGTTCCACGAACATAAAAATCGAGAATTTGTAGCAGGAAAAACTATGCTTCCATACAGGCTGAACATCCCCACCAGGATCTACTTTGGCAGGGATATACTCGAGGAATCGCTGGAGGCCGAGGCGGGACTTCTTTCCGGGAATATTCTGGTGGTCACGACCGGCCGGTCCCTTGTACGGCTGGGGCATCTGGATGCCCTCCGGAGCTCGATTGAGTCCGTCTGCCCGTCAGGCAGTATCTCCGTGTTCGACAGGATAAGCGCGAACCCGCTGGTTTCTGAGGTTGACGAGGCCGTGGCCTGTGGCAGGCGGAACAAGGCCTCCGTCGTAATCGGATTCGGTGGCGGAAGCGCTATTGATGCAGCCAAGGCGGTCGCCGCTGGGATAGGAACAGGCGTCCCCTGCCGGGAACTGTTCGACAATGACGCGGAACCGGGGCCGGAAACTCTTCCCGTCCTCGCGATTCCGACTACGGCGGGGACTGGCAGCGAGTTGAGCAGGGCCGCCATACTTTCCGATGACAGGCGGAAAATAAAGAAAGGCCTCCGAGGAAACCGCCTGTACCCTGCAGCCGCCATCGTCGACTCATTGTTTACCGAGACGGTACCTTTCAGGACAACGATGGAGACCGGGTTTGATGTCCTGGCCCATGCCATGGAGACGTATTTTTCCAAACAGGCATCTCCGTATACGAGGATGCTTTCCGAGCAGGCCGTGAGGATTGTCGGGAAGAACCTGCCCCTGCTTGCATCCGGCCTGAACAACTCATCTGCACGGCAGGAGATGAGCTACGCCAGCATGATCATGGGCATCAACCTGGGGAACGCCAGTACCTGCCTTCCCCACAGGATGCAGTACCCGCTGGGTGCGCATACCGGTACAAGCCACGGGGCTGGACTTGCCGCATTGTATCCGGCATGGCTTCATTATGAGTTGGTCGTGTCGCTCCCCGGGCTGACGCATCTGCTGGACCTCCTCGGATGTCCCGCTCGCAGCGGGTGCGACGGGATAGTTCCGGCATTCACATCGTTCCTGCAAAGCCTGGGGCTGCCCGTGTCGCTCCGCGAGCTTGGCGTAAAGATGGACTTGCTAGACGTATTTGCGGAGGAAGTTTCCGGGAACATACAGAATGATCCCGTAGCCACAGGCAAGGACATAATCCGGGAAATATATCACAAGGCGTTTTAAGAGGATAACCATGCAGGCAATCATCATGGCAGCCGGGAAAGGAAGCAGGCTCGGGGAGCTCACAGGGGGCCATCCAAAATCATTTTTAGAAATAAAGGGCCGGAAGCTCATAGAATATAATCTTGAGATCTTGAAAAAACTGGGGGTGACGGAAACCGTCATCGTCACCGGGTACAGGTCGGAGGAGTTTGAAAAGCTTCTGTCCGGCAGGAAAGATATCCGGATTGCCTACAATCCTTTCTATGAGCTGATGAACGTCGTCGGCTCCTTCTATTTCGGCATGGAGTACCTGCATGATGATTTCCTCTATCTTCATGCGGACACCCTGTGCGATCCTACCGTGTTCCGGAAAATGCTCTCGTCCCCTTCGGATGTCGTGCTCCCCGTTGACTACAAGGAATGCGATGATGAGGCCATGAAGGTAAGGAGCGAATCCGGGCGGATCGTACAGATAACGAAAAACATGTCCCTTGATGTCGCCGAGGGGGAATTCATAGGCATAGCTTTTTTCAGGAAGTCCGTTGTTCCTGCTCTGAAACGGAAGGTCATTGAGGTGTTGCAGGAAAAAAGGTTTTCCGAATACTTTGAGAGTGCCGTCCAGAAGCTCATTGACGAGCATGCGTTCGCTATCAGTGCCGTCCCTACGGACGGGGCTTTCTGGGCAGAGATAGACTTTAGGGAGGATTACGAGCACGCGTGCAGCCGTATCCCCGCATATATGGCAGACGGCACGTATGGATTCTAAAAAGGCAGAGCAGAGGTATATTGCCTGCAGGAAACGGAAGGCGTTCATCAACCGCCTGTGCTTTTACCTGTGCAGGATTTTTCCGGTTAAGCGGGACCTGGTGAGCGTCTGCACCTTCGAGGGGAAGGGCGGCTTCGGCTGCAACCCCAAGTACCTGGTGATGAAGCTGCATGAGCGCCGCCCGGAATTGAAGTTCGTCTGGTTCGTCAACGACATGACGAAGGAATTTCCCGGGTACATAAAAAAGGTCCCGAACACTTTGTGGAGCCGGGCTTACTGGCTTTCCCGCTCAAAAGTCTGGATAGACAATTACCGCAAGCCCTACGGAACCTGCAAGCGTCGGGGACAGCATTACCTCAACGTAAACCATTATACACTTTCCATAAAGTGCCTCGGCCTGTGGCGGGGTCCGGGATTTTCCGAGATGGCGTACCTTGTCAGCAGGAACGACTCCGGCATGATTGACGGCGTGGTGATAGATTCCGTTTTCTGCGAACAGATGCTTCCCAAGGGACTTGTGTACGACGGTCCCTTCCTGAAGACGGGGGCTCCGCGCTGCGACGTCCTGTACGGGGACAGGTCAGCGTATAAAGAGGCCGTCCGAAAGAAACATGGCCTTCCGCCCGATGCCAAAATCGTGATGTTCGCCCCGACATTCCGCGAGGGAGCAAAGGACGGCGTGAGGAGCGTGTTCAGCGAGGTCTGGACGATTGACTTCAGGCGGCTGCTTGACGCACTGGGAGCCAGGTTCGGCGGAGAGTGGTACATCTGCACGCGCGTCCATCCCCAGCTCGCACCGGCCTTCAGGGGATATTCGAACCCCGAGGTCCAGTCCCGGATGTTTGACGAGAGCCATTCCGACGACATGTATGAAATCCTCGCGGGCATGGATGCATACATCACCGACTACTCCAGCGCGTGCTTCGAGGCGGCCTTCGCAAAAATGCCCGTGTTCCTGTACGCCGATGACGTCAAGACATATACGCATGACCGGGGGAACCTCTTCTGGAACCTGGCGGAGGATGACAGGCACGCCGCGGGCATCAACCGGGAGATTTTTCCGCAGCTCGACGCCTCGCTGCCTTTTCCGCTCGCGCATGACAACGGCGAGCTGGAGGCGGACATACGCGTTTTTGACGAGGCGGAATATGCCCGCAGGGTGGACGCCTTCATGGCGGACCTCGGAGTGGTGTTCGACGGGCAGGCGAGCGTGAGGCTTGCGGAGGTCGTGGAGGGCTGGCTGGGAAAGGAATAAGGGTAGAAAATTCCCGTATGGAGCAGTCTTTCGGTTCTGGATTTTTCAGCTTTTATCTCTACGGGCTTATCATAATAAGTGCGCAATATTGCGATGTCTTGATATATATACTTGGCCTTGTTATAATCCAAGTATGAGCGTGCTGATAAAAGAGCTGTCCTTACAGAACTTTTTAAGTTATGGTGCAAAGAACGCCGTATCCCTGAATGATTTGAACATTCTGATTGGCCCGAACGGCTCCGGCAAGTCCAACTTAATCGAAGCGATAGATTTGTTACACAGCGCCCCCATGAACCTGCTGACTCCGATACGTGACGGAGGAGGAGTCTCGGAATGGATATGGAAAGGACAGGGGGCATCCTCGAAAGAAGCGCGCATAGAAACTATATTCAACAGGGATGATACGGGCAAACGGAACATACGGCACGTTCTTGCATTTTCCTCTGTATTGCAGCGTTTTGAAATCCGGGATGAAAGGATAGAGGATGAGTTCCCCATGCCCGGGCATGACGAGCCATGTTTCTACTACCATTTGAACAACGGGTATCCGTATCTCAACGTTCAGGAGCCTTCCGGCTCAAGCCGCAGACGGGAATTGCGGCCCGAGGACATAGACCTGTCCGCTTCCATACTTTCGCAGAGACGGGATACGGACACATATCCCGAGCTTGCTTGGCTCGGGGACAGGCTCTCTGAGATTTGCATATACCGCGACTGGAATTTCGGGCGGTATACCGCTCCACGTGTTCCCCAGAGAGCTGACATGCCCAACAGGTGGCTTCTCCCCGATTGCTCGAACCTCGGCCTAGTCCTGAGCAAACTGCGCAACAATCCGGGTGTAAAGGCGGATATGATCGACAACCTCCGCGCATTGAATCCGAATATAGAAGATTTCAATGTGCTGATTGAAGGCGGCACCGTTCAGATTTTCGTGCAGGACTCGGGGATGTCCATTTCCGCGACGAGGTTATCCGACGGAACGCTCAGGTTTCTCTGCCTTCTGGCGGTCCTGTGCCATCCCAATCCGCCGCCTGTTGTTTGCATTGAGGAGCCGGAGCTCGGGCTGCATCCTGATGCCATAGGGCTTCTTGCCCGCCTTTTGAGGAAGGCTTCGGAGAAGACTCAGGTAATCATCACGACACATTCGGCGATGCTGGTCGATTATTTCACTGATTCCCCGGAAACGGTTGTCGTAGCGGAAAAAGACGAGAACGGGACATCTCTGGAACGTCTGAGCAGGGAAGAACTTGAGCCCTGGCTGAATGACTACCGGCTGGGCAAACTCTGGCTCAGCGGTGAGATAGGGGGCGTCCGGTGGTAGGCAAAAAGAGAATCGTCCTTTATGTGGAAGGCGGCGGGGATTCGGACAGTCTGCACGTGGAATGCCGCAGGGCTTTCTCCTCTTTCCTTGAGAAAGCCGGATTGGCTGGAAAAATGCCGAGGATTGTTGCCTGCGGGTCGCGGGATGACGCGTATGACAAATTCAAAACAGCCTGCTGTCGATCCACATCTGGCTGCATCCCTCTGTTGTTAGTTGACAGCGAGGAGTCTGTTTCCGATGAATATTCGGCGGGCACGGATTGCAGGAAGTGGAGACCCTGGGAGCATTTGAAAGCTCGTGACAACTGGGACAGGCCGGAAAATGCCTCCGATGAGCAGTGCAACCTGATGGTCGAGTGCATGGAAAACTGGCTCATCGCAGATGTCGAAAGCTTGCGGAAATATTATGGACATGACTTCAACGGGAACAAAATTTCTGCCAGGGCAGGGAATGACGTTGAAGGAATTCATAAATCCGAGGTATATTCGTTGCTTGATGAGGCGACGAGGAACACAAAACCGAAAGGAAGATACAGCAAAGGCGGACATTCCTTCGAGATTCTGGCCCTGTTAGATTCAAATCTTGTCATTGCAAAATCAAAATGGGCAGAGAGATTTGTGAAGTATCTGAGAAGCTTGTAATAAGGTTAGCTTTACTTTTCTGCATACAGGCATAGATAGAAATCAAACCGCATATAACCTGAAAATCTGGCTGGGCAAGATAAAGGACGGATACGTCAGCTTCTGCCGGATATGCGGTGGCTGCGGCAAGGATAACACGAATTACGTCCCGGTCGGCGAGCAGCTTAAAAGTCCGGGAGGCAGTGCATGAAATTCTATCTGTATGGTGCGGGGCAGGCGGGCAGGAAGTAACCTGTTGTACGGTTGCATTTCCTGTTTCTCATATGAGTTTGTGGACAGCCCCAAAGGCTTGACAGGGGACATAAAGAGGTATAGAGTAAAAGTATAAAGAGTTATAAAGAAA
>CAMJZA010000101.1 GCA_946410085.1 uncultured Treponema sp. | reverse complement strand
AATATAATAGAAGAAATCGTCGCCCGGCGCAAAGAAGACATCAGCCGCCTCGGCTGGAACTACGGCGCTTCCGTCCCGGAAAAGCGGCAGCGGGGCGCTCCCCTGCCCTTCATCGCCGGACGGGGGGTCGTGCTGGAAGTCAAGCGGGCCTCCCCGAGCAAGGGGGATATCGCCCCCGGCCTTGACGCTCCCGCCACCGCTGCCGCGTATGCACGGGCAGGGGCGTCTGCCATCTCCGTGCTGACGGAGCGGAACTACTTTAGGGGCGGCCTCGACGACCTCATGGCGGTCTGCAGGGCCGTAGACGACTGGACCGCAGCAGAAAGCGGCAGGCCCAAGATCGCCGTCCTGCGCAAGGACTTCCTCTACGCCCCGGAAGAAATAGACGTTGCCTACCGGGCGGGAGCAGACGCAGTCCTGCTTATCGCGCGGATGCTCGACGAAGCGGCGCTTGCCACAATGCTGACCCGGTGCGGTGAGCTCGGGCTGACCGCTTTCACGGAGCTCAGGCTTGCGGAAGACCTTGACAAGCTCGCGGCCGCGAAGAAAAGCCTTTCTTCCCCCTGCAGGATTGTCTGCGGGGTCAACGCCCGCGACCTCAGGGATTTTTCGATAGACCTGCTCAAGCCCGCCTCCATGCTCACCCGGATCCGCAGCCTGCTCGGGCAGGACTGCAGCGTCATCTTCGAGAGCGGCATACGGACGCCGCAGGCAGCCGCATTCGCAGGCAGCCTGGGCTTTACCGGCATGCTTCTGGGAGAAGCCGCCGCCCGCAATCCCGGCGAGGCAGGGCTCCTCGTTTCTGCATTTACCGGAGCACAGGAGACGGACGCCGCCCGCCGCTGGCTGGCCTTTGCGTCCCTTCTCGGGGAACATCAGGAAGCCCCCTGCTGCCACAGGGAGGAAGGTCTCCCGGGAAAGGCACCCCATCCCCGCCCCCTGCTTAAAATCTGCGGGCTCACGAACGGGCAGGACGCGCTCGAAGCCGCCCTCGCAGGCGCGGACTTTCTGGGCTTCATCTTCTGCAAGAAAAGCCCCCGCAACACGACAGCCGCACTCGTCCGCGCCGTCAGGGCACGGCTTGCGGCAGCAGCGGCAGGAGATGCACCGGCGGCGGGCGGCGGGCAGGAAACAGCGTCAATGGGCGGGTACGAAGCCAGCCCAAAGGACGGGCCTTTGGCCGCAGACCTGCAGCCCTTCCTCGTCGGCGTCGTCACGGACTGTACGAGCGAAGAGGGCCGGGAAGCCATTGCCCTCGTGCGGGACGGCACGCTGGACTTCCTGCAGCTGCACGGAGCGGCGGCCGTCAGCACCTTCCAGGCCGACAAAAGCCTTGCCGGCCTGCCCCACTACCCCGTGGTAAACCTCTCGGACGAAAGCGACCTTGCAAGGATCAACGAACTCAAGGAGCTGGGAGAGCCGAGAATCCTGCTCGATGCAAAGGCCGGGACGCTCGTCGGCGGAACGGGGACGCGTATTGCGGCCCCCCTCATCACGCAGGCAGCTGCCTCATCACGGCTCTGGCTCGCAGGCGGCATTACCCCGGAAAATGTCAGGCAGATTGTCAGCGACTTCAGCCCCGAGCTGATTGACGTTTCCAGCGGCATTGAAGAAAAGGCAGGAAAAAAGGATACCGATAAACTGCTCGCCCTCGTGCAGGCACTGTCGTAACGGGTAAGCTGCCGATACTCTTGGTATGCAGGAAAAAGCAGTCTGCCTGGAATGCGAAATCCGCGCACTCCAGGCTGCGGTAACAAAAGAAAGCATCGCATCCTCAGTCGCCAAAATGGCACGGGTGCAGGGCGTCACTACCGGAGACGCAGAATACAGCAGACGGCTCTCCGTCTGCGAAAGCTGCCCCTCCCTCAAGGGGGAAATACTCTGTGCTGAATGCGGCAGCTATGTCGCCTACCGGGCAAGGATTCTAAACGCAACCTGTCCCTTCCCGGGGCAGGACAAGTGGAAAGCGTCCCCGGGGCAGGAGCCATAAACATAAAATAGAACAAAAGCCTTTGCGCCGCCGCCCCTGACAGACGTCATGCCCCCGGACTAGCCGACTATCTTCTGCCACAGCTCGGCAAGGGTCTTGACAAAGCTCGCCCCCGCCACAAAGGTACCCACGCTGCTTCCCAGCGAAGACAGCAGGAAGACCAGCAGGGTGCGGAGGATCCGGTTCCGGTAAAAGCCCCGCACGGAAAGCGCATCATCGGAAATGGATTCCATATCCGCAACCTTCGGCTTGCAGACAAGCGCCTGTACGATGCCGGCAACAATACCGATTCCGATCAGGGGGCAGAGGGAGGTCAGCGGTGCACCGACAAAGCTCGTGAGAATCGTCAGCGGATGGGCAACAGCAATCGCCGAGCCGACCGCAGCAAGAATTCCGTTCCACAAGACCCAGGAACTGAGCATCGTAAAGCCCTTTGTCCGGCCGCCGTAGATAAAGCCCGCCGCAATCAGGGCAATGATAAGGGCAGGAATGAACCACTGCAGGATTTTGGAAGACGCTTTCTGTTCCGGCACGACAGCGATTTCGGAACAGTCGCCGCTCTCTTCGCCTGCGGCAAGTTTTTCAAGATGCGCCTGAACGCCGGGAAGATGCCCGGCGCCCAGAACGGCAAGCACTTTGTTTCCCCCGCTCGCCCAGATGTGACTTGCCAGGTAGTAATCCCGCTCGTCGATCAGGACTTCCTTGACGACCGGCAGCTCTTTTGAAAGCTCCTCCATCATGTCGTCCATCTCGGACCGGTTCTTCAGCTGTTCTATCTGCTCGCTTTGAATTTCATCCTTGCTGAAGGCACTGGACACAAGGAGACCGAGCAGGCTGCATTTTCCCCAGAAGGAATTCTTTGCCCATGCCCGCCGGAGGGTCACCGTTATGGGGCGGTCCACCATCGAAGTCGCCAGCCCCAGTTCCTTTGACGTATTGATTGCCGCCAGCATTTCCTCACCGGGCTTCACCCCGGCATCAAGCCCCATCCGCTTCTGGAACGAGGCAAGGATGATGTTGGACAGCATTAAAAATCCGTTCTTTTCGCGCAGGACCTTCACGATGTCCATGTTGCGCCAAGACTCGGGATCCTCAAGGCTCTGGAGCCGCTTCTCGTCAAGCTCAATCGCAACCGTATCGGGCTTTTCCGCTTCTATGCAGGCAGACACTTCCTGCACGCTCGCCTCACTGACGTGGGCGGTTCCCACCAGGACAATCTCACGGCCTGCCAGCTGCAGGTGCTTCTGCGTCTGAGAGTCCATCAGTTGGAAACCCTGCTCAAGGACTTGTCCTCGCTGTTCAACTTCAGCTGACCGATGCGCCATTCCGCCATGCGGTACTCGAATATCATCGGGCTGTTCATCGCCAGCAGCTTGCTGTACTGCTCGGAGGCAAACTCACCGCCGCCGAACATATCGTAGAAGAGGCCCAGATAGAACCACATCTTGCCCTTCTTCTTGCTGTCGGTAATCGTGCTGATTTTCTGGGGCAGGGGCATCTCGCCCGACTCATCGTGCCAGACCCGGAGCATGGCGTACTCAATGGAATTCCGGTCCATCTTGCGCAGCACCTTATCGCTGAACGCCTTCGCCTGCATCTTATCCCCTTCCATATAATAGCAGTAGGTTACCATGAGGGGATAGGAGATGTTCGAGGTCTTGTCCATCTCGCAGCATTTCATGAAGGCCTGCCGGGCTGCCGTCCAGTTCTTCCGGTGCACTTCCAGCACGCCGATGCTCTCATAGGCGTAGTAATATTCGGGATTGCAGCGGAGCAGCTGCTTGTAGTCTTCAATGGCGCGTTCTTCCTGCCCCTGATCATCATACAGGCCGCCCCGGTAGGCATAGGCAAGGAAGTAATCGGGCAGGATGGCAATCGCATTCGACCATGCAGAAATCGCATTGTCATAATGTCCCAGATAGCTTTCGAACATACCGTAATCAAGCTGATAATTATAATTGTCCGGATCCAGCTCTATCGCCTTCTGTGCATAATCGGACGCAACCTTATACTTGTTCCCAGCGGCGGCAAGCTTGCCGAGATAGGAATAGGCAAGGGAGTTCTCGGGATTCACGTCCAGCAGCTTCTTGAACACCTTTTCGCACTCAGTATCCATCCGGGCATCTTTCGCACCGAGGTAGTAATCCGCCTGTCCCAGACCAAAGAGCGCATCCTCATTCTTTTCTTCCCGGACGAGGGCCTTCTGGTAATAGAGCCGCGCCTGCTTGTAGTTCTTGCCTTCAAAGGAAGTCTGTCCCAGGGCCATGTTTGCAGAAACATTGTACTGGTCTGCCGCCAGCAGCTGCTTGATGTACTTGTTCTCGCTCTTGGTATCCTTCTGGCAGCGGGCAATGTACAGAAGCAGTTCCAGGGCATCCTGATTCGACGGATCTGCGGCAATGATGCCGTTACAGACAGTCTTCGCATCGGCAAGCTTTGAGGCAGAAACGAGGAGGGATGCCTTGATGAGCAGAAGATCCGCATCGGACGCATAGGCATCCGGCAGCCCGTCATAGAGGGCAAGGGCTTCCGCAACGCCCTTTGTCTTGAGGCAGTTCTGAATGCTCAGGATAAAGTCAGTCTTGGAAAACTCCAGGGCCGGTACGTCCTGCGTCGTATTGACGGGACGGACCCCGTACTGTACCTCGGCCTGCACGGGCAGGACCAGGGCAAGCACAAACGTAATCAGAAGCAGTGTTTTCATTTTTAACCCGTTGCAAAATGTTTTCATAAACTCTCCTATTATATATACATCTCCCAAAAATGTCTAGGAATCGGCGGACCCGCTCCTCCCGCCCTGCATGCGTCTACTTGCATTTTACACTTCTAATGGATAGAATATGCACAATGCACAGATACCGAATCCTGAAGTTTTTCTTCCTCACGACCCTCTATACCGCTGTCATTATCGGCGTTTTCATACTCCAGTTCAAGACAGAAACCCTCATAACCCGGAATATCGGGGGAATGGAGCTGTCCCTCTCATCTGCAAAGGACAAGGACAACAATGACATCCTCAAAAACCGCTTCCGGATCGATTACGACGGCCTGACCTTCAGCTCCGAAGCGAACGCACCCGCAAGCGCACGCATCGCCGGACAGAAAGAGCCGGAGCCTCTGGTCCTTGAATCATGGACCAAAAACTCCGGCAATGAAATAAGCCTCCGCTTCGGGGGCGGAGCCTCCATCAGCTTTACCTCCTATAAAAGCAACGCCAGCGACTCTGCTGAAGGCGCCTCTTCCAGCCCCCTGCTGAGTATAACAGCCGAGCTTCCCGAAAATTACGAAAGCATTGCAATCCCCTACACGATTGCCCCCTCCTACACCGTCAGCCAGGGACAGGAACAGGGAAAGGCGAAGGACGACACGGGCAGCCTGACCCTCCAGCGGGGAGACGACTATTTCAAGCTCTCGGGACCGCGCTTTGCTTCCGCAGCATCCGAAGGCCTCGTTACCCTGGCACGGGCAACCCCGGCAGCCTTCTACACGAGTTTTGTCCCCGTCCGGGAATTCCAGTTTGAATCCGTCGCCGACCTTCCCCTGACCGACGACAGCTCCTACAGCAGCACGAAAGCCGCCTTCAAGAAAGAACTGCGGAACAGATTCCAGAGCGCCCTCGACGCAAAGAGTTCCTTTTCCGAAAAAGCAGCGGTTGCCTACATCGCGGACATGGCCCAGGACAGCAAGTTCAACATTGCGCTGAACTCCATTCCTTCCAGCTTCAAGAACTCGTCCGCACGGACCTACCTTTCGGCCCCCTATCTGGCAAACATCATTCCCCTGAGCAGCGGACTGCGCACGAGGGAGGCGTCGCTTGCCGCCGCCGTCAGGAACGCCGTCAGCACGAAGAGCCTTGCATTCTTCTCGCAGGAGGGGCTGACCGACTACCTGCTCATCCACAAGCTGGATGCAGGCATAAAGGATGCGCTCGCCATTCCCGCCGCACTGGACGAAAGTCAGATTACGCTCAGGGAAGCATCCGCAATCCTCGGCGTCTACGTCGCGCTCGACTCCCAGGATGCAACATTTGCGGACAGCCTCGGCCCCGCAATCGACAAGTGCCTTTCCGTCATCAGGAAATACCTGACGCTCGACGGCACGATGCTGACTGTCGGCAAGCGGTCCGACGCAGATGCGGAAGAAGGAACAGCTGCTGCACAGGAAGCAGAGCTTTCCCGGACCGACCGGATTCTGCTCGGGCAGGCACTCCGGGACTACGGGGACACCATCGGCGACACGGCAATCCAGGAGACGGGAAACCTGCTCGTCAATCAGGAACTGCATGACACGGCATCCCTAAGCCTTGCGGAACTCGGAGAGCTGTATCCCCGCATAATCCGGGAAAACCGCTTCTATCCGCACGTCCAGATCCTCGGCTACTACGGAAAGAAGGCCGTCTGGGCATGGACCTGTGCCCCGAACATCGACTACAAGGTTGCCGCAGGCGGAACGACCGACGTCAACATAGACTTTACGCTGAGCTATACGCACTATGTCATCTTCACGGGCATCCCGACCTTCCACAGCAGGATCCAGATTCAGAATCTGGATTTCCACACGGACAAGAACTTCGAGGTTTACAATTCGTCGGGCTTCGTCTATGACGAAGGTCAGCAGACCCTCTACCTGAAATCCCGGCACAAGTCCAAGCTGGAGCTGATCCGCCTCTTCTGTGACCCCGCACCGGGCTTCGTCAGCGTAACCCACCCGGCACCCTAGGACGCTGCGGACGGCCCGCGGCCCTGCGGGCTACTTGTGTAATTCAGGCGTTTCCTTTATACTGGGAGGAAATGTTTGACAGAGACAGAGATTCTGAAGACAGGGAATACCGTCCGCGTTCAGGACGGGACACACGCCGGAGGGGACAGTCCGCAGGCGTCGGGCTTGTTCTGTGGGTTATTGCGGCAATACTTCTTTTTATCCTTTTTCTGGTAAATCAAGGCAAAATCATCTCAAATTTAAAGCAGACCGGTTTTTTCAGCCGGGTATTCGGCAAGACGCCCGCATTCGTTGAGAACGCCCAGTCAGCAGAAACGGCGGGCGAAAAGAACGATGTCGCCCCCCTGTCGGGTGACGGCAGTGATTCCGGCTTCAACATCATATCCAGTACCGCAGGCAGCTTTAACGGCGGTCAGGCCCGTCCGTCAGGCGGGCAGGAGGCAGCAGCAGCCGGAGACGCCGCAGCAGCACAGGACAAAAACGCCGTCGAGGCACAGACCGGCACGGCGGGGACGGCAAACCTCGGCAAGACGATGGACCTCAAGCTCTACTTCATGAGCATCACGAGCGACGGGTCAATCGTCAGGACGGAAGTCACCCGGAACATGCCCAAGACGAGCAGCCCCCTCTACGACTCAATCAATGCGCTGATTTCCGGCCCTTCCGCAGAGGAAGAAGCAAAAGGCTGCCGGACGCTCGTTTCCTCCGGGACACGGCTTCTCAGCGCCTCGGTCACGGCGGGCATTGCAACGCTCAACTTTTCGGGTGAATTCGAGTTCAACCAGTACGGCATCGAGGGAACGCGGGGCCAGCTCCAGCAGATTGTCTACACGGCGACCGCCTTTCCCACCGTCGAAAGCGTCCAGTTCCTCGTAGACGGCGAAAAGCGGGACTACCTGGGCAGCGAGGGCGTCTGGATCGGCAGCCCCCTCTCACGGAACAACTTTTAACGGCGATTTCACATCCGGAACCGGGCGGGAATACATTCTGCGCCGGGCATAGATACATCCGGAACCGGGCAGAATCGCCCGCCGCAGCGGATCACGGAACGAGCAGCCCGTCCTTCAGGTGCAGGATCCGCTGATTGCGCGAACCGCGGAAGCGGAGGCTTATGTCCTTCAGATCTTCGATAAAGGGGCCGTCAACCAGGACGTCAATGCAGGAAAGCATTGCATCGGTGTATTCCGTATGCTTGCGGCCGTCAGGAGCCTTCAAGTCCTTTTCATACAGATAGCCGGTGAAGCACCAGATGTTCTTTTCGGGGTAGGTCTTCCTGACCCGGGTCAGGAAGGGGGCAAGGACCGCCTGATTCTCTTCTTCGAACGGCTCCCCCCCCAGTACGGAAAGCCCTTCGATGAACTCTTTGCCCAGGGCTTCGATGATACGGTCTTCGGTTTCCTTCGTAAAAACCCTGCCGTAGCAGAAGTTCCAGGTTTCCTTCTGAAAACAGCCCTTACAGCAGTTCCTGCAGCCTGAGACAAACAGGGAAACCCGCACCCCCTCCCCGTCGGCTATGTCTGTGTCCTTTATTGCGCCGTAATACATCGCTATTCCGCCTTTGCTATGTCATCCATCGTAAACGCAGCCCTGCCGTCCTGGGCCGCAAGCAGGGCTGCCCGGTTCAGCACCGACTCTATCTTCGCGCAGGAAAAGCCGTTAAAGCGCCGGGCAAGGGCCTCCGGCGTGCACTCGGCAGCCGCCGTCTTGCCCCGGCTGTACATCGCAACCAGCTGCTTCCGCGCCTCCTCGTCGGGATAGGGAACGGAAACGCGGGCATCAAAGCGGCCGGGACGGATCAGCGCCTCGTCCAGTGCCTTGACGGAATTTGTCGCCGCAAGCACGAGAATGCCCTTCGCCGGTTCAAAGCCGTCCAGCTCGTTCAGCAGGGCAGTCACGATGCGGGTGTTCTCGGTTTCGATTGCGCTGCCCGAATAATTGCGCCGGGTGCCGATGCCGTCAAACTCGTCAATGAACACGATGCAGGGTGCGCGCTTCCGCGCCTTGCGGAACAGAAGCTTGACTTTCATGGGGCCGATTGCCATGAACATGCTTTCAAAGTCAGTTGCCTTCGCCGGAATAAAGTTCACCCGTGCCTCGCCCGCAAGGGCACGGGCAAAGAGGGTCTTGCCGTTGCCGGGAGCACCTTCCAGCAGGATGCCCTTGGGCGCACGGATTCCCTTTGCCGCAAATGCAGCAGGAGCTTTCAGGATTTCCATGACCTGGCTCATGTCGCGCTTGAGCGCATCCATGCCGACCACGTCGGCAAACTTCACGCCCGTGTGCCGTACGACGCGGAAGCTATTCGGGGAAATGAACTTGCGGAAGGCGAATACAAAGACGCCGAAGAAGAAGGCATAAAAGATGACGTCAAACAGGAGGGAAAGCAGGGCGGCAGCGTCCTTTTCTTCCTTTACGGTAACGCCGTGCAGGAGGAGGTACTCCTTGAGCGTCGGGCTGGCAGGATTGTCCGTCCGGTATTCGGCTCCGCCGGAGACGCCTTTCCCGCCCGGGCTGTCCGCCCCCGGTACGGCATCCGCCGCAGATATGGCATCCGCCACAGATATGGCATCCGCCACAGATATGGCATCCGCCAC
>CAMJZA010000100.1 GCA_946410085.1 uncultured Treponema sp. | reverse complement strand
CCGTCGGCGCCTACCTGCGCAACAAGGGCTACAACTGCGTCGTCTGGTCAACCCTTGACGAAACGGCCCACCAGCCCAACGAGTATGCGGTCATCGCCAACATCGTCAGGGACGCCGAGACGATCGCCTACATGGCAGCCCGCCCCTGAGCACGGCGGCCTCATCTCCGCTGACCGGCCGCCCCGCGGCTCGTGCCCTGACTAGCGGACCCGGCCAAAGCGGCCGAGCGGCCAGAAGCGGAGGGAAGCCTTGCCCAGAATACGCCGGTACGAAACGTACTGCGGTTCCAGATTGGAATAATAGCACAGCGAGTAGTCGTCCCGGGCCGTCAGCGGCGTCAGGACCTGCTCGTAGCTGTGCCGCATGTCGAGCGAATTGTAGCGGTTGTCCCCCATCATGAGGAAGCAGCCTTCGGGAATATAATTGCCCTCGCCCCTGGGGAATACGCACATGTTCCGCTGGTCCTGATGCATCACGTAATTGTTGAGTGCCTCCGCGTCTTCCAGCAGGTTCTTCACCTGCACGTCAGCCTTTGCCGCCGCCTCCGACGCTCCCTGCTCAATCAGGGCAGCAATCCGCACCATCAGGCGGCCGGCTGCCAGCTTGAGCATCAGGTTCAGGCGGAAGCAGGCGTCATCATAGAGGTTCCCGCCGATCAGGGCGGCAGCGTCCGCCGGGTCCGCTTCCGAATAGGCGGCCAGGTTTCCCAGCCCGGAAGCCCATGAAGTCATGAAGGCTTCAAACCACGCCCCGCCTGCAGGAGACGCAAGCAGTTTCGCCGTATTATCGTATATATCGCGGAAAAAGTGATACTCGTAGCGGTCGTAATCCGTAAAGACCGCATCAAAACCGGAAACGCCGGTATCCGCATCCTGCGGGCAGTAGCGCCTGAATTCCCGCACGAGCACGTCACATTCCGACTGTACCAGATGCAGATCCAGGTTCCGCCGCCGCTGCTCCACGGAAAGGGTATTCGCCGCTTCCGCCTCGGTCAGGGGAATCCACTGGACGCGCGCCTTCACGCCGGGGCTCAGGCTGTTCAAATCCCAGGTCGCCCAGGCGGCATCGTCTTCGACGACGCGGAAGGCAGGCTGCTCTTTCGTGCGGGCATAGAGCTTCCCGTCCATCAGCATCAGCTGCTCGCCGGGTACGCCGACAATCCGCTTGACGAGGGGGTCCGCCTTGAGCTCGCCGTGCTCGTCGGTATTTGTCTTTACGAAGGTCAGGGTCAGCATATAGAGGAACTGGGACATGAAGGTCTTGACCTCGCTCTTCCGGTCATCGCTGTAATGGGGATTGCGGAACACGACGATGTCGCCCCGCTTGTACTTCTGCAGGTAGGGCAGCCCCACTTCGCTCAGGGGGAAGCGGGGACCCGCCAGCGTCTTGAACACGGCGACCCGGTCCTTGATCAGAAAGGTCGGCACCATCGACTCGGAGGGGATTTCGTAGAGCTGGAACAGGAAGATGTTGAGCAGGATAATCGTAAAGACCGCCTGCACGAGGGCATCGACCCACTCAAGGAGTTCGATTCCCAGGCGCTTGAGGGCCGTCGGGCCGGAAAAGGGCGGCTTCTTCAGGCTTTCCAGGTAGGACGCCCATTCCGCATTCACGGCCGCCAGCCGTCCCGCTCCCATTTCACGGAGGATGACAAAGGTGAGGACCGTCAGCGCAATCCAGACCAGACAGCTGACAAGGTCTATGCCGAAGGGCAGGCCCGAAGCCCCCGACCGCCGGATCACGAAAGCGGCAATAAACACGAAGGGTTCATACTGGAGGATGCGGATCAGCGCAGGGAGCAGGGTCTGCCCGCCCCGCCTGATCAGCCGGCAGTACGAAACATAGCCGACAAGGAGCGTAAAGAGCAGCGCCAGGGGAAATGCCAGAACTGAAATATCAAAGGCCGTCGGAAGGTTCAACAGCGAAAAGAAACATGACAGGAAAAAATTGGCAAGAATTAATCGTGTAAAACTCTGCATGGGGCAATTATAGCGGATTGAGCATTGCTGCTCAACCCACTCCGCCCCGCACTCCGCCCCGCAGCGGCGGTCCCGGAAGCTTCTGCCGCCCCTATGCGAGCCGCTTCAGCAGTTCGGGGAAGGCCGCCTCAAAGTCAACCCCGTACCAGTTGTGGTCCTCATGGTCAAGGGTCTTCCTGATGGACAGGACCGTAAAATCCGCCGCAAGCCTAACGGCTTCCTCAATGTCCTTTCCGAGGATCAGGGCAGCGAATGCAACGGAAGCAAAGATGTCGCCGGTTCCGTGGAACTTGACCGGCAGCAGTTCGTGGAAGTATTCGGTTGACTTCCCGCTTTCCCGGTCGTATGACAGGACACCGCAGAGCCCCTTCTTATAGCCGACGCCTTTCAGGATAACCTTCCTTGACCCCAGGGCAGCAAGCTTCTGCATCAGGTCCGCGATGTAGGCCTCATCATAGTCCTCACCGGGATAGTCCTGCCCCACCATCAGGCAGGCCTCGGTGATGTTCGGCGCAATGATGTCCGCCTTGCCGCAGAGCTTGCCCATCGCGAGGGCAAAGTCCTTCGTAAATCCGGGATAGAGCTTGCCGTTGTCCGCCATGCAGGGGTCAACGAAGATAAGCTTACCCTTTCCGCCGAAGCCGGCAAAGAAAGAAGTCATCAGGTCCAGCTGCTGAAAGCTGCCGAGATAGCCGGTATAGATGCCGTCAAATGACAGGTTAAGGCTCTTCCAGTGGTCGGCAATCTTCTGGATTTCATCGGTCAAGTCATGGAAGGTAAAATTCTGAAAGGCCGTATGGGTGGAAAGCACGGCGGTCGGAATGATGCCCGCCTCGACCCCCATTGCGCTGATAATCGGAAGGGCAACCGTCAGGGAACACTTGCCCACGCAGGAAATATCCTGTATCGTTACTATTCGTTTCATCTTACTCTGAACCTCTTTTTCTCTCAATAGAATCAGAGTAATTATAGTAACCTGCTAGGAAATGTCAATAGCCCGAAAAACTAGCGGGCGGCGAGTTCGCTCGTGGCGCGGAGCTTCCAGTAATCCTCCGGCTCGTACTGGGCCAGAATGGCAAAGAGGGCACCTGCAAACTGCGTCTGACCGTAGCTGCGCGAAACCTTTGCGAGGGTAAAGAACAGTTCCCAGATGTTGTTGTCGTTGCCCCAGTCAATGATGTCGCTGTAGCCCGAAGCCCTTTTCAGCAGGTCCACGAAACTCGTATACGAATAGTCGATCATCCGGTCCTTCAGGATGTCTTCGATCTTGGTAACCGCAGCGACCGAACCGAGTGCCGCACAGCGCAGGGCCTTCTCGGTCTGTCCGATTCCCTCGTAATAGACGGAAAGCTTTTCAAGCGCCCGTATGGAAATGTCATTGTCGCTCCGGTAGAGCAGGAAGAACTTTTCGACCGCCTTGTCGGGGCTTTCGGACCCGTTCGCAGCCTTTCCGCTGTTTATCAGGCGCACGAGGGCCCGCATGAAGCCGTCATCCGTGTAGAGCCGGTCATTTGCAAGGATGGCTGTCAGCTTCTGCTCGTAGGCAGGACCGTCTTCCCGGTAGTCGGCAAGATCGGCCAGTTCATAGAGAATGTCGAACTTAACGTCCTTGACGTCCAGGCGGTCAATGTTGTCGTATGCCCGGTTCAGATACTCACCCGAAAGGTCAAACTCCCCTTCCAGCTTGTAGATTTTGCCGATGAGGAAATCGGCCTCGGGATACAGGTAGTCCTTCTCGACCCATGCCTTGAGTTCCGAAAACTTCCCGTGAAAGTGAGCCGGACCGTACAGATCAAGCTTGCGGTTTATGACATACACCGCATTATCATAGTTCCGTTCCTTCAGGACGGGCAGCAGCTCGTCAAGATAGTCCCCGACCTTGCGGACTTTGGAACTGCGCTGCGTCTCGTCCAGGGCTATCTTTTCCCAGTCGGCAACCAGCTTTTTCTTTTCCTTGGCTTCTTCCGCCAGGGAGAGGGCCCGGCCATAGTCGTTCGCCGCAAATGCGTTTTCCGCCTGCCTGAGGACATACCAGTAGTCGTCTCCCCTGATTTTTCCGAAGGAGAGCGAAAAGGCGGGAGCAAGGATGCTCACAAAAAGAAGGACGCAGACACTATATCTAAAGGCTTTCATTCAGCACATTCTCCAATAATCCAATTCATTTTTCGGCAGAAAGTTACCCGCCTATGAGAGAATTCCGCCCCGGCAGCCCTGCATCAGGGCAGTCCGCTTCACTTCCGCTGCCAGCCGTCCGCCTGATAGAAAAAGCTGTCCTTCCGGTCCACTTCCTCAAGGCCGTCCCGGTCCATCTCCCTGCCGCTGTAGCTCCGGATTCCCCAGATGCTGATTGAATAGGGAATGCTCACATAGTCGGCGATAACCAGCCGCAGCAGGGTTCCTTCTTTATTGAAGGAAAGCTTGAGCGGTCCCGTCACGGGCCTGTCGTTTATCAGGATATTCTCGCCCCTGACGGACCGCGGATCAATACCCAGGTTAAAGCCGATGTCTATCGTCAGGGTCGTTCCGTCATATTCCGAAACAAAGCTTTCCATATACAATTCGCCGCTCTCGACGGGCTTGCGCTGGCCCCGGTAGTTCCTGAAATCCTGCCTGAGTACGCCGGAAGAAGCGGGGCCTGCTGCTGAGTCAAGCGCTTCTCCCTGCTGCCCTCCGCTCCCCCTGTCGGCCTTCTTCTGGGCAAAAACCAGCGGCATAAGGGACAGGAGCATGATGAGCACGGCGGTAAAGGGTCTCCATCTGTCCATAATCCTGCATCCTTTTTTCTGCATTCATTATAGCAGAGAATGTCAAAAAGAAAAGCCTTTTGCCGGCATTTCCCGATAAGACTTTTCTTATTTTCAGCCCCCTCAGCCTCACTGTACCATGACGGCGGCACCGGCTGCACCACATAGGAAGCTTTTGCTCAATTTTACGGGGCGGAACACCGAAACTATAAGTATGCCGTCCAAGCAGAACAGCTATGCAAAACCCGATTTCTGGTCTCAAAAAGCCTTCAGGGAAGGATATCCGGCCCGCAGTGTCTACAAGCTGGAAGAGATGGACAGGAAATTCGGCCTGCTCAAGGGCGCTTCAAAAGTCCTGGACCTCGGTTCTGCCCCCGGCAGCTGGACGGTATGGCTCCTGCGCAACATTAAGGAAGGCGGCAGCGTCGTTTCGGTGGATCTGAACCCGCTCGCAAAGGACGTCAAGGCGGACAACCTGACCTTCATACAGGGCGACCTGCTTTCTGCGGAAGTCAGGGCACAGATAGAAGCCAAAGGCCCCTACGACCTGGTCGTCTGCGATGCAGCCCCCCTCACGACGGGCAACCGGACGGTCGACACGGCACGATCAACGGCCCTGGTCGAAATGGCAGTCTATTATGCACAGCAGCAGCTGAAAAACGGCGGGTCCTTCTGCGTCAAGATCTTTCAGAACGGCTCCCAGCAGAAGGAGCTGCAGAAAATGCGGGCAATCTTTACGACGGCAAAGGGATTCAAGCCGGAAGCCTGCAGGAACGAATCTTTTGAAACATACTTAATCGGTCTCAATAAAAAAGAAGTACAAGAGGGGATGTAAACAATGTACGAGGTGTATGACGAAAAAGCAATTGCAAATTTCAGTACGCTATGCTACAATAAGCGAAACAAGATGCGTGAACATTTAAAAGTTGTTGCTTTCTGTTCTTTATTCGTGATAAGCGCAGCCGGGTTCGTTGTGGCAACGACGCTCGGCGTCCTCTATTACAACAGGAATACACGGGGACAGGGCGGCCTTGACACCCCCGGACTCCCCTCCTCGACGCCGAAAATCCTCATGGAAGACGACCCCGTTGCAAGTCAGGCACAGGCTGCCGACCTGCAGGATAACGGGGAAGACCGGGAACTCTACTATTTTACCTATATGATTCAGGAAGGGGACATGATTTCAAAGATTGCCGAGCGCTTTGAAGTCACCCAGGACACCCTCATCAGCGTCAACAACATCAAGGCGAGCCGCCTCATACAGCCGGGCCAGTACCTGAAGATTCCCTCAATGGACGGAATCCTCTATACGACAAAAGAAGCAGACGAAACCCTCGAAAGCATCTGCAGCAAGCTGTTCGAAGAAGACGACAAGACAAGCAAGGCCCCGGTGCATCTGGACGCAGACAAGTGTGCACTCGCAAACAACATCGCCAAGGACGACAAGCTTGCGGCCGGAGCATCCGTATTCATCCCGGACGCCCGCCTCAACTGGACGCAGAAGCAGGAAATCAACGGAGACCTCTTTACCAAGCCGATCCACAGCTGGTACTACTATTCTTCATCCTACGGCTACCGGACCAACCCCTTCAACGCCGCAAAGCGGACCTTCCACGGCGGGCTCGACATGGCCTGTCCCCAGGGAACGAAGATTTACGCGGCGCTGGCCGGAAAGGTTTCTGCGGTAGGCTACAATGCCACCTACGGCTACTATGTCACGGTCAGCCACCATTCCGGCTATCAGACCCTCTACGGCCACATGAAGCAAGCCGCTTCCGTCAAGGTGGGGCAGAAGGTTTCCACCATTACCGTGCTCGGCTACGTTGGCAGTACGGGCATGAGTACCGGACCGCACCTGCACTTCGGCGTCTACAAGAACGGACGGAGCATCAACCCGTCCAGCGTTCTGGGCAACAAGTAAGCCAGACATATCCCTTCCCTGCAAAAAACGCCCCTTCCGGGCGTTTTTTTTGTATGTGCGGTTTGCTGCGGGCGCTTCCGACTGGGCGTACTGCCCCTGACAGGCCGTTACTTCAAGCCTTACGGAATGATTCTGCAAACTTATCAAATGCTTTACAGCCTATGCCCTGCCCGAGCGTACAGCCGGACGTGTACGGACGTGCAGCCGGACGTGTACGGACGTGCAGCCGGACGTGTACGAGCGTACAGCTGGACATGTACGAGCGTACAGCCGGTTGTGCCCGAACGGAAACGTATTGTCGGGATGCTTCGGCCCAACGGGCGTGACGGTTCCCGCGGGGTGGCCCCATCCAAACAAAAAAAACGGGAAAGTGTACATTTCTGTCAGGTGCGGACAGAGATATCTGTGTATGACAACAAAGAGAAAGCGAAAAGCACAGCAGAAGAAAGCGCGGAAGCAAGGCTTCTCACGGGTCCTGCTGGCGCAGGCCGCCGAGATGGTGGCCCGGGGAGAGCGGCTGCCGCTGAAGGACGACGTCGCCTTCAAGATGTTCCTGTCCGGCCCGGAACCGGAGTCGCAGGCCTGCCTGCGGTATTTCCTGTCCGCCATGACGGGGCGGGAGGTGACGGCTGCGAAGGTCACAAACCCGGAACTTACCCCCGAGTTCGTGAAGGGCAAGATGTCCCGGCTGGACGTCAACTGCGAGTTTAATGACGGGCAGAAGGCCGACATTGAACTGCAGCTGACCAGGGCAGACGACGACCAGAAGCTCAGGGCACTCTTCTACGCCTGCAGGCTCTGTGCGGGCAGCCTGCGGCGGGGAAGGCCGTATGAAAGCATGCCGTCCGTCTATCAGATTTTCCTCATTGACTTCGACCTGTTCGGGGAAGAGGGAAAAGCCGGAGGGAGGAAGTTCTTCCACCGGGCGATGATGAGGCTGGATGACGGGGCAGTACTGTCTGACCGGATGCAGATCCTCTTCTTTGACCTGAAGGTACCGGGACAAATCGGGGAAGGATTGCAAAGAGCAGCAAACTGGTGTAAATTCATCTCAGGATGTGAAAAGCCCGAGGTTCTGGAGGCGCTTGGCAGGGATGAGGGCTGGAAGGAGGAGTACATGATGGCGCTGAAAACGTACATGAAGATTGCCGCGGAAGAGCGGGCCTGGGCCTACCACCTGTCGACGGACCGGGCGGAGGCGGACTACTGGAACGGCATCAGGCTCGCCAAACGGGCCGCCCGCGAGGAAGGCCGAAAGGACGAGCGGAAAAAGACTGCACGGAACATGCTGGCAATGGGGCTTGGAACACCCGAACAGATAGCTCTGATAACCGGTCTGCCGGTCGAAGACATACGGGCGCTCGCGGCAGAGCCTGCCGTCCAAGGGACGTAGCCCCGGCCACGCAATGCCGTGACCGATATAAGCGACTGCTGCCTGCACGGACGGAACTGCGGGGCGTCTCTTCTAGACAACACGGAAACATATTCCCGCAGGGTGTCCCCATACGCTCTCCGAGATTGCATAACGGGAACGTATTGCCTTGACGCTTCGCTGGCGGTTCCCGCGGGGTTTCCGTCCTTGCTCGCCGAGCCAGCATTGAGGTCATGAGTATTATCAACGAAGGCGGGTTGTTCCACAAAATCCATGAGGCTGGCAAATGCTCGCTGGACGGAGCCGCCTTGACGCTACGGCCCAACGGGCGGGGCATTTTCCCCGCTCCATACGTTTCCTGTCTTCATGCGAACCACGGCGGACTGGCAAATGCCCGCGAGCCACTACCGCCCCCCGTGAGTTTCCGCGATGCGGAAACTCATAGGCTTCCCGCAAGGGAAGCCGGGCTACTCGTCGTCGGTGCCGGCTGTGTAGGTGGCGTCGGTCAGGGATATGCGGAACATATAGCGACCGTACGCACCACTCGACTGACTCTCCCCAGCAGCATTCAAATTTCCGGTATCAAAGTCTTTACTGCCGGATTTAAGGTCTGACAGCGTGCGGGTCGTAGAGGTGTTTCCCCTTCCGACTTTGGCTGCGTATAAGGTTCCATTATAAGAGTGCGTCATTGTATTTGTATAGAAGTAGAATTTGCTGTCCGGTGCAGTAAGGTAGACGTAATTCTTGCTGGAATCCGTATCCCAGTAGAAATTGGCAGCACTGCCACCATCTTGAACGCGATTGTTGCCATCAGTCTGCGTAAAGCACGTCTTTGCGTCTGCATCCTCGCCGTCGGCATTTTCCGCCTCAATATACAGCTCATGGCCTGGTATCCACGGCACTCCATTGCCATCAGTAGTGGCCCAGACATGGATGTCAACATTGTGTCCGTTGTAATCTTTTTTAGCAAACTGCACCTTCACCGCCTTAATCGCCACGTTGATTTTCTTGTTCACCACCAGGTTCGTGCAGTAGGGATGAGAGAGCGTTATGGTAATCGTGTGCGTACCGTCCGTCAGCGGCTGGTTAGTGATGTTCCCCGTCGTTGCCGCACCGACAAGCGGCGTTCCGCCGTCCACCGAAACCGACATGGACACCGTGCCGTCGCTGTAGGGGTTCGTCACGGAGAACTTGGGCATCACGATCGGGTCAGCCAGGTAGCTGTAGCGGAGCATGTGATAGCCGCCAGCATCCGCGGCCTCGTTGGTAAGTATGCCGTCTGAGTAAGTTACGGCCGGCTTGGTCAGCTTCTTCACGACATAGAAGTACTTTGTGTCATTCAGGCTCACGCCGGTCTCCGCATTGCTCAGGGTCGCGAC
>CAMJZA010000099.1 GCA_946410085.1 uncultured Treponema sp. | reverse complement strand
CATGCCGCCGCAGAGGCTGAAAAAATCCAGGCAGGCCGAACCTGACGTGCGGAACACAGGATCGCCGTTTTCGGTATACGTCTTGTTCAAGAGCTTCGAGATTTCATTCAACGCATTCATTGCTTCCTCCTGCATAAAACAAGGCACATCGAGGGAATTACCACTGCAAAACCCACGGATATGCTGCCTGTGCCTTTAGAAAAACAAGGCGCATCGTTTTCCATCGCCCTACCAGTTGGGCAACAGTCCTTTCGGACTGGCGGGAGTTGAACCCGCGACATGTGGATACAGATTCTTCTTGCTGTCCGCGCCTTTATTATGGTTCAAATATACCATACGGCGGGCAGTATGTCATTCAAGCAGGAATTGAATTTATGAGGACACGTCAACGGGGCCGCCAGGTCCCGCGACGATTTCGTTGCTGACTGCCCGTCATATTGCGGCTCTTTCATTTCTGTAATCTCCCGAGCCCTCGAATTCCTTCAGGAGCTCCTTGATTTTTTTTACCTGTTCGGCATTAAGCCTGGAAAAATCGCAGGCAAACATGACTGCTGTCTCCACGTAGTCTGCCTGCGACCTCTGCTCGCTGAATTTTACGTCCACGGTCCCCCTTGCCTTTGCCTTTGCTTCTTCAAGCTCATTCGTCTGAGCTTCATTCAACTCATATTCCGCGGCAATCTTTGCCACGAAATCCGCTGGAATCTCGCGAGCTCCGTTCTCTATGGAAGAAAGGTATGCCGAACTTATGCCCAGCTTGCCTGCCATATCTCCCAGCCGTTCGGAGCGGTCAATCCTCATTTTCCTGAGGTACTTGCCGAATTCCGTTACTTCTGCCATAACATCAATTCCATCTATATTATTTACGTATCAAGTTTTGTTACCAGGCCCGACGGACCTGCCGTGGATGCGTATGGCATTTTGCATCCAGTGAAAAGATACTGCAAAGCAGGAAAGATGTTAACAGAAATGAAGAGAGTTTTCACAAAAAAGTGAAACTTTCGTTTCGTATTATGAAATTTCCTCTGCCGTGCATGGAAACGAACCGTTTCGTATATAGAAACGAAGCGTTTCCTGTATGGAAATGAAACGTTGCATGTATAGAAACGAAACATTTCATGGTATGGGAACGCATGGCATGTATAGAAACGAAACGTGGCCCGGAGGAATCCTATCCTTGACCTTTCTGCCGGTATGCCTATATTATTGAAGAAAGCTAGGCGAGGGCCGGCTGTGATGCACGTAGGTGCGCGGCAGGGTGCGCCGTCCATGCTGCTTCTTTTTTTAACGGCGCGGGCCGCGAAGGGGAGAACTATGCCCGGCGGGCTTTTGCCGGACCTACGGAAAGGGGATGTGTTGGCCGGAAAAGTTATATGGCATGGCGGAAAGGATAACAGGCTGAATGGCAAAAACAATAACGATTTTGGACACAGAGTATAAAGCTTGGATTTCTGAACTTTCCTCTCGATACAGAAAAAGCCAGATAAAAGCTGCATTGAAAGTCAATGGCGAAATGCTTCGTTTTTATTACAGATTGGGAAGAGATATAGTGAGCATGAAAGCCGAAAGCAAATGGGGTTCTGGATTTATGAAAAATCTGAGTAGGGACTTAAAATCACAGAATCCAGAAGCAACCTGTTTTTCGCCGACAAACCTTCTGTACATGAAAAACTTTTATCTTCTTTATCAGCCGTATCTGGAAGACTCGTCAATTGCTCCACAACTTGTGGAGCAATTTGCAAAAGACATTTTCTCTATGCCGTGGGGGCATCACAGGCTTTTGATTGACAAATTTCAGAATCAAGCTCAAAAGACATTTTTTTTTTTGTCCGTCAGACTTTGCTGAACGGCTGGAGCCGCGACATGCTTTTGAACTATGTCAGCACGGACCTTTACGAGCGGCAGGGAAAAGCCTTGACGAAATTTAAAAACACGCTTCCCGAAGAAACAAGTGAGCTTGCGCAGGAGCTTACAAAAGACCCTTACAACTTTGCTTTTACGGGGATTACGGGAAGATACAACGAGCGAAAGCTGAAAGACGCTTTGCTGAACAATATCACAGACTTCTTGCTTGAGCTGGGGACAGGCTTTGCGTATGTGGGCAAGGAATACCGCTTGCAGATTGGCGAAAAAGAAAAGTTCATTGACCTTCTGTTTTATAACCTTACGCTTTCCTGCTATGTGGTTGTGGAAGTGAAAATCGGCGAATTCGATTTTGCCGATTCTGGTCAGCTGGGCGGTTATGTTGTGGCGTGCAATCATCTTTTGAGAAAAGAAGGTCGTGACAACCCTACAATCGGGCTTTTGGTCTGCAAGCAGAAAGACAATTTGATCGCGCAGTATTCGCTTGAATCCAGCAGCCAGCCATTGGGAATCTCGGAATACGAGCTTGAAAAGCTGTATCCTGAGAAAGTTGAAGGCACTATTCCGACTATTGAAGAAATAGAAAAAGGTCTTTCCGAAAATATCAGCAAGGAAACCTCTTCTTGACCTTTCTGCCGGTGTGCCTGTATTATAGAAGAAAGTTAGGCGATGGCTGGCTGTGATGCACGTAGGTGCGCGGCAGGGGGCGCCGTCCATACTGCTTCTTTTTAACAGCGCAGGCCGCGAAGAGGAGAACTATGCCCGGCGGGCTTTTGCTGGACCTACGGAGAGGTGATGTATTGGCCGGAAAAGTTGACAGATAACTCTGGGGATTGTACCATAAAAGGACTGGAAAAACTATGATAATAACACAGAACGGCGAGGCTCGGGCAGTTTTGATTGATGTCGCATCCTATCAGAAGATGAGAAATGCGTTCAGTCTACTGCAAATGCTCCAGTTCTCCGAAGTTGACGTAAAAAACGGAAAATATAAGCCTGCGGCAGATGTGTTTGCAAGCCTGCGGAGGAAATATACCAGTGGCGATTAAAGAGGTCATCTTTTTCTTGTTTGCCTAAGATGACCTTGACGGATTTTTGAGGAGTTGATTATCTCAAAACTGTCCCGCTACTATGGAAGTGGGAATTGTTCCCTGATCTGAAATGGAAAGTTCAGCGAACCGATTTGAGAGGTTCACGTCAATCCTCTGCTTCTGGTGGGGGGTACATGAATTTTTTACCAATTGGATAGAGTGCAAGAAATATGAACAAGAAAGAAATCTGTTTTATTGATATTGAAGTCGGTGAAAAAGATAAAAAAGTTTATGACTTTGGTGCAGTAATCGGAAATAATGATAAATTTTTACATACGGGTCAGGCTTCAAAGTTTCAAATCTTTATAGCCGATTCCGAGTTTCTATGTGGTCATAATATTATTAACCACGATGCAAATTACATCGAAGTACCTGAAAGTGCAAAACTCATTGACACACTGTACCTGTCACCTTTGATGTTCCCGAACAAGCCGTATCACAGGCTTTTAAAGGACGACAAACTGATGACTGATGAACTAAATAATCCCCTCAATGATGCAATCAAGGCGAAAGAACTTTTTTATGATGAGGTTAATGCTTTTGAGTCTCTTGATGATGAAATGAAACTCATCTACTATGTACTTCTGAAAAACAGTCCGTATTTTTCGGGCTTCTTTGATTATCTGGACTACTCGTCGAAAGATGATGCTGAAACTGCGATACAGCTAAGATTTACAGGTGAGATATGCGAGAACGCTCCGCTTGAAAATATCATGATCGGTTCGCCTGTTGAGCTTGCATACTGTCTTGCGCTTATTTATGCTACAGAGGAATACTCACTTATTCCAAGGTGGGTGCAGATGAATTATCCGAATGTAGACAGGATAATGCGTGTTCTCAGGAATACTTCATGTCACGAATGCGAATACTGCAAATCAAGGTTGAATCCGGTCAGTTATTTAGGCAAGTATTTCGGGTACCCAAGTTTTCGTAAATACAATGATGAGCCTTTGCAGGAAAATGCTGTTAACGCAGCTGTGGAACACAAGTCCCTTCTTGCTATATTTCCAACAGGTGGTGGTAAGTCGTTGACATTCCAGATACCTGCACTTATGGCCGGAGAAACGGAACGTGCTCTGACAGTTGTTATATCACCTTTGCAGTCACTTATGAAAGATCAGGTGGACAATCTAGAAAAGAGAGGTATTGCTGAAGCTGTTACCATTAATGGATTGCTCAGCCCTATTGAAAGAGCCGAAGCTATCGACCGTGTGGAATCGGGTATTGCGTCCATACTCTATATTTCTCCCGAATCGCTGCGATCTGTTACGATAGAGCGGTTGTTTTTATCACGCCACATTGACCGTTTTGTTATAGATGAAGCTCACTGTTTCTCGGCTTGGGGACAGGATTTCCGTGTAGATTATCTGTATATCGGAGATTTTATCCGTGAGTTGCAGGAGAAGAAAGGTTACGGCTGTAAAATACCAGTGTCCTGCTTTACGGCTACTGCAAAACAGAAGGTCATCAGCGATATCAAGGAGTATTTTAAGAACAAGCTGGATATCGAACTTGAACTTTTTGCTACCAATGCCTCTCGTACCAATCTGCGGTATGAGGTGCTGTATAAAGAAACTGATGAAGAAAAATACGAAACACTTCGTACCCTTATTGAGAAGAAAAACTGTCCGACAATCGTGTATGTGTCAAGAACAAAGCGTACAAGAGAACTCTCTGAAAAGCTCTGCAATGATGGCTTTAAGGCGCGACCGTTTAACGGCAAAATGGATAGCAGTGAAAAACAGGAAAATCAGGAAGCCTTCATCAATGACGAAGTACAGGTCATTGTTGCGACTTCCGCTTTTGGCATGGGTGTTGATAAATCCAATGTCAAGCTTGTCATTCACTATGATATTTCCGATTCGCTGGAGAACTATGTTCAGGAGGCAGGCAGAGCAGGCCGTGACGAAAACTTGCAGGCTGAGTGTTATGTCCTTTACAACGACAATGACCTTGATAAGCATTTTATTCTGCTCAATCAAACAAAGCTCAGTATAAGCGAGATACAGCAGGTATGGAAAGCCATCAAGGACCTTACCCGCACTCGCCACGAAGTTTGCTGTTCTGCACTTGAGGTGGCAAGACAGGCAGGCTGGGATGACAGCGGTTCAGATATAGAGACAAGGGTGAAAACTGCTATTCAGGCCCTTGAAAACGCAGGCTATTTGCAGCGTGGCAAGAATGTCCCTCATGTATATGCTGACGGTATCCTTGTAAAGACTATGATAGAAGCATCCGAACTCATCGACGGTTCATTAAGATTTGACAATGACGAAGAACGTACTATTGCAAAGCGTGTCATCAAATCTCTTATATCCAGCAAGAGTATTGCAAAAGCAGGAAATGCTGATGCTGAATCAAGAGTTGACTATCTTGCAGACAGGCTTGGTATAGAAAAATCAGGGATAATCCACTCTATCCAGCAGATGCGTGAGGCAGGTCTGCTTGCTGATACAAAAGACCTCACTGCATATATTCAAAAGACCGATACGGTCAATAAATCTATGCAAACGCTGCACCGGTTTCAGTCTCTTGAAACATTTCTGTTTGAATACATAGACGCAGACAAGCTATGCATGAATTACAAAGAACTCAATGAAGCGGCAATTGATGGTGGTATAAAAACAAGCTCCGTCAATTCTATCAAGACCTTATTTTACTATTGGACGATACGCAGCTACATCGAGAAAGAGCAGGATCAGCAGACAGGCAGGATAAGTATTGTCCCAAAGATGGGCATGGAGCGTATCAAGACCAAGCGCAGGAACAGCTACAATGTAGCTGAATTTATCATAAACTATCTGTTTCAGAACAGCAGTCAAGATATAGGTTCCAAAGACGAAGTACTTGTGGGCTTTTCTGTTCTGGAGCTTCTCAACGCTTACCGTGAGCAGTCGATGTTTAATGTAAATGAAAATGATATAGAGGAAGCTCTGCTGTTTCTTGCAAAAATAGGTGCATTGAAACTGGAGGGTGGTTTTCTTGTGCTGTACAGCGGTATGCGCATAAAAAGACTTGAACTCGACAACCGTATCAAATATAAACAGGACGACTACAAGCAGCTCAATGAGTTCTATCAGCAGAAAATACAGCAGATACATATTGTCGGAGAATATGCAAACATGATGGTTCGTGATTATAACGAAGCATTGCAGTTTGTTAATGACTATTTTCAGATGGACTATAAGAAATTCCTGTCTCAATATTTCTCTGGTGAACGTACTGCTGAGATAACACGCAATATAACTCCCCGAAAATACAGACAGCTTTTTGATACGCTGTCTGAGCGTCAGCTTGAAATTATACATGATGATGATTCCAAATATATCGTTGTTACCGCAGGCCCCGGAAGCGGTAAAACAAGAGTTCTGGTGCATAAACTGGCTTCACTTATGTTGCTTGAAGATGTCAAGCACGAACAACTGCTTATGCTTACATTTTCACGAGCTGCTGCGATAGAGTTCAAACAGCGTCTGCGTGAACTGATAGGAAACGCTGCAAATTTCGTTGAGATAAAGACCTTCCATTCTTATTGTTTTGACCTGCTTGGAAAGATCGGTAATATCAAGGAATCGGAGAATGTAGTAAAGGACGCAGGCGAACTTATCCGCAGCGGTGATGTTGATCCCAGCAGAATAACAAAGACAGTACTTGTAATAGATGAAGCACAGGATATGGATAATTATGAGTATAGCCTGGTAGAAGCACTCATGGAGCGCAATGAGGATATGCGTATTATAGCTGTGGGAGATGATGACCAGAATATATACCAGTTTCGCAAGTCGGACTCAAAATACCTTAGGTCTTTTATCACTGAGTATGGTGCGAAACAGTATTCCCTAATAGACAACTACAGAAGCTGTCAAAGTATCGTTTCATTTGCGAATCAGTTTGTCAAGAAAATTCCAGAGAGGATGAAGACTGAGGATATCGTTGCCGTTACAGATGAAGTAGGTGAAGTGAAACTAATAAAGCACATCGGAGTAAATATTGAAACTGCATTGGTAGAAGACGTGCTTTCCGTTAATGCCGAGGGATCGACCTGTATTCTTACGAATACTAATCTAGAAGCATTGATTGTGCTCGGTGTTTTGAAACAGAAGAATGTTATTGCAAAGCTGATACAGGATAGGGGCCGTTTTTTTGATATATATAATATCGCGGAAATTAGAATGTTTCTCAAAAAGGTGGATAAAGACTGTTCGTCCCCTGTTATCAGTGACGAACAATGGAATAACGCAAAAGAGGACTTGAAGAAGTGTTACCAAAACAGTGAATGTCTACCGGTTATAATGGAAATCCTGCATGCATTCGAAAAGACGAATGAAAAGAAATATCGTACCGATTTTGAAACGTTCTTGCATGAATTAAAATTCGAGGATTTATACACTCCCGAAAAGGGTGTTATAACTATCTCAACGATTCATAAATCAAAGGGTAGAGAGTTTGATAACGTGTATATGCTGTTCAATAACAGCAATATTGAAAAGGACGAAGAAAAACGAAAATTTTATGTTGGTATGACAAGAGCGAAGAAGCTTTTGCATATTCATTATTCTGGTGATGCTTTTGACAGGTTTGCTGAGTTTGCAACATCTTCTGAAGTTGATTTGCATACCTATCCGAAACCGTCGGAAGTTGTTTTACAACTTCGCTTTAGAGATGTGTATCTCAATTTTTTTAAAGGGAAGAAAAAAGCGATATTCAATGAATATAAATTACAAAGTGGTTGGCATCTTTCGATACAAAAATTACAAGCTGGCTATCTTTCAATATGTGATGGTAATTCTAGTATTCAATCGCATCAACGATGCATAGTGTCGCTTTCGAAAGACGGTCGCGAGATAGTAGATAAACTAATTAAATCGGGATACAGGCCTTATGATGCTGTTGTGCATTTCATTTGTGCATGGAAAGGCAAGGACGACAAGGAAGAGTCGGCAGTTATTCTGCCTGATATTTCATTTCGTCTGGAAGATAGGGAATCAAATTGAAAAAAAAGGCTGCTTTCTTAAACCTCCCCTGCCACGGTACAAAACAAGGCACATCGCCGGGAGTTACCCTGCGAATCCCAACAGACCTGCTGCCTGTGCCTTTAGAAAAAACAAGGCGCATCGTTTTTTCCGTTGCTCTACCAATTGAGCTACAGTCCTTTCGGACTGACGGGAATCGAACCCGCGACACACGAGATTTGCTGTCCGCGCCTTTATTCTGATTTAAGCATAGCATGCGACGGACGGCCTGTCATGCAAGCGGAACTTGAATTTTTGCGGTTGTCTTGCGTTTTTTTGTTTTCCGCCGTTTTCTCCCGTGTGGTGCTTTTACACGCACCCCGGGCATTTGTCTTTGTGGTGTCATCCAATTTTTTTAATCTCCCCTATTTTTTGCAAAAGGTCAAAAAAATCTGGCTTTTCGTCAAAATCTATCAAATCTACACTCTTTCCGGTTGCATCTTCAAGCATGGCATGAACTGCAAAGAATTTTTGTGGCAAAAGTCCTTTTATACCAATGTCTATGTCGGAAAACTCATTTGCTTTTCCTGTTACGTGTGAACCAAATAAATAAATTTCTGTACACCCTTCTTTATGGAGAATATTAGAAATAGTATCTGTTATTGCATTTGAAAGCATATCTGTGCCTTTAGAAAAACAAGGCGCATTGCTTTACCAGTTTCGAACTCGTAATCTACGGTTATTGCTGTCCGCGCCTTTATTCTCATTCAAGCATAGCATGCGACGGACGGCCTGTCATGCAAGCGGAACTTGAATTTTTGCGAGTGCCTTACGGTCTTTATTCTCCGCCGTTTTCTCCCGTGCAGAACTTTTACCCGTTTCCGAGACTTCAGGCGAATGCACCCGTCGCAATAAAAAAAGAGTTTGAGATTAGAAACGTAGCAGTCAGATCCAATTTCTGACGTAGAGGTTCCCTTATCCAAACTCTAAAGTAATCATACCCGAAAACGGGTATCTTGTCAAGTGTTTTGATGGGGATTCTTCTCCGCCGTTTCTTTCTCCGATCCCATCGTTTTCTTACCCTCCGTTGTTTCTTCCTTTTCCGTTGTCTCCTCCTCCTCATCATCATCGGTTTCATCCTATCCCATTAGTTTCCTGTCCTCCGTCATGTTCTCCCGATCCAGCGCTTTTACCCGCTCCCCTGGTTTCAGTTGAAAGCGCTGGCCGCATCCAAAAATCCTCAGGGGTGTATCCCCCCGGTTTTCTATCCAGAGCTTCCTGCCCCCGGTGTACAGCGAGTAGAACGTGAACCCGGAACCACCGACATAATACCGGATGTCTATGCGCTCATCGGGAGAAGAACCGTACTGGGAATTGCTGTACTTTTCTGTTATCAGGAATGTGTCGACATCCATCCCGAGGTGAGGGTATCCGTCATAACTGCCCTCGGAGCCGTCCTTGTTCCAGTACAGGAGGCTTTCAAAGAAATAGTCGCCGTAATCCGCGACGACAAGCAGCATGTCGTCCTTGCCCAGGCTGCTTCTGTCTACAGGGTGCCAGTACTTCTCCTTTATGCGCTCATATTCGGGAAGCTTGTAGGGCGACTTATCCTGCTGCTCGAACAGCAGGGAGTCAAAGCTGCAGTGGTACAGGGTGTTCCTGGTCTGAATCTCGTATTCTTCTTCCTTCTCGTTCATCGTGACGGACTTGACTACGGAGCTGTGTCCCTTCAAGCCGTCATAAAAGCCCGGCCTGTTGAAGAACTGACCGAAAATCAGGTAGTAGTCCTTGCCGTCGTATTTTTCGCAGCCGACGTACCAGTGGCGCATCGTGTTTCTCTTGTACACAGATTCCATGTTTCCCTCCATTCTTTTCCTTTGCTGCGCTGCCATTATTCTGCAATGGCTTTCTGTGCCTGCTGTATGGATTCCTCTGA
>CAMJZA010000098.1 GCA_946410085.1 uncultured Treponema sp. | reverse complement strand
CTGTTTCCGTCCGCATCCGCCTTTTTTGACGAACTTCCCGGCAGCAGCAGGTCCAGGAGCTGCTCTTCAACGAGCGGTTTCGCCTTTTCCTTGAGCGTCTCCTGCATCTCAGCCTTCACCATATTATAGCCGACCGCCATCAGGTCACGGACCATGCTCTCAACATCACGGCCGACGTAGCCGACCTCAGTGTATTTGGTCGCCTCTATCTTCAGAAAGGGAGCACCGCAGAGCTTCGCCAGACGGCGGGCTATCTCGGTTTTTCCCACTCCGGTCGGACCGATCATCAGGATATTCTTCGGCGCGACTTCCTCCCGGATATCCTCGGGAAGCTTTATCCGCCGCTGCCGGTTGCGCAGGGCAACGGCAACGAAACGCTTCGCCTTGTTCTGTCCGATGATATAGCTGTCAAGCCGCTTCACGATCTCCGTCGGCGTCAGTCCGTCCGGTATGCCCGCATCAGCCTTTTTTTCCTCTTGCTCCTGTTCCACCTCTAAACTCCTTTTTATGCCTTATTCCTGTCTATTCGAGGGATTCAACCGTGATATGCTCATTCGTGTACACACAGATTTTCCCGGCAATCCTGACAGACCGCTCCGCAATTTCCTTCGCAGACAGCTCACTCGTCTCCATATAGGCCAGGGCCGCAGAATACGCATAGTTGCCCCCCGACCCGATTGCGATGACGTCGTTTTCCGGTTCAATGACGTTTCCGTCCCCCGAAACCAGCAGGATCTTGTCCCGGTTTGCAACGAGCAGCATCGCCTCCAGCTTGCTCATGGACCGCTCCGTCCGCCAGAGCTTGGCAAGTTCGACTGCCGACCGGGTCAAATCCCCATTGAATTCCTTGAGCTTCTCCTCAAATTTGTCAAAGAGCGTAAAGGCATCGGCAACAGAACCAGCAAAACCCGTCAGAACCTTGCCGTCATAAATTCTCCGGACCTTGCGGGCATTTCCCTTGACCACGGTGTTTCCCGCCGTAACCTGACCGTCGCCCGCCATCGCAACGCTGCCATTCCGCTTCACGGCGATAACGGTCGTACTCCGGATCCGGTTCTCATCATGCTTCCCCATACAGGACACCTCCATAAAACTTCATAAAATCTTCATAAACCTTCATAAAATGTCATATCAGAAACGTCTTATCAGCCCCGCAAAACCGCCCTCAGCGCCTGTTTTACGGATCCCCGCTTCAATCGTCTTTCCCGCTGTGGGGAAAGGCCTGATTATAGACTTCCCGCAGCCGCTCCGCCGTAACGTGGGTATAGCGCTGCGTCGCATTGATGCTGGAGTGTCCCAGCATGGACTGAACTTCCCGTATGTCCGCACCGTTCAGCAGCATTGCCGTCGCAAAGGTATGGCGGAACGAATGGGGCGTCATGGGCTTGCTCGTCCCCTTTACCCCGCTGTATTCCCGCACGATCAGTTCCATGCCGGCAGTCGTCAGGGGACCTCCCCGCTGGTTGACGAAGACCTCCGCAACAAAAGCCTCCCCTTCCTCAAGGGACTGCGGAAAACGCACCTTCCGTTCCAGAAGGTAGGCCTGCAGGGCTTCCCGGGCGTCCCGTTCAAAAAACACATAGCGCTCCTTGCTGCCCTTTCCCATCACGACGGCGCTCTCATAGCCTTCCGTAAAGTCGGAAAGCTTCAGGGAAGCCAGCTCGCTGACACGGCAGCCGGAAGAATAGAGCATCTCGAACAGGGCCTTGTCCCGTGCAGGCCACAGCAGGGGCTTCCGCTCAGGCTGCGAGCACAGGGCATCGACCTCGGCCTGCGTCATAAAGCGGGGCAGGAGCTTCGGCCGCTTGAGCGTCTTCAGTTCCAGCGAGACATTTTCCTGAATATACTGATTTTTCCGGCAATACGCAAACAGGCCGCGAACGGCTGCAATAAAGCGGTCTATGGAGGCAATGCTGTAGCTTTTCCTGCTCAAATCCCCTACCAGGGAACGCAGCTGGGCCAGGCTTACGGACGCAATGGCCGTTTCCCGGCTGACTACCCCGTCAAAATGCCTGAAGTCTTCGGCATAAGCCCTGACCGTATGGACAGACCGCCCCTTGACATTCGCAAGATAGACGAGGTATTCATCAATGCAGTCTCCGAGACTCCTTTCTTCCATAACCGATAGCAGAAGCGGCAGCTAGGACTGTTCCAGCAGTTCTGCATCGGCAAGCGGAGCTTCCGCCCCGTCCGGCGAGTGCAGATAATCGCAGTCAGGATTGATGCAGCTCTTGTAGCTGCCGTTCTTCTTATCGTACTTTTCGACCAGGAACCAGCCGCACTTGGGACAGCTTGCGTTTATCGGCTTAAAGTGGGACAGGAAGGAACACTTCGGATAGTTCGTACAGCCGTAGAACTCCTTTCCCCGCCCCTTCGTCTTTCGGGCAACGATATCGCCGTTGCAGCCTTTCACCGGGCACTTTGCAAGCGGAATGCTCTTCGTGTTCCGGCACTCAGGAAAGCCGGAGCAGGCAAGGAAATAGCCGAAGCGGCCGAGTTTCTTCACCATCGGCCTGCCGCATTTCTCGCAGCGTTCTTCGGTCTGCTCGTCAAGGACGCCCTTCATGCTCTCCTGCGTGTCCATCACGCTGTCGACCCGCTCCTTGAAGGACTTGTAGAAGTCTCCGATCATCGAATTCCAGACAAGCTCATTCTTCTCTACCTTATCCAGGTCGTTTTCGACTTCTGAGGTAAACTGCTCGTTTATCAGGTCAGGGAACGACTCGACCAGAATCCGGCAGATTATCTTGCCCAGCTGCGTCGGCACAAGCTGCTTGTTGTTGCGGGTCACGTAATAGCGGTCAAGAAGGACGGAAATGATCGGCGCATAGGTCGAAGGCCGGCCGATGCCCTTCTCTTCCAGGGTCTTGACGATCGAAGCGTCCGTATAGCGGGTCGGCCCTGAGGTAAAATGCTGCTCGGGATAGAAGCTGCCGGAAGAAAGCCGTTCGCCGACAGTGAGCGAAGGCAGCCTGCCGGTGCTGTCCTCCTTGGAAGAGAGGGTCTTTATCACGTTATAAAAGCCCTTGTAGCTCAGCCTGCTCGCACTCGCATGGAAAATGGCATCACCCGCACTGATGTCAACGGCAGTCGTTACGGTCCTGGCATTCTTCATCTGGCTGGAAACAAAACGTTCCCAGATAATCGAATAGAGGCGGAGCTGGTCGCGGGACAGGTATTCCTTTACATCATCGGGCGTATACGAAGCATAGGTCGGACGGATGCCCTCATGGGCGTCCTGTGCCCCCTTGCCGACCGCATACTCAATCTGCTGTTCCGGCAGGTCATCGGGATAATGCTTGGAAAGCCAGTCCCGCACCTCGTCGAGCGCCGTCTGGGAAATGCGGACGGAGTCCGTACGCATGTAGGTAATCAGTCCGACCCGGCTGGAACCTATCTGAATGCCCTCGTAGAGCTGCTGGGCTATCTGCATCGTCTTGCGGGAGGTAAAGCCCAGCCGGTTTGCGGCCGCCTGCTGCAACTTTGACGTCGTAAACGGCGGCTTGGGACGGACGGTCTTCTCACTGTTCTTTATGTCCTGCACGATGCAGTCGGAAGACGCAATGCTGTCAATTATCGCCCGCACCTCGCTTTCCTTCTTCAGATCCGGCTTCTTGCCGCCGTACTGGGTCAGCTCTGCGGTAAACTTTACCTTTCCCTTGACGAAGTCAGCCTCCAGCGTCCAGTACTCTTCGGGAATAAAGTCTTCGACCTCCTGCTCCCGGTCGCAGATAAGGCGGAGGGCAACAGACTGAACCCTTCCCGCACTCAGACCGTTCTTGACCTTCTTCCAGAGCAGGGGACTCAGGTTGTAGCCGACCAGCCGGTCCAGAACGCGCCGGGCCTTCTGGGCGTTGACCTTGCCCTCGTCTATCTCGCGCGGATGCTTTATCGCCTCCTTTATCGCAACGGGGGTTATTTCGTTAAAGGTAATCCGGTTTATCATCGCGGAGGTCTTTTCCTTCAGGGCATTATTCAAATGCCAGGAAATTGCCTCCCCCTCCCGGTCATTATCAGAGGCAAGCAGGACGGCATCGCTCGACTTTGCTTCCCGCTGCAGTTCCTGCAAAAGCTTTGCCCGCCCGCGGACCGTGATGTATTCGGGCTGAAACCCGTCTTCGACATGGATTGCAAGGCGGCTCTTCGGCAGGTCAATCAAATGTCCCATGGAGGCCTTTACCGTATAGCCGGCCCCCAGATAATGCTCTATCGTCTTTGCCTTCGCAGGGGACTCCACGATCACCAGAACCTTCTTCTTTGTCCTGCTGCTCCGCACTTTCTTTACGAGCGTCTTTTTCTTTTCTGCAGCAGCTTTTTTTTCAGCAACTGGCATGCTCACCACCTTTAGCTTATGAGGGACAACTGCCCGCCGTCCGGCACGGCGTATGTGCCGGGGGCATCCCGCAAAGCTCTTTTATATTCGCCGTAACTTGCAATTACCGGCGCCCCGGACTCTATGTATGAAGCACAGCTGCGCACAGCTTTCCTGGAGTTCAGGGACTTCAGTTTTTCAAGAGTCCGTGCTTCTATCGTCTGCGCTTCCGCACAGAAAGCGCTGCTATGAAACAGCACATCGCGGTCATATTCCAGGGCGAATTCCGCCGTAATCAGGGCCCCGCTGCCTGACGGAGCCTGCATGATGAGCGTCGCCGGGGACAATGCCGCAATCAGGCGGTTCCGCTGGACAAAACGCCATTTTTCGGCGGGAGTACCGGGAATATACTCGCTCAGCACGACACCGCCCGTCTGAATAATCCTGCCGGCCATCGCCTTATGGCCTGCCGGAACAATCGTATCAATGCCGCAGGGCAGGATGCAGGCCGTTGCACCATCCACCCCGGCAGAAAGCGCTCCCCTGTGGGCAAAACTGTCTATGCCGTTGGCATTGCCGCTGACCACCGTCAGTCCGTCCAGGGCTGCCTCCCGTGCAAATTCCAGCGTTGCCGCCGCTGCCTCCCGGCAGACGCTCCGCGTTCCCACGACGGAAACGCATTCCTTCCCGACACAGCGGATATCCCCCCGATAAAAAATGCAGAACGGCGGGTTAAGGATCTCCCTGAGCAGGGCAGGATAGTCAGCTTGCCCGTAACGGCAGCCCGAAATTCCCTGACCTTCCATAATCGAGCAGGCAAGCCGGGTCTGCCGCAGCAGTCCGTTCCCGTCCCAGGAAATCCTCGGTCCCAGGGGCCGCTTAATAAGGAAGGAAATATCTGCTATAGACAGTACCGCAAGTTGCTCAATCCTGTCAATATTCTTCCTTAAAAGAATTTTCTCCCGGAGGGTGAGGAAATAGAGCGAAGAGAGTGCGATATCAAGCTCGTCCACAGCTTACGGGCAACTAGCGGGCATACTGGGCGTCTAGGACGACTTTCTTGTTCGCCTTTGCCTCTGCCGTCTTCTCGGCATTCGGATCCAGCGAAATAATCTTGTCATACAGGACAATCGCCTTGTCAAACTGGTAGGTCTGGTAATAGGCCCGGGCAAGGACGAACATCGCATCGCTGTCCCGCTTCTGGGTTTCCAGAAAGCGCTCCAGATAGGGAATGGCACTGTCCGGCTGGTCCAGCTCAAAGACGTAGAGGACGCCGATTCCATACATTGCCCGGTAATACTTGGGATCTATTTCCAGGGCACGCAGGTAGGCAGACTCAGAAAGCTTCAGGTAATTCGCCCGCTCTGCCGTCTCTACGGTCCCCTTTGCATCAAAGTCAAGCTCGCTGTTCGCAATGTAACCGGCGCAGATTGCAACGTAATAATAGAGGTTTGCATTGTCGGGATAGTACATCAGGGCCTTGCGGAAGGCATCATAGGCCTTCCGGTACATCGCCTCGTCCAGATAGCGGGTCCCGAGAATCTTGTACCACATCCCGGACTGGGCTTCCGTAGAAACCAGATCCATCGCCCGTGCCTCGTATTTCTTCAGGGCTTCCTCCAGCTCCTCCTTTGTGGTCGGGCTGGAAACACCTTCCTCCAGCCGCTGCATCCGCTTTATGCTATTATAGGACGGAGCGCAGGACGTACAAACGACGGCAGCCAGACAGGCTGCGGCAAGTACAGCGTTACTTTTCATCAGAATCCTCCGAACCGGCAGCTTTATGGCCGGGGAAAAAGCCCCTGTGATATTCCTTCAGAAGCTCATTGTCAACATGTGTATAAATCTGTGTCGTAGACAGGTCCGCATGGCCCAGCAGTTCCTGCACGGAACGCAGGTCAGCCCCGCCCTGCAGAAGATGGGTTGCAAAGGAATGGCGCAGGGTATGAACCTTGGCAGAAACCCCGCTTTTTGCTTCCAGAGCCTGAAATTTTTTCCACACGCCCATGCGTGACAGGCTGTTCCCCCTGCTGTTGACGAACACGGCGTCTATTGCCGGAGGCTTTGCCGACGATGCAGCCTTTTGTCCGGCGGCCGGAGCGGGCCGCGCCGTCACAAACGCAGGCCGGTATTCATACACCCATGCATGAAGCCAGTCATGGGCTGCGGAACCGAACGGAACCATCCGCTCCTTGCTGCCTTTTCCCTGAACGATGATGAAGCGTTCCTTGAAGTGCACGTTCGACAGGCGCAGGGAACAGGCCTCGCTTATCCGGAGGCCGCAGCTGTATATGAGCTCGAACAGGGCGCGGTCCCGCACCCCGAGCGGCTTGCTTGTATCAATCGCAGCAAGCAGGGAATCAACCTGACTGACGCTCAGGACCCGGGGAAGCTTGCGGGACACGCTCGGCCGGTCCAGTTCCAAGGCAGCATTCTCCGTCCAAAGTCCCTCCCGCTTCAGGAAAGCACCGAAGGAACGGAGGGCCGACACCGTCTTTGCCAGCGTCAGGTCGCTTTCATCCTTTTCAAGGCGGAGATAGCTGAGGTAGTAGGTCAGATCCAGGGGGGTCACGGACGCAAGCGGAATTTCCTTCGCAGCCGCATAGGCGAGAAAGTCCCTTGCGCACTGACCGTAGGCATCGGCAGACAATTCTGCCTTACCCTCCAGCAGGAGCAGCTCATCATGAAAGGAACGGAGCAGCCTGTCGGGAGAAACGTCACTTGCCATCCGTCAGGTTTATACTCCTGGTAAGCACCGGACCATTCCGCAGGCAGGCAGGCTGCGTCAAATCATTCTTGTTCACCGTAAACCCGACCGGCGGGCGGATTCCTCCCTGTACCGGGCGGCGCAGGCTGTCACCGGTAGAAAAAGCAGGCGAGGCCGTACCCGCAGCCTGCGGCTGGCCGGCTGCACGGTCAGATTCCGCCTGCAGTGCAGCAGCTGCTGCCGTTCCCCGCAGTTTTGCCGCAGGAGATGCCGCTCCCGCAGGCGACGGGGCTGCAGAAAGGGGTTTGGAAGCCGGCGTGCCGCTCAGCTCCGCAAGGGACGAGTTCTTGAGCGGAATCGTGCTGACCTTTATGGCAGCCGGGTCTATCTTTGCCGCAGCAGATCCGGGGGCTGCATTCCCGTGCAGGATATTCTCAAAACTGCCGTAATCAAAGACATTCTCACTGCCCCGCTCTTCCAGCTTCTCGGATTCACCGGCAGCATCATCGGCGGCCTTGCTGTTGAAGCCGGTCGCAATGACCGTTACGGAAAGCTTCTCGCCCATGCCGTGCTTGGTACAGATACCGCTGATGATGTTGACATTCTTGGAAGCAGAGGCAGAAATCGTCTTGGTAATCTCCTCAAGCTCCATCATCGTCGGCATATTCTCTTCATCATCATCCCCGACGACGTTGACAAGGATATTGGAAGCCCCGTCAATCTGGCAGTCTTCCAGCAGGGGGTTGGATATGGCGGCAAGCGCAGCGCTGGCAGCCCGGTTCTCCCCGTCACCGAAACCGACGCCGAGAATCGCATCGCCCTGTCCCTGCATGACGGACTTCACGTCTGCAAAGTCCACGTTTATGTCGCCCGGCAGGGTTATGATCTCGGAAATGCCCTGCACACCCTGACAGAGCACGTCATCCGCAAGGCGGAATGCCTGCTTGAAGTTCACTTTCTTGTCAACGATCTTCATGATCTGCTGGTTGGGAACGACAATCAGGCTGTCCACATTGCTGCGGAGCTTCCTGAGGCCCTCCTGGGCATTCTTCATCCTGACCGGGCCTTCAAAACCGAAAGGCGTCGTTACGACGGCAATCGTCAGCGCACCCGCTTCCTTGGCAAGCTGCGCGACGACAGGTGCAGAACCGGTTCCGGTTCCGCCGCCCATACCGGCCGTTATGACGACCATATCAGCGCCCTGCACGATGTTGCTTATATTGTCCGTATCTTCTTTTGCAGCGTTCTCACCGACGGCGGGGTTTCCGCCCGCACCGAGGCCGCCGGTCAGCTTCTGGCCGATTGCAAGACGTTTCTGGGCCTTCGAAACGCCCAGCGCCTGCAGGTCCGTGTTCATGACGACAAACTCGACGTCATTCACGCCTGCCTCAATCATCCGGTTGACGGCATTTGATCCGCCGCCTCCGCAGCCGATTATCTTGATGACGGTCGGGTTAACCGCCGAAATGTCAGAGTTTCCTTCATTCAATACGGACAGCTCTATCATACTTTTTTTCCTCCCACCCCGCATTCAGTCCCTCCTGAACATATCCCCTTTTCAGGAGCGGACGTGCGCCCATCAGCGCAAAATATATTCAATCATATACCATTAGAACAAATTATTCCATATTTTTTTGAATAAATTCTCACCTTTTTCAAAATCTTGAGTACTTTTTTTCCGGGATTTTGAAGAAATCCGGGTTGACCGGTTGCGGTCCACAAGACCGACCGCCGTCGCAAATTCCGGATCCCGGTAGCCCTTGTCAAGGCCGCCGAAATCCGAAACCTCACCGATGCGGACAGACGTCGTTCCCCAGATACTCTGCGCCAGCTCAACGACGCCGGGCATATTTGCGCCGCCGCCGGTCAGGACGATGCTGCCGTTCAGCTGGGTGAGTTTGGTATGGTGCACGACTTCAGACCTGACCATCGAAAAAATCTCGGCAACACGGGGCTGGATTATCTCGCACAGCTCGTACTGGGTCGTTTCCTCGGGAGGACGCCCGCCCACGCTGGGGATGATGACTTCCTCCGCCTCATCATTCTCGTTGAGCCAGCAGCAGCCGTTCTCAACCTTTATCTTTTCTGCCGCCGACACGGGAATCCCCTTCACGACGGCAATATCGTTCGTCACAAGGTTTCCGCCGACGGGAATGGACGCCATGAACACGGGAGCCCCCCGGTTCACGACCATGACGTCAGTCGTTCCGCCGCCCAGATCAATCAGGATGGATCCGAGATCCATTTCATCATCATGAATCGTCGCAAAGGCGGCGACAAGGGTCTTTGACCAGATGGCACAGCACTCATAGCCGGCCCGGCTGATGCACTGATCCAGATTATTGCAGGCTGTCTCGTTCGCCAGTATGATGTGGACCTTGACCTTGAGCCGCTTGCCCATCGTGCCGATCGGGTCCTTCGTCCCCGGCAGGTCATCGACAAAGTATTCCTGCGGAATGGTATGCAGCATTTTCTTGTCCATCGGGGTACTGATGGCAGTAGACGCCCCGATGGCACGCACCTTGGCCTCGTCCGTAATCTCAAGGGTCCGGTAGCGGTCACTCCGGTCAACGACCGTGTCGCCTTCGGAATTCAGGCTTTCTACCTGGCTCCCGCCGATGGCAGTAAAGACGGCAGAAACATCCACCCCCGCAGCCTGCTCGGCGGCATCAACCGTTGCGTTTATGGCAGCAACCGCAGCATCGATGTTGACGATGACCCCGTTGCGCAGGCCCTGCGACGGCTTCTTCGCAAATCCGATTATCGAGATATTGTCATCTTCATCCACTTCTCCGATGACAGCCTTTATGAACGTAGTACCTATATCCAGTCCTACAACAA
>CAMJZA010000097.1 GCA_946410085.1 uncultured Treponema sp. | reverse complement strand
GGTGGCGTAGTCCAGTCGGTAGAACAACGGACTCATATTCCGTATGTCAGTGGTTCGATCCCACTCGCCACTATCGTTGTTTAGGCCTTTGGCGGCTTCTTCCTGACCGGGAGGACTTGACAAAGAAAAGGGTATGCGCTACAGTATACATGCTTAAATGACTTGCCGAAGTAGCTCAGCTGGTAGAGCGGAGGACTGAAAATCCTTATGTCATCAGTTCGATTCTGATCTTTGGCACAAAGCCTCCCTAACGGGAGGCTTTTTTTATGCCCTGTGTCTTTATGCTGTGTGTGCGTCACGGGCTGTATGCGTGGTATGAAAAGTATGGTGCGGGAGAAAGCCCCCGCTCCTCGGTTATGGCGTCAAGACCTTTATGCCCGTTCCTTGAGCAGGACGAGCACCGACTCAAGCTCCTGCACGTTGTGGGCGCGGGCGATTTCTTCCTTGTCCCTGCTGTAGAAGATGACCGTCGGAGTCACGAATACGCCTGCTTCGGAGGCCCGGTCAAAGCCCCGGTCGCTGTCCACGCCAGTTTCCCTGCCTTCCAGATGGGACAGGCCCATGAAGTCTCGGACTGCGGCGCACTTCGTACAGTTTTTCATCGTAAACATTTCGTAGCTGATGCCCTGCGGCAGCCCGCCGTCCCATGAGCCTGCGTCCGTCCCGTCCAGCGGGGCAATGCAGGTAAACGGCTCGCCCTCCGAGGTTCCCTCGGCAAGCACTTCCCGTATGGCGCGCGAAATGGCTCCCGCCTCGTTTGCGAGCGAGCCGTATGAATACGGAAGCTCCCTGCCTGCGACGACCGCCTTCATGTCCCTGAGCCGTTCCGGGCAGAGGGAATCAAGCCCGAGCCTCATGCAGGGCAGGTCCTGTTCCTTTGAGCGGTAGAGCAGGGCAAAGGCAAGTCCCTGCAGTGCCTGCTTGACTTCCCTGAACGACAGGCCGTCCTCGCGGACGAAGGGGGCGAGCAGGCTGTCGAATGAGTCCAGCCGCTTGCAGCGGGAAAAGGCTATCTGGTTCAGTATGGAAGAAAAATGCCGGGCCGGCTTTGCAATCCGCCTGCCGTCGCCGTCGAGCAGGCCGTGCAGGATAAGGTCTTCCAGACCGCCCTGGCGGTCTGCGCCCGCAGGCTGGCCGCTTTCCCCGGAAGAAAGCATTCCCTCCCAGCCGGGAAAACATTCCTGTGCCGCGTTCATTGTCCCCCTCCGACGCTCTTGACTTCCTGAATGAACTCATCGAGGTTGTTGAAGTGCTTGTAGACGCTCGCAAAGCGGATGTAGGCAACCTTGTCCACCTGGTTCAGGCGGGCAAGGACAATCTCGCCCAGGTCTGACGTGGCGATTTCCCGCGTGGTCTTGCCCCGGCTGTAAGCCTCGTCCTCAATTTCCGTGACAATCTGGTCTATGAGCGATGTGGACACGGGACGCTTTTCAAGGGCACGGTCTATGCCCTTGTACAGCTTGTCGCGGTCAAAGGGCTGCCGCCGGCCGTCCCGTTTTATGACCATGAAGGGCTTTTCTTCTATCCGCTCGTAACTGGTAAAGCGGTAGCCGCAGGAAAGGCACTCCCGCCTGCGCCGGATGCTTTCCCCGTTTGCCATTGTTCTGGATTCTATTACCTTGTCGTCAAGGCTTCCGCATGAAGGACACCGCATACGGCCATCATAGCCGAATTTCCGCCTGCTTTCAAGGGTCTGTCTGGGAGCCTCCCGTAAGGCTCCCCAAAAGTTTAGCGGATTCCGGCGGTCAGGACGGCGAGGCCCCGCAGGGCAATGAAAACGGCGGTGCCCGCGGCGGCGGTCAGCAGGTAAAACAGCAGGGCAGCGGCATAGCCCGCCTGCCTTCTGCCCGCAAGCAGGACGAGGCTTGAAACGAAGCCGACGGCGGAGAAGGAAATGAGCAGGAGCGAGAGCAGCGAGGAGCTGAAAAGGATGATGCGGAGGCTGGAGTCAAGGAAGGCCTGAAAGTTGCCCGAAAAGTACAGGAGCAGCATGACGGCAAGAAAGAGGAGCAGAAAGATGGTAAAGCGCTTTATGAGGCTGGAGAAGATGTCGGTTCCTGCTTCCTGCTTTTTTTTGCGTGACGGTGCCATGAGTTGATTGTATAAGCTTTCGAAAAAGTATACAATAGAGCCGCAAATAGAATGGAAGGTGCAGTATGAAGCGTGTGCTTGGGAGTTTTTTCATTATCCTGATTGCGGCTGCCGCCGTATTCCTGATCGGCTGGGTGCAGTTCGGCATCAGGCCCGGCGAGTGCGGGGTCATGGTGTCCAAGACCAGCGGGGTGCTTGAGCGGCCCCTCCTGCCCGGCTCCTTTGTCTGGCGCTGGGAAAAGCTGCTTCCGACGAACGTCACCATCCACAAATTCAGCATGGAACCCCACCGGAGCGTCCAGACCTATACCGGCACCCTGCCCGGTGCCGACCTCTATGCCAAAATGCTCGATGCTCCCGCCGACTTCTCCTACGAACTGGAAGTTGCGGTGCAGCTTTCCCCCAGGGCAGAATCCCTCGTTACCCTCGTCAAAAAGAACGAAATTGCAAGCCAGGAAGATCTGGATGCCTACCTTGACAACAAGGCGAAGGTCGTCGCAGGGCTCGTTGCCGACCGGATGCTGCCTTCCGTCCAGCCTTCATCGGACTCTGCTTCCCGCTGGACGGGCTATCTTTCCGCAAAGGCGCTGGATAAGGCGACGCTGGACAGCCTTGCCGAAAAAAGCGCGGAAGACCTTACGGCCGTGACGCTCAATGCCGTTGAAATACCGAAGGCCCGCCTCCCCGACATGACAAGCTACGAAGGAATACAGGATCTGTACGGGAATTACCGGGAAGAGCTGAACCGGAGCCTGCAGGAACGGGCTGCCCGCTATGCCGACGAAATGCACGAGAGCGAGAAGTCCGTCAGGCTGCTGGAGCAGTATGCGGAACTCCTCAAGAAGTATCCCCAGCTCAAGGACCTGGGAACGATACAGGAAGTCTCAAAGACGCTCAAGGGCCTTCCCGCTTCTCCTGACGGGCTTGAAGCCGGTGTCGGCTCCCTCCTGGGCGAAGCCGCCGCTGCAGGCACTACGGGAGATGCTGGCGGAACTGCCGCCGGTGCTGCCGGACCGGAAACGGCGGGGTCAGAAACAGCTCCGGCAGCGAACTAGGGCGGGTACAGCATGGAAGGAAAACGGCTTTACTGCATACGGGGTGCGACCTGCACCGAAAACACCCGGGAGGCAATCAGGACTGCGGTCGGCTCCCTCTTTGACGGCATCTGCGCGGAAAACCGCTTTGACGCCGCTGATATGGTGAGCATTCAGTTTACGATGACGGCCGACCTGAATGAGCTGAATGCCGCCACAGCCCTGCGGACTGCGGGCACCGGACTGGATGTTTCTGCCGTGCCCCTCTTCTGTGCGCAGGAGCCGGAGGTGAAGGGCATGCTGCCCCGTGTCATCCGCATCATGGTCAGCGTGTATATGGCGGAAGGTACGGCGCTGCGGAATGTCTACCTGAACGGGGCTGAGGTCCTGCGGCCTGATTTTGCCCGGGCGCGCACTGCCCCTGCAGGACAGCCGCATCCCGCCCCTGCGGGCCGTTCACCGGGGGGACAATGAACATCTGGACTGTCGCCCGGGAGTATGCGGGCATTGCGGAGGCGGGGGGCGTCAAGAACGTCACCCGTTCCCTCAGCGAAAGCCTCGTCCGCTCCGGGGAGAAGGTAACCCTCTTTATTCCCCTCTACGGCTGTACCGACCTGTCTGCGGTCGAAGATTTCTGCTGCTGCTGGCACCGGCCGGTCAAGATTCAGGTCTGCGGCCGCGAAATGACCATAAGCTTCAGTCACGGCAGGCGGAACGGTGTCGAGATTGTCTTCATCGGCAACCGGGCCTTCAGCGAAAAGCAGGCGGTCTATACCTACACCGAGGAAGAGGAGGCGGAAAATCCCGCCCACCGCAAGGGGCAGGGACATGAGGATGCACAGTTTCTGAATACCCTTTTCCAGAAAGCGGTCGTTGCCTACGGGGAAACCTGTGCCAAGGAGGAAAACCCCGCCATCATCCACTGTCACGATGCAACCGCCGCAATGCTTGCGGTCTTCGTCCATTTTGCCCGGAAGGAGAACAAAACCCTTGCTTCCGTCTACCGGCATACCCGTTTCGTCGTGACGATCCACAATGCGGGCGCGGGTTACCACCACGAGTACAGCTCGCTTGATTCTGCCGTCTATTTTACCGGCCTTGACCGGGATTTCCTGGCGCAGGGGCTCAACGGAGCCTGCGTGGAACCCTTTGTGCTCGCCTCCCGCTTTGCCTGCCTGACGACGGTTTCCCCCCAGTATGCGGAAGAAATCATGGCGGGGTCAACGGATACCGGCGGCCTGTCGCCCCTGTTCGCGCGGGACCGGGTAAAGGTGACCGGCATAACGAACGGCGTCGACTGCGGCCGCTACAATCCTGCCGACACCTCTGTTTCCCTGCTGCCCGCAGCCTTTGACATTGCGGCTGGCGACTTTGACGGGAAGTATGCGTGCCGGTCGCATTTCCTGACGGTCTTTGCGGACCGGAATGCCACCCTCCCTGCACGGAACGCTTCCGTCCGCCGTTACGGTTTTCTGGCTGCCGGGGCGGAAGAAGCCGTCTACATTGCCTATCACGGCCGGGTCGTCCGCCAGAAGGGCATCTCAATCCTTGCCGCCGCCGCCCGCAGGATTCTGGAAAACGGCATGAACGCACGCTTTATCTTTCTGGGCCAGGGCGAGCGGGAGCTGGAAGGGGAACTGGAGCAGCTTTCCCAGGCTTTTCCCGGCAGCGTCGTCTATTTCAAGGGCTATGACCGGGCCCTCTCCCGCCTCTGCATGGCGGCGGCTGACATCGCCGTGTTCCCGAGCAATTTTGAACCCTGCGGCACCGAGGACTTCATTGCCCAGCTGTACGGTTCGCTCTGCCTTGCCCATGCGACCGGCGGCCTCAGGAAGATAATCGACGGCGAGACCGGCTTCCTCTATGAGCCGAACGATACCGAAACCCTCGCCGGTTTCCTCAGTTCCCTCATCAGGATTGCCGGTCAGGCAGGAAAAGAGATTTTTCATCCGATGCTTGCCTATACTGCCCGCTACATCACCGCAAACTACTCCTGGGATAAAGTGGCCTCCGAAAAATACCGGCCCCTCTTCCGTTCCCTCCTGGGCGACTACTGACTCTGCGGGCCGGGGCACTTCCTGCTCCGGCCTTTTTTGTTTCCGCATGATCCGGCAGGTCCCGTATTCCTGCCGCTTTTTGTACGGCGCCGTGCCGCTTTAGGGAAAAGCGACTATACAGCGGACGGACAGGATGGTGTATCATACGCTCGTGTGGGGTAGATGCAGCGGCTGTGGTTTTATGAGATTTTAATTTGTATGGTATATTCAAAAGTGTGGAGAACATGATGAAAAAAGTAAAGCTCTGTGTCCTATTCGGATGTCTGGCAGTTGCCCTTGCAGGCTGCTCCAGGGAGGGAAGTGCCGCTGCCGGCAGTCCGTCCTCCGGCTCGTCCGCTTCCAAAAAGGAGGTGGTTGAGATTTCCTGGATGTTCTGGGATGACCTTGAGGCGCCGACGGACTTGATGTCCCAGGGCTATGCGAGGGTCATCGACCGTTTCAACGAGACGTATGCGGGTACCTATCACTGTACGCCCATCACGACCAAACTTGAGGAGTACGAGGTTAGGCTGAACGCCCTCATCGCCTCGAACCGGACGCCCGATGTCTTTATCTGCAACCCCGGGCCGGACCTCAATGCCGTTGTCGAAGCCGGAGCAGCCGCTGACCTGACTCCCATCCTGAACGGAACGGAGAGCGACTGGTACAACAGTTTTACGAAGGGAATCTTTGAACGCCTGACCTATGAGGGCAGGATCATGGCCGTTCCGACCAACTTTGCCGCTGCCCTCGTATTTTACAATACCGAGCTCTTTGAAAGGGCCGGCGTGCAGGTTCCCGAGACCTATGAGGAGTGGATTGCCTGCTGCAAAAAGCTCAAGGCTGCCGGCATAACGCCGATTGCCTGTTCTGCCGGAACGCCCTGGTGCCTTTCCATCCTGGCCGGTTACTTCTGCGACCGTGCAGGCGGACCCGACAACCTTGCACGCGTCAATGCGGGCAGAGGCTCCTGGCTCGATCCCTCGTTCAGGAACGGTGTTTCCAAGCTCAAGGAGCTTTCCCAGTACTTCCAGAAGACTGCTGCGGGAGACTCCAGGGATCAGGCGACGGCTGCCTTCTATGACGGCGAGTGCGCCATGCTCGTCCAGGGCTCATGGGTCATCGGACAGATCAACGGTGCAAATCCCGGCTTTGAGGCACACTGCGGCGTCTTCTCCTTCCCGGCCATCAGGGGCGGAGCAGACCCCAACCGCATGATCGTCAAGACGGACAATCTGGTCATGTCTTCGACGACGGCTCATCAGGATGCCTGCATTGCCTTCATGAAGATGTTCACCGACGACGAGGCGCAGCGCTATACCGCCGAGGTCGCCGGAAAGATTCCCGTTACCGGTGTTTCCTTTGATCTTGACAAGGCGCCCATGCAGCTCGGCTATGTGCAGCGGATTCTTGCCGGGTCTACGGGGACACTGGGCTTCTACAATGAGTCGCTTGCAACGACCGAAGCCGGCACTGCCTTTGACAACGCGATGGTGGATATTTTCCTTGACCTGTGTACTGTTGAGGAAGGCCTGCAGAAGGTTGAGGACTTCTACAAGAAGAACATCTGGAAATAGCATTCGCTAATCCCTGCGGAAATCCTCCGCACCGCAGGGGTTCTGCAATAACCTGCCGGATCCTGAAGGTGCAGTCAGCATGCATGGCTTTGCCTTCGGGACCGGTTTTTTTTGCTGTTCAATGCAGTGCACGGTCTGTGTTCAATACAGTGCACGGGGTGTGCTCAATACAGTGCACGGTCTGTGTTCAATACAGTGCAGGGTCTGTGTTTAATGCAGTGCAGGGGATGCCTCCTGCTGCTTCGCAAGCCATTCGTCGAAAACGGAATCTATCTGGGATTTCAGCCGGTACAAATTGCTCTCAGCCAAAGAGGATGCCGTTGTTTCCGAAAAATCCTTTGACAGCAGCAGGGCCGACGGCGTCGTGCACAGGACTTCCGAAATTTTCACCAGCGATTTATCGCTCACCCAGGTGCGGCACCCTTCAATATCGTTTATAGTCTGCGATGAAAGCTCTGATTTTTCCGCCAGCTTTTCCTGCGTCAGCGAAAGTTTTTTCCTATACATTTTTATGTTCGCTGAAAGGTTTTGCCTTAATTCCACCGGTGTCATAGCACAATGATACGGTAAAAGTAATGATTTTCCACTTGATAATATCAAGTTGTAGTGTTATTATTATCAAGTACGAAGACTAGGAATTAGCAATACCCTGTCCTTTTGGACAGCGGAAGGAATGATTTCAATGAGAATAATTCTCATCAACCCATCAAATGATAGAAAAAGGGGATTTATATGAAAAAGACATTGGTGAAACTGCTTGCCCTGTTCGGGATGGTGCTTCTGGCAGCATCCATGGCAGCCTGCGACAACGGCAGCAGTGATGACGGTGACAGCGCAGGCCTGGCATACACTTCGACCGGTGCCGGCAGCACGGCGACCGGCGGCACGGTGTATTCCGGCTCCATGACCGTGGATAGTACCGCCTACACGACGCTGACGATGCAGGGCGACAGCAGTTCCGGCACGGCAGTGCTGTCGGGCAGCGGGGCAAGCATTTCCGGCAGCTATGCCAGGGCCGTGGCGGCATCCGCCGCTACGACTGCGTATAGCGGCAGCTACACCATAACGTTCCGATTCGGGACTATCACCGTAACGTTCAGCGGCAGCATCGTCACGCTGGTAAGCGGAAGCGTGACGGCGAGCGGGTCGGGAACGCTCGCGGTACAGGCTTCCGGCGGGACAGGCGGTACGTCGTCCAAGACGGTTACGACCGTCTTTGTCAAGATGGATGCCGGGACCTTCTCGATGGGCTGCAGTGCGGATTATGACGAGACCGTGCACAGCGTGACGCTGACCCGGGACTTCTGGATCTGTGACCATGAAGTGACGCAGGCGGAGTACAAGGCGGTGATGGGGACGAACCCGAGCAGTTGCACCGGGGACGAGAGCAGGCCCGTGGAACAGGTGAACTGGTATGATGCGCTCGTCTACTGCAACAGGCTGAGCCAGCAGGAAGGGAGGACTCCCTGCTATACGATAAGCGGGAGTACAGACCCGGCAGATTGGGGGGCAGTGCCGACATCAGACAACGCAACTTGGATCGGTGTAGCTTGCGATTTCGATACGAACGGCTACCGGCTGCCGACCGAGGCGGAATGGGAGTACGCCGCCCGGGCGGGCGACACGACGACGGGTACGAGGACATGGAGCGGAACCTCGTCTGAAAGCTCTCTCGGCAGCTACGCATGGTACAGCGCAAATCGAGGCGGGTCGACGACGCATCCCGTGAAGGACAAGCAGCCGAATGCGAAGGGCCTGTACGACATGAGCGGCAACGTCCATGAGTGGTGCTGGGACGGCTGGACTGGCAGCGGCGGCTACGGCAGTGATGCAGTTACGGACCCGACCGGGTGGACTTGTTCTAGCCGCGTCGTCCGTGGCGGGTCCTGCTGGGACTATGCGAACAACTGTGCTGTTTCCACCCGGCTCAACAGCGTCCCGGGCGCCCGGGACTACAGCTTTGGCTTCCGCGTGTGCCGCTCCGCGCAGTAGTTCCCTCTGGTAGGGCAGGTGTAGCGGGCGGGCGGCGGTAGGCGTGGCTGCGGGAGCCTGCCCGCACGTTCCGCCCTGCATCTGCTAAGGGCGGGGCGGCCTTTTGGGTGCCCGGTGGCGGCTTCCCCGCCGGGGGGTCGCTCTTTACTTGACGAAATGCTCTATCCTGCACTCGTGGGTCTTGCTCGCTTCATCGTAGTTCACGCCGACGAAGAGCAGGTCGCCCGAGTAGGCCGACAGGGAGTCAAAGTAGCGCTTCTCGCGTATCTGCGTGATCGCGCTTTCCGGGGAGCCGTTGCGCTTGAGTTCGATTATCATCGCGGGGATGTCCGGCACGAAGGGGATGAACACGACATCGGCAAAGCCTTTCCCGCTCGTCATCTCCTTCACGATCGTGTACTTGTTCAGCGCGTAGATATACGACAGGTATATCGCCGACTGCAATGCGTCCTCGTTGTTGTAGGAGCGGTTGCTCGTCACGTGGATGTGGCTCTCGTCGAGCGAGCGGGCCACGGCCTCCGCGTTCAGCCGCAGGGTCTCCGCGAGAAGGTCTTTGGAGGCCTGGATTATTTTGTTCGTGACGGCGTACTCGTCATTCGTCTCGATTGCATTGAACCACTCCTGCCTTACCTCCTTGTTCGGGATGCGGCAGGTCCCGGTCTCACGGTCGTATGCCAGATAGCCCAGATGAATCAGGTAGGTGAACACGTCGCCCCGGGTGGAGAAGTCCGTCATGGTGTTCATGTAGCGCGTCACGTTCACATCCACGCTCTCGCCTGCGAGCATGCGGATGACATCGTCCCTGGTACCCTCAAAGTTCGCCTGTATGCGGTCTGCGATGACGGCATAGGTCGAGGTCTTGCTCCAGTAGTTCTCGCACCTGCCGTCCTCAAGGGACATCACCACCGACTCGGGGTTGTAAATTTCAAAGCCCCGCTGCCTGTAGCCGTCATACCAGCGCTTGTATTCCTCATAGTCTGCTCCGTGCTCCCTGCACAGGGCCTGCACCTCGGAGGCTGTGAAGCCGATGAACTCCGCGAGCTTGCCTGCATCCAGTATCGTGTACTCGCGGAAGTTGTTCAGCTTGGACTGGATGCGATCTCGTATGACCGGCAGGATTCCCGTGATGTAGGCGAGGGATATCGCCGGGCGCAGGGTGTCGCTCTTGAAAAGCCCGTTCAGGAACCCCAGGTACCGGCTGAAAAGTTCCGGGCTGACGCTCTCGCGCACGAGCACGTCGTACTCGTCTATGATGACGACGAACTTCTCGTTTTTCTGGGCGTATGCCTTGAGGATGCAGTTTCCTACGGAGTCATTCGTGTCAAAGGCTATGTCCGGGAACTGCCCGGCAAACTCCGCCACGATTTTATCCTGCAGGTCGTCAAGGAGCC
>CAMJZA010000096.1 GCA_946410085.1 uncultured Treponema sp. | reverse complement strand
CCTAAATCTATTCCTATATCAGTTGTAAAATTATCCAGTAAACCCATACTGTAAATCCGACCTCCGTCATCTATTATTTTATTTCAGAGAGCTTCTGTAAAGCACCCGGATGTTTCACCTGTAATTTCAGGCACTTGCGCCATTCGGCCCTTGCCTTGGCGTTGTCCCCTTTTTTCTCATATAATATACCAAGTCCATAGTGTGCGTCAGCAAAATTTACGTTTTTTTCCAAAATTGCTTCAAATTCTTTTTGCGCCGCATCATAGTTTCCTTCCTCGATGTAGATTTTCCCGAGTAAATTGCGGCTGTTTATCTTTACTTCATCATCGCTCGACGTCATGAGCACCCGTTCAAGGTACTGCTTTGCGACGGACCGCTCTGAAATGCTGTAATATTCTTTTGCGAGGTTGTACAGGAGGGAATCGCTTTCATGCACAAGGAGTGCTTCTGAAAGGGCCTGAATGCAGTTCTGCGTTTCGCCCAGTCCGGCATAACAGAGGCCGAGCAGTTCGCTGATGTCGTCCGAGCGGTAATTCCGTTCCCGAGCCTCAAGCAGATACTTTATGGCGAGGTCTGCATAGTAATGGGAGGAAGCAAGCTTGTTGCGGTAAAAGTAGGCCAGGCCGAGAACGTAGTAACTTTGCCCCTGAGCCTTTCCGTCGGAAATCTGGATGGCAATGCGGAGCTTGTTGATTGCTTCATCGATGTAGACCTGTGCCTCATTGATGGTCGCTATGTTTGCCATGGCCAGCTTGAAGGCGCTGTACCCCCTGAAGGTCAGGGCAGTCTTCTGAAAAACGTTTTTCTGCAGGATTTTTCCGGAAATCTCATAGACACGCTCAATGTCGTTTTTCTTCCAGTAGTCATAGAGGGCATAGACGGAATTTTCGGAATAGAATGTATGCCGGATGAACTGAACGCTCAGGACGGTGGCGGTACTGAGGAGGGCAATGGAAAGCACAATGACAGCAAGCCTCTGTAAGAGCTTACTCTTGCGTCGAGCTATTCGGTCATTATGTGTTCTACCCCTCTTCATAGTCCAACCAATATGAAAAAAGGATATAAAAATAAGCCGGGTTTTGGATTAGGTGGCCATCTATCTGCGGTATCCGTTGCCGGCTACCTCCAGCGATTTACCCGCGGCATAAGGCCGGAATGCCAAGCCGCTGCATAATCTTGCTCCTGATGAGGTTTGCTTGTGCCATCCCTGTTACCAGCGATGCGGTAGGCTCTTACCCTGCCTTTTCACCCTTACCCGGCACAAACGTGCAGGGCGGTTATTTTCTGTAGTACTTTCTGTAGGCGGCAGAACCGCCCCCCGGTGATTACCCGGCATCATTTCCGGCGGAGCCCGGACTTTACCTCACAGCACAAGGCTTTCATCAGCCACTGCTGCGCGGCCATCTTTTATATCCATGAAAGGCGGGTCTCCCTTCTGGAAATCCGCCTCTCACCAATGTACACTGCTTTAATCCTCGTAGGATGCGTCCGTCATCTCTTCGTTGGAAACATCCCCGTTGCCTTCTTCGTCGGCGTCTTCAGAGTCTCCTTCATCCTCGTCAAGCAGGCTGCCCGTGTCCTCCGGTGAATACAGGTTGTCTTCATTATCGAGGCTTTCCTCGTAATAAATGACGCGGCTGCAGTAGGGACAGAACAGGACATCGTCACCCCGGCGGACTTCAGTGGCAAACTGGAACGGAAGAATCATGTGGCATCCTTCGCAGACATTGCCTTTAACTGCGACAATGCCCTTCTGATTACGCTGGATAATCCGCTGGAATTTGTAGACAATCTCTTTATCCCTTTCATTGGATGCTATTTCATCGGTCGCTTCCTGCTCCTTTTTCTCCAGCTCAGCAAGTTCCCGCTGATAGGTATCCATATTTGCATCGGTCTTTGCCTTGATTTCTGCAACATCGGCTTCGTGGGACTTGATGACTTCCTCGTCACTTGAAAGATTATCCTTCAGCTCCTCAAGCTTGCGCTCTTCCTGCTGCAGGTTCTTCCGGATTTCCTCTTCCCTGCTCTGAGCCTCGCTGATCTGCTTGTCAAGAATTTCATACTCGCGGTGGGTCTTTATGTCATCCATGTTCTTCTCGCCCATTTCCCGGGACCTGACCGCCTCGTCAAGTTCCATCCTGAGGGCAGAGACTTTTGCCTTTTCGGATTCATACTCTCTGTTTTTTTCTATGTAGTCTTTTTTATAGCGTTCCAGAGTCTCCTGACTTACCTCGAGTTCCTTGGGAAGTTCCCTGATGCTTGATTCTATTTTATATTTTTCAACCAGAATGTCCTGCAGGTTTTCCAGTTTTTCGCGAATTTCCATCGACATCTTCATTGTGACATGACCCCTCAAAATGCTATAGTGTTTAACTATAGCGTTTTTTTTATCTTATGTCTAGTATCAAACTCAGGAGTTGCAGCGGTAAAAACTGAAAGCACCCCGCCCCTGTGCGGGGCGGGTTTATGCACCGGCTCAGGTGTCAATGTAATCCCGCAAGCCGGAAGCCCGGCGCGGATGGCGGAGACGGCGCAGGGCTTTTGCCTCAATCTGGCGGATGCGCTCCCTCGTCACGTTGAAGTACAGGCCGACTTCTTCAAGGGTAAGTGCGTAGCCGTCTTCCAGTCCGAAGCGCATCTTCAGGACTTCCTGCTCCCGGTTGGGCAGGGTGTTCAGGACCTTGCTGAGCTGCTCCTGCAGAAGCGTGTGTGCGCACTGTACTGCGGGATTCTCCACTTCCTTGTCTTCGATGAAGTCTCCGAGCGAGCTGTCTTCTTCCTCTCCGATCGGAGTTTCAAGGGAAATCGGTTCCCGGGCAACGCTCTTGACCTGCTTGACCCGGTTGACGGGCCAGGAAAGCTGTGCCGCGATTTCTTCGTCGGTCGGTTCCCGTCCCAGCTTCTGGACGAGCTGCCTGCTCTCGCGGACAACCTTGTTTATCTGCTCGATCATGTGGACAGGGACGCGGATGGTGCGGGCCTGGTCGGAAATAGACCGGGTAATTGCCTGCCTGATCCACCAGGTTGCATAGGTCGAAAACTTGTATCCCTTGCGGTACTCGAACTTTTCAACCGCCTTTATGAGGCCGATGTTACCTTCCTGTATCAGGTCAAACAGCTGCAAGCCCCTGTTCGTGTATTTCTTTGCAATCGAAACGACCAGGCGCAGGTTCGCATTGATGAGGCGGTTCTTTGCCTGCTCCATCATCACCCTGCCCCGGTGAATTTCCTTTGTCTTGTCCAGGATTTCGGCGACGCTGTTTTCAAAGTCGTACTCAATCCGGTGCAGGAGGCGGTCAATTTTCTGAATCTGGGTGTAGATTTCCCGAATCTTGTCGGCTTCCATCCCCAGTTCCTGTTCCAGCTTCATGCTTTCGGAATGGACGGCAAGGCGTTTTCCGATGGAACGCAGGCCGGCAGGGTCGCTGATGCGCAGTTCCTTCATCATCTTTTCCTGCTGGCGCTGGAACTTGTCAATCCGCTCGGTTGCCTCGAGGAATTTCTGGCTGAAACGATCGATCTCCTCGGTCTGAAACTCTATCTTCTGCAGTTCGGGCGTTATCTGGTCTTTCAGTTCTATCAGGTGTTCATTCTGAAAGATGTCCATGCTCTTGTCGTTTTCGTTGAGCTTCTTCTTCAGGGAGATGTACTGCTTTATCTGCGGCAGGACCGACTTGAGGATAGAACCGTATGAGCTCTTGAGCCGCCGTTTCTCTGCCATCTCCTCATTGATTTCCTTCCGCGCCTTTCCCGGTTCCTTGGGATCAATCCGCGTAAAGGCTTTCTGGGCAATCAGGAAGAACTCGGGAACCATGATGCCGGAATTCTTGATGACATCCTTGATGATATTCTGCCCGTCCTCCATCTTCTTGGAGAGGATGACTTCCTGTTCTGCGGTCAGCAGGTTCTCTTTGCCGATTTCCCGCAGGTAGAGGCGGATCGGATCATCGATGCTGTCCTTGTCATTGCCTTCAACAAAGCGGCGCTTGCTGAGGTCGGCCTTTGTATCGAGGGGAACTTCTTCACCCTCAATGACTGCCTCTTCATCATCAAGCTCCTCTTCTGCCTCGTCATCCTCATCTTCGTCCAGAAGTGCGTCTGCTTCGTCCATAATCTGAACGTTGTATTTGGGAAGCAGCTGGAGCACGATGTCCATCTTCGGTGAGTTGACATATTCCGGGGTGAGGATTTCATTTATCTCGTCCCATGAGATGAGCTGCTTGTTCTGGACGTATTTGAGCAGCTTCTTTACGTTTTCGTCAAGGGAATCGTCCTGATCGTCAGCCGCATCAATGGAATCCATGTCTTCTTCATAGGATTCAGCGCGTGCTTTTTTCTGTTCCTCGGCGTCGGAAGCCTTCTTTTCTGCTTTTTTAGATTTGCGTGTTTTTTTTACCTTGGTCTCTTCTGCCACGTTTTCTGCCTTTTCTGTCGAATGTATCGAATGTTTTTTCCTTCCGCTTGTTTCTGTGCTGTCTGCTTTAAGAGTCGAAGACTTCATTTTTTTTGTGCCCCCTAAAGTTTTAAAATCGTCACCGCAGCAGATCAATTTTCCGTGCGATGTCCATTTTTTCCTCTAGCAGCTGCCCTACCTTTTTTTTGTCTTCATCTAAAGAACTCCTGCTTAGAGAGAGAATCTGCTCCTGCAGCCGCTTCTCCCTCCGTTCGAGTGAACCAATCTGTATACGCCTGGAAGCATCCCTTACTGAATCTTCGGCATATTCTGAAAATTGACGCACTGAATTAATGATGAAACTCTTTACTTCATCATCGTCACACCGGTTGAGCACTGAGTTTACCGAAAATGATTCATGCCGTGCGCAGTCTTCCAGAATTTTGAACAGGTTTTTTGCCCGGTCGTCTTCAATGTCGTCGGCCGAGATTTCTTTCCGCATTATCTGAAAGAGGGAGACATCATCCGCTACCGCCGTGACAACTGCCTGCAGCTCAAAGGAAATCTTTGCCTGGGGAGACTCTGCTGCGGTATGCGGTCTGTTCTCCGATTTTTCAAGACGCTTGGAAAGCTGACGCCTGTCGCTATAGTCTTTCTTAAGGGCCTCCAGTTCTATGTTGAAAACCTGACTCAGCAGCTTCAGGCTTTCATCTTTCCTGACGTTGGACTGCAGGGAATCCACATACGCAAAAAACTCCTTGGAAGCTCTGTCTTTGTTCTCAGGGTTGTCTTCAGGGTACAGGTTCCGCAGTCTATTCAACAGAAAATCACAATCTAATATAGCGGAATTGACATCATCCGTCAAGACTTTTTCACCGAATTTCAACATAATTTCCGCAGGATCCTTTCCCCCGGACAGGCGGATGACCCTGACCTCAAGATCTTGGCTCCGGCAGAGCAGGATTGCCTTGATCGTTGCCTCCTGCCCTGCCCCGTCGCTGTCAAATGACAGGAGGACCGTAGAGACGAAAGGCTTCACCAGCTTGACCTGATCGATGGTCAGGGCAGTGCCGAGGGGAGCAACTGCACAGCAGATGCCGCACTGGTGGTAGGCAATGCAGTCCATGTAGCCCTCGCAGAAGATGACTTTCTTGTTCCTGCGGATCTCTTCTTTTGCGAAATTGAAGGCGTAGAGGGTTTCCCCCTTCTTGTACTGAATCAGGTCGCCGGAGTTCAGGTACTTGGGAGACTTGTCTGCATCTCCCCGCAGGAAGCGGCCGCCCATTGCAACGACTTTCCCGTTCCGGTTAAAGATGGGAAACATGAGCCGGTCGGAAAAAAAGGCATAACCCTTGTATTTTTTGCTGAACAGGCCTGAAGCATCAAGAAATTCTTCGCTGTAATGCTTTTTTTTCAGGAATGCGTAGAGCCAGTGCCGGTCGGAGGGGCTGTAGCCGAGCTTGAACTTTTCTATCGTTTCGGTAGTCAGGCCCCTGCTTCGTATATAGTCAAGGGCGAATTTTCCTGCCTCCGTTTCCATCAGCATATAATGGAAGGAAGTTGATACCCGCGTATACAGTTCCATGTAGGCTTCCTTGAGCTTGTAGGAGCTGTCGTCCCGCTTAAAGTCAGTGCTTTCCTCATAATTGAGCGTGATGCCCGCCTTCTTTGCCAGCAGTTCGACTGCCTCAAAAAAGTCAAGCTTTTCCATTTCCCGGATAAAGGTAACAACGTTGCCGCCCTTGTGGCAGCCGAAGCAGTAAAAGAGATTGTTGTCCTGACTGACCGAAAAGGAGGGGGTCTTCTCGTTGTGGAAGGGACAGCAGCCCCACCAGTTGTTTCCCCGCTGGGTCAGGGGAACGTACTCGCTGACAATGCTGACGATGTCTGCCCTGCGGGTAACCTCGTCTATTGATTCCCTGGAGATGCGGCCGCTCATTTTTTTGCCGGTTTGGTATAGAGGTTCTCTGCCTTGATGTGTCCCTTGAAGTCCTTGCTGAAGGTATGGCTGCCGGTGGAAGGATCGGTAAGCACGAAGTAGTAGAAGTCTGTCTTCGGCGGGTCGGCCGCAGCCTTGAGTGCGACAAGCCCCGGATTGGAAATCGGTGTCGGCGGCAGGGCTGCCCACTTGTAGGTATTGTAGGGACTGTCGATTTTCAGGTCGTCGTAGGTTATCCGGTCAGGGTGCGGCCTCCCCTCTATTTCCGTCAGGATGTATTCAATGGTGGCACAGGAATAGAGTCCGATGCCTTTGTCAATCCTGTTCTGAAAGACGCTCGCAATCAGAGGGGCTTCGTCCGCGACCTGATACTCCCGTTCAACGATGGAGGCAAGGACGACCCGTTCCTTGAGTTTCTCGGGAGAAAGGCTCTTGAGGGATGGAATGTCCTGAATCCGCTCAAAGAAGGTATCGACGAGCTTTTCGATGATGCTGTCGGTTTCCATCCCCTCCGTGAAAAAATAAGTATCGGGAAAAAGGAAGCCTTCGAGGCTGCTGGAGGCGATGTTGTATTTTGTCAGGAGGGACTGAGACCGGCAGCGGTCCAGAAAGTCCAGCTCGGAGCAGAGCCCTTCTGCCGCGAGGATGGCTGCTGTTTTCGTCATCGTCAGGCCTTCCGGGATGACGACCCTGATGTTTTCGGGGGTGCCGGTCTGTAAAAGCCCGTAGATTTCCTTGAGCGGCATGGAACTGTCCAGAATATAGGCACCGCTCTTCAGATTAAACGGCTTTTCCCGGTCAAAGACACTGTAGCGGGCGGCGGCATAGAGGAAGTAACGTGAGCGGATGATTCCTGCTTCTTCCAGTTTTGATGCGGCTTCCATCACGGTCATGCCGTTGGGAACGTGCAGCTCGCAGGAAACTGCATCTGCCTTTTTGCTGCTGACCGGCTTACAGGCCGTAAAGATGAGTACCGCCGCCGCTGCGACGGCGGACAGGACAAACAGGAACAGAATCAGGAAGAATGTGAGGAAGGGATGCCTCTTCTTTCGCCCCGGCTGTGCTTTCCGTCCCATCAGAACTCCACATCCTGTCCTTCTATGGCGATGTCTATCTGCAGTTTTGAGTTTTCCGAGGACTCCGCATACCAGCGGGCAGCCTGCAGCATGGCGTAAATCTGCTGGTCGCTGTAGGTCGGTTCGTGATGAAAGAGAAAGAGGCGTTTCGTATTGTATGTCGTGGCAAAGTCAACGGCCCGGTAGTACACGTTATGCCCCCAGTTCTTCTTCGCCTCTGCGTCGTCGATGTTGTACTGGCTGTCTATGATGACGACATCTGCATCCTTGAATATGTTGTTCCGCTCGTTCTTTATGTCCAGATCAATGTCCAGCAGTTCCACGTCCGTCGCATAGACAAACTTTTTGCCGTTTTCTTCAAAGATGTATGAATAGGAATTGCCCGGATGCCGCATCTTCTTCATCGTTATCTTTGTCGTACCGATGAAGATGGATTCCATATTCTTGAGGACATGGAAGCGGAAACGGTTCTTTAACCTGTTCCAGCGGCAGTTTTCGGGAAAATAGGGAAGGTCATTCTGTTTGCTCAAAACCCGCTCTGCATCGGGAAAGGCAGAATACACTTCGATGACGGCCTTGGGGTTGAATGCTGCTCCCCAGAAAGGTATGCCCTGAATGTGATCCCAGTGGAAGTGCGACATGAACAGGTGGTAGTGGAAATCTTTCGGCGGTTCACCGTGGACGGACAGTTCCCGCAGGCCCGAACCGGCGTCAAGGATGAATTTCGTACCGGAGGACGACGTTACCTCGACACAGGGGGAATTACCGCCAACCGTACCGAACAGCCATTCCGGCAGCATCGCAAGGAAACGGGTCCGGGCATCCTGCGACTCGAGGTCCTTAGGCGTAATCCGCTCTATGGCTGCAATAATCTTCGATTGGATCTGTTCTGGTGTCAAAGGTGTCGGAATGGATCCCCTTACACCCCAGAAATGAACTGTCACAATTCCTCCCGAACAAACTGCGGATAAACCTACCCGAGCCTACCGTTATATGAAGCTATTCTATCATATTATCGAATGTTTTTCTAGAGTGTGGCAGAAAAAAATGCCGTTTCCTCATGCGGTCAGGAGCAGAAAAGCCTCTTCCAGGGTCTTCTTTCCCGTTTTTTCGAGGATTTCCGTCAAGTTGCCGCTACAGACGATGCTTCCGCCCTTCATGATGACAAGGCTGCCGCCGAGTGCAACGGCATCACTGATGCTGTGGGTGGATACAATGACCGGCTTTTCTGCGGCAAGTTCCGTGAGTGCCGCGCGGATCGCAACGGTTTGGGCAGGATCCAGACCGCCTGAGAACTCGTCCAGAATAAGCACTGCCGGGTCAAAGCAGAGGGCAAGTGCCAGGCTTACCCGTTGCGCATAGCCCTTTGAAAGTCCTGCACATTTCTTGCCCAGCACGGCTTCAATGCCCGTCAGTTTGACAGCCTGCCTGAGTGCTGTCTGCCCGTCCGTCCGGTCTGCCTGCCTGCCGGGACGCTGCTGCCGGGAGTGCAGGCTCTGTTCAAGCAGGAGGCTTTCTGCGACGGTCAGCGCGCCGTCCAGTGAGGGCTGCTCCCCCACGTAGCCGACCAGCGACCGTATTCCGGCAGGGTTCCGCTCCCCGCAGACGCAGATATCCCCGGAATCGGGCAGGAGAATCCCTGCCGTACACTTGAGCAGGCTTGACTTCCCTGCCCCGTTCGGTCCCAGCAGCGTCGTGATGGCTCCGGCACGAGCCTGAAAGTTGATGTCCCGGCAGGCAGCTGTCGTCTGCTTTCCGCTCCGGTAGCATTTGGTCAGGGAGCGGACGGTTACGGCTGCTTCTTCCGTCTCAGGCATCGGGATAGGGAATGTCAAAGTGCATGCGGTCACGGGACAGTTCCGCACGGGGGAATACCGTTTTGGCTTCTTCCAGCAGGGTGTCCAGTTCGCGGTCGGTATAGCGGGGACTGTAGTGTATCATCGCCATGCGGCGGACCGCTGCATCGCGGGCAATCGTTGCTGCCTGACGGGCGGTCATGTGCTTTTTTTCCTTTGCCTGGTCGGCAAGCTCATCGGCAAACATGCCCTCGCAGATCAGGAGGTCTGAGCCCTTCACTTCCTGTGCAATTGAAGGCAGGTAGAGGGTGTCCGTCACGAAGCTGAACTTTCTGCCCGGTCGCGCTCCGCCGACGACCTGTTCCGGAAGGACGTCTTCACCGTCGGCATTCTGCACTTTCTCGCCGTGCTGCAGCTTGCCCCAGAGCGGTCCCCGCGGTACCTTGAGTCTGGTAGCCGCTTCCGGGTCAAATTCTCCCGGCCGGTCCAGTTCTTCCAGCGTATAACCGACGCAGGTCTTTGTGTGCGACAGGGGAAAGGCGCGCACGTAGAAGTCTTCGCCTCCGTAGACCGTACAGGGGGCGGTAATCTCGTTGACGACAATCGGATAGTTTATGTACATGTCCAGTACCCGGCGGCTGGTTTCGATGTATTCGGCGATTTTCGGGGGACCGTAGATGTAGAGCGGTTCGGTCCGTTCCACCTGGGCGGAAAGCATCAGGATGCCCGGCAGGCCCGTCACATGGTCGGCATGGGTGTGGGAAACGAAGATTGCGTTGATTTTCTTCCATTTCAAGTTCAGCCGCCGCAGGGAAACCTGCGTCCCTTCCCCTCCGTCAAAGAGAAAGAGGTCTCCTTCCCGCCTGAGCAGGACGGAGGTCAGGTGGCGGTACGGCAGGGGCATCATCCCCCCGCAGCCCAGTACGAATGCTTCCATGTTCATGGCGTTACTCTACCCCAAAAAAGCATAAAAGGCAAGGTCAGCCGGATATGATACGGCAAGCCTGTCGGGTATGACGCGAATGGACTGTCAGGTATGACGCGAATGGACTGTCGGGTATGAC
>CAMJZA010000095.1 GCA_946410085.1 uncultured Treponema sp. | reverse complement strand
ACACGGTGTTCAAGGCATAGGGGTGCCCCACATGGGGTGCGGGGCTGTAGACTGGGAATGTAATGTTTTTGTCTCATAGTTTCAAATGAAATTATGAGACTTACTATTGTAATAAAACCTATAAATTTATAGAATAAATTTCAATTATGCATAAAAGAAGAAAGCGAAGATGTAGTCTAATCTCAAAATCCTATAAAATTCAACGAAAACAAATTCGCAGAGCGAAAGCAAAGAAGAATTGGAAATACCATCATAAAAAACAGATTATCCAAGGTGCCCGTGGTAATGAATATATATATTCTATAAGATTTTCAGGAAATCTGTATTTAGCAGATGCAAAAGAACATTTTTTCACAAAAATCAATCCTGCCAAAAATGCTTCCTCTGTTGCTTTTTCATTTTCAGATGTGAAAAGTGTCGATGTTGGTAGTATGCTGTATATAAAAGCATTTGTTGACTATAAAAAAGCTCAAAGATGCAATGTAAAGATCTCTTGCTCTGAAAAAAACCGGAAAATGCGGCAAATTCTTCAGCACATGAAATTGAGGGATTATGGACTGAATATTACTTTTAACGATATAAAATGTTGGACAGTCAAAGAATGGCACGGCAACGACAGGGTAAACTATGGAAAAGTATTGATAAGAGAAATTCTTCCAACTGTTCTTGAAGGCAAATTCCCTTCAAACGAATTCTCTCGCATTGCTTCTAGTTTGCATGAATTACTATCTAATTGTTCTGAACATGCATATACGATTCATGATGAATTTAGGGGGTACTATCTTATTGCAGGTGAATATGAGAACATTGAGAAAGGGAAATCGAATACATTTTCATTTTGTATAATTGATATGGGACAAGGATTTCGTGCAAGTTTGCATAAAAATTCTATGTTTCTAAAGGTTATCAGTTCTTTAGGCTTTTTATCAGATGAGCTGTTAATAGAATCTGCTGTTAAAGGAAAATTTAATGCTGATACAAGTAAAACCCAAGGAAGAGGAACTGGATTACCCGCCGTCCGTAGAAGTGTTGAGACTGTTAAAGGTTCACTTCATATATATAGCGATGCAGGAACCTATATGTTTAACAATAGACATGAGGTAAGTAAAAAAAGATCAAATGGTATAATCGGTTCAATAATAACAGTTAGTTTGCCGATTAACTGATAGAGAGGTTTTTTTGATGGGAACAACTTTGAAAATTTTAGACTGTAAAGAGGATTATGCATTTGAGGGACCGAGATTTCAAAAACTGGGACCTGAGTCTGGAGAGGAATTCAGAACTGATTTTTTTATTCCATGGCTTGAAGAAAACAAGGGAAATACCAATCTTACTGTAGATTTTGAGGGAACCATTGTATATACACCATCCTTTCTCGAAGAAACCTTTGGGGGTGCTATTAGAAAAGGATATATTCAAGTAAAAGACTTAAACTTCATAAATCTGCCAGATGAACAAAAGAAGGATATTTTGAAATACATAAAAGATGCCTTGGACAAAAACAGGCAAGGAAAATAGAAATGCAAGGAATTATCACATCTCTAATTTCTGGATTGGTAGGTGTTCTGGTGGGAGCCCTCATTCAAATTCTTTACAGTAATCATTCTGAAAAACGCCAAACAAAAAATGAGTATAAGAAATTTTGCATCAACGAATGGATTGATCAAAAAAAAGAACTGATGGATCTAATAGAAACGCCTCATGTATATAATAGCATGATATTTAGACTAACCTTACATCAGAAAACGGAGAATTTATCTTTTCTAAAAGACAAAGGAAACACAAAAGAGATTCTAATGTTACAGAAGCTAATTTCAGATGTTGATAAACGATTATCTCTTGGTGATTTCTGCGAAGAGGCATTAAATATAGGGCAGGATGAAAACAACAAGAAAAAGCTTGTACGTTCTGTCTTAAGTCTATCAACGGAAGTTTTGAAAAAAATCCCATATTTATAATTCCACCCCCAGCGTAGGCTGGGGATTTTTTTTATCTGCTATCCTAATCCAAGGAGGAGGATGGCAGGATGCAGATCAACAATTCTCAAAACAAACCCTACTACACTCAGAGGAACAATGAGCTCAAGCCGAACGGTGCGTGCAACGTAACGGCCATGATTATGGCCCTCTCGGCGGCTGGATGGCCGGTGGACAAGCTCTCGGATTCGGAGCACTCACAGCCGGAGGATGCCCTTATGTTTTTCCTGAACAATGACAAGTCCGTGCATGATGCCTGGATGAAGGTGGATCCTGCGAGACGATACCCGCCGAACGAATGGCATCCGGTACTTGCTTACGGCACTAATCTTTTTCTCAGGCAGAAGGGGTTTCTCGGGGATGAGGCTGATGCCGTTGAGTTCAGCGAGAGGCGGTCGCTGTCACAATTCATCAGAACCATTGATTTTGGTGGAGCTTGTGTTACGAGCGGTCTTTTTACCTTCAAAAACAAGAAAGTTGGCGGACATGTAGTTGCCGTGGTTGGCTACAAAACAGACGAGGACGGAAACATTATGTCTCTTTTGATTGATGACCCATGGGGTGATTACCGCACGTTTTATGAAAATACAAAGGGCAATGACATTGAGATGCCTCTTTCTGACTTCAAGAAGATAATCCGCCCGGCAGGCATGGACATTAAAATCGGACATACAATAATGAAATTCAGGGGGTAAATGTATGAAAGCAAAAACTGTTAGCTTACTGGCCATTGTGCTTGCAATAGTTTGGGTTGCGGTGCTGTTCCTTCTAAAAGGATTCGTGCCTATAGTGTTTTCCGGCAAGTCTTTTGGACTTGATGCAAAGGAAATAATCGTAAGCGGTGTGTTTTTTGTTGTCGCTTGTTCGCCAGTATATCGTTCAATCTGGCTGGACAAGAAGCTGGGCATAAGCCAAGCCGATGTGCAAGCCATGGTGGAATCTGGAGGAGGAAAAAATGGCTGATGCAAGAAAAAAGGAGTCGGGAACACATGAAAAGAAACATATTATTTGTGCTGCAATTGTCTTTCTTGTTCTGTTTGCCTGTGCATTTGCAGCCGGGGTATGGACAGGCTCTGCTTACAGAAAATCAGGTACAGGCTATACGGCAGGAACTGGATGGCATGAAGGAAGAGTTGAATCTGCTCAGAACGCAGTCGATTCTGTTGCAGGAGGACTCGCAGGAGTGGCAGAACAAGTGCAATATGCTAGGACAGAGGTTGACCAAGGCATCTCAGGAATTGGAGAGCTCGGCACACTCGGTAGTAGAATTGCAGGAACAGGTGGGGTCATTGAGGAATCAGCTGGACGGATTGAAGACAGAATTCAGCGAATTGAATCAATCCTATCTGAAGCAGAAAGAAAAGACATCGTTCTGGCGGGGTGCAGCAGTTATATCGACTCTGGTGGCGGTGATTGAGGGAAGCATAATCTGGCTTTCCAGGTGAGGTAAAAATGGAGACTTGGGGTCTGATTATTTCGGCAGTAAGTGGATGTGCAACAGTCCTTGGCTTTATCGGAATATTTGTAAAGTACGGAAAAGACCAAGGTGTATTGGACACAACGCTTAGGCAGCTTGTAGAGAAGACTGAAGACATACCGGATAAAAATGTCATTGCCGAGATGCGAAAGGACGTGGACAAGAATGCAAAAGACATCAATGCCCTTGGTACTAAGGTAAACCAAATGCAGCTTGAGAATTCAAAGATGATAACAGCCCTTTCATCTGACCTTGGCTGGATAAAGGCAAGCCTAACGGACATCAAGCAAGAAATCTCACGGAAAAAGGAGTAGCCGGAATGCCAAAACGAAACAAGATTGAGATGCAGGGCTTGGTCGAGCGCATCTGCAAGATGTACTTCAACGACAAGATGAGCCACAAGCAGATAACTGAGACTCTGAAAGCCGAGGGCTATGACATCTCCAAGAGCGGCGTTGGACGCACTCTGGTTGACCAGGCGGCGCAGATGAAGGCCTACAAGGATTCCGCGAAGAAAGCCGTGGCCATCGTGAACGAGCTCGGGAAGACCCCGGGTCTGAACATCGCGGAGGCGAGCGTCCAGATGGTGCAGGCGAAGCTTCTTGAGGAGGTGAACAAGTTCGAGAACTTCTCCACCCTCTCGCCGGAGGAGCTTCTGAGGGCAGTTGTAAGAAATACTGATGCACAGGCGAAGATTGCACGGGTAAAGCTGGAGTATGAGAGGGGCTACAAGAAGGGGCTCTTCGAGGCGGCGAAGACCGTGGAGGCAGAGGGAAAGAAGGCCGGATGGAGCGATGAGCGCGTTGAGTTCGTGAAGGCCAAGATTCTTGGTTTGAAGGTGACTTATGACGACAAGGGCAGCGACCAGTAGCGGGCTTGAGCTTTTCCTTCCGTATCAGAAGAAGTGGCTTGAGGACAAAAGCGACCTTAAAATCATCGAGAAGAACCGCCGCTGCGGCATCTCGTGGACAGACTCGGCTGACTCGGTTCTTGACGCGGCTCCGGCCCACGGCTGGAGCAACACTTATTATATGAGCTTCAACAAGGACAACTGCCGCCAGTACATTGAGGATGCGGGCGACTGGGCCAGAAAACTCGGCTATGCGGTGAGCGAGGTTATTGAGGAAAATGAAGTCCTGCTTGACGACCCGGACAAGAGCATCACGACTTACAGAATCGTGTTTGCTTCCGGCGCTGAAATCATGGGGCTTCCGGGAGTGTCCCGCTCCCTCCGTTCCAAGCAGGGAAACGTCGTGATTGACGAGGCGGCCTTCTTTGATGACCTGGAAAGCGTCCTGCAGGCGGCAAAGGCCCTTGTCATGTGGGGCGGACGCATAAGGGTGATCTCGACACACAACGGCGAGGACAATCCTTTCAACATCCTTATAAAGTCCATCCGCAGCGGAAAAGAAAAGGAATGGAGCCTTCACAGGATAACTTTCCGGGAGGCAATGGCGCAGGGGCTCTACAAGAGAATCTGCCTGACCCAGGGACGGGAGTGGACGGAAGAAGCCGACAGGGAATTCATGGACAAGATGTACCGCATCTATGGTGACAATCCTGATGAGGAGCTTGACGTGATTCCGAGGGCGAGCGGCAGCCGTTACTTTGGGCGGGGTCTTTTGGATCATGCCACAGCTGACGAAAGCGGATATGACATAAGGCGGCTTGAGTGTTCCGACAGTTTCCTTCACAAGAGCGAGGGATTCAAGAACAAGGAGATTGAGAAATTTTTCAATCAGGAAGTACGGCCTGTTCTTGGCTGTCTTGAAAGTCAGGTTTATGCCGGGAATGACTTCGGGCGTTCCGGGGACCTTACGACATACTGGATCTCCGAGGAAGTCGCCAAAACCCAGCTTGCCGTGCGGATGATTGTGGAGATTAAGAACGCTCCCTTTGAGCAGCAGCAATATTTCAACGACTTGCTTACGGACTTCCTGAGCGAGGAACGTCACAAGCTCGGCGGTATTGCGATTGACTCACGGGGCAACGGCCAGCAGATTGGGGAACATGCCATGCTTCGTCATCCGGGGGCAGCCATTCAGGTAATGGAGACTAACGCCTGGTATGCAAAATACGGAAGCGACCTGCACGGACTTATGGAGAGCATGGATTTTACCGTTCCTGATGACGAGACACTGAAGGCTGACTTTGCACTGGTCACACTTAAAAACGGAATACCGACCATTCCTCCGATAAGAACGGCAGACAGGGACAACAAGGGAAAGAGGCACGGAGACGGTGCGAGTGCCGCGATGCTCTGCGTCTGTGCGTGGAGGGAATGCTCAGCTGATCCGGCACCGAGCTTTACGGTTGCAGAAAAGAAAGGGCATTCATTCTGGTAGTCCCCAGAAAAGCAGCAAATCAAGGCCGATATGATACCGTTATAGTACAGGACGGTATTTTATGGCAAGGACAAACAGCGTAACAAGCAGGGTAATAGACTTAAACGGATTTCGGAGCATTGCGAATTATGTCTCCGACACGCAGGACTGGATAGGTTCCGTTAAGGAACGGGAGAGCATTTTTGAGGAAATGCGCGATGATGCCCGCGTGGAGTCTCTTGTAATCGACCGCAAGAACAAGGTCCTGCAGATGTACGGCTCAATCACCGAGGGCAAGAATAAAAAAGTAAACGAGGCATGCGAACAGCTCCTTACCTTCAACACTTTCTATAAGCTGAACAACATCCTTCTCAACGCAATCCCCTACGGCCTTGCCGCCTGTGAGGTTGTCTGGGAGTTTCGGGGCGGCTGGTATGTTCCGGTTGACTTCGTTCCGATTCCGCGTACTGCACTGAGCTTTCCCCAGCATGTTGAGCGTGAATGGGGAGTTCCTGTCCTTACTTCCCAGAACATTGTCTTGAGCGACAGGCGGAAATTCATAATCCACAGAAATGACGACGGGGAACTTAATGTCTGGGGCCGTCCTGCCTTGAGGAGTGCCTACGCCTTCTGGAAGTTCAAGCAGCTTGGCGTAAAGTTCTGGGCAATGGCCGCCGAGCTTTGCGGAGTTCCTTCAATCCTTGCAATCTTTGAGACCAAGAGTGAGGAGGAAGCAAGGAAACGCGCGGCTGATTTGACTGCGGCCTTGCAGAACTGGGAAAGCGGATCTTCCGGGGCATTCGGCAACGTCAAGGACATCAGGGTTGTAAGCTCGCAGATTAACGACTTCAACAAAATCGTAGAGCTCTGCGACACGGAGATTGCCTACGCCATAACAGGACAGGCGCTCACTACAAATACTGCCCAGTACGGAACCCACGCCCAGGGAGAGACGCACGTCCAGACTTATGACAACCTCATCAAGGGAGATGCCTACAAGCTCCAGCTTTCCGACCAGCAGCTTGTCAACGCTTTTATCGAGCTTAACTTCCCCGGAGAAGTTGCCCCGCAATATGACATTGACTCAACGGACTTCGCGCCGTGGGAGGTTATCCGCGACGCAATAGATCGTGGCGTACCTGTAAGCCTTAAAGCTCTTTATAACAAAATCCACCTTCCGCAGCCTGTTGACGAGAAGGATTCTTTTGTAAAGGCACAGCCGTCATTTGGTTTCTCTGATTCAGGAAAAGATGATTTTTTTCAGAGGAGGCAGTAGACGCTCACCGTGCGGAACTGAGCCTTGCAAAACGGCTTGACCGCATCTCTACTGCCGCATGGCTCAACATATCCGACAGCTACGCGGAAAGAATCAGGGCTTACATCAGGGAAGCTTCCCGAAATCCCGACATTCTCAGGACTACCAAGGTACTTCCGCCGGACTGGAAAGCCATGAGTGAGGCGGCGAAGCTTTTCACACGGTCGGTTATGATGGGCTTGAATTCAGGAATCCGCAGGAACGAGTTTGCGGAGCCGTCAGCCGAGGAAATCGAGAACATGCCATACCACGAGGCTGTGGAATACCTCAAAAAGCGGGACGTTATAAAAAAAGTTGACTACAACAAGCTCTCAGACAAGATGAGGTTCCGGGCTTTCACCGCTTCCAGAATCAACGACGGAAAGCTTCTGGAGAGGCTCAATGCCGAGATGATTGCGAACGTGAACGACGGCAAGGGGCTGAAAGATTTCCTATCCATGACAAAGACTGACATCCTTGACAAGGTGGGAATGGGACCGAACCAGGGATGGTACTGGGAGACCGTCTACAGGACAAACGTGCAGACAGCCTACAACGCGGGTCGTGCCATGGGCTTTGCAGAGGACAGACCGCTTGCACTTGAGTTCATAGGAATTGACGATGCAAGGCAGACGGACGTATGTCATTCGCTCATGGGAATCATCCGTCCCTATGATGATCCTTTCTGGGAATCGCATTTTCCACCCCTGCATTTTAACTGCCGCTCGACTGTACGTGCTATTTATGACGAAGACGAATTGCCGGAGAAATGGAGCAAGATTGAGGAAGCCGAAAAACCTGCGAAAGGATTCGGCACTTATCCGCTTGAAAATGATGGCTGGTGGAACGAGCTTGATGGCCAGGTAAGGCAGGCAAAACATTTCGGTGTGCAGGGGGAGATTGAGGATGTAAAGAGAATTCTTTTTGAGCCGAAAAGTGTTATGGAAATAACAAACCCCAAGCAATCAGGAACGGATGCTTCTAAGGATTACATACCGCTTGAAACGAAAGAAGAATGTCAGAAATTCCTGCTTGACAATTTCGGAATAACGGCAGATTATTCTCAAATGGACGTGTATGTTGCGAACCGCTATAATGAAACCATAGTGAATGTCCGAAATGTTTTCGGGAATGATTCTTTGCGGAGGTTAAAGTTCATCTCTAAAATGCCGAAAAATGAAACGGCTGATGTTCCGGGAGCTTATTCATCATCAAAGAATACGCTGTATTTACGAAAGACGACAAAGAATGGTCTTGAAAAAATGGGACATATAGCATGGAATCAAAAGCACAATGGGTACTGGACGACATCAAGTCCCTTCCATGTGCTGTGGCATGAGCTTGGTCACGCAGTTGCAGATTCAAAGGCTTCTGTAGTTTCCAAAAAATACAAGTCAATTTACGAACTTTGGATGGAAACGAGAGAAAAACATAAGCCATGGGAATATGCGGACATACTTTCAAAATATGGCATGGAGAGCTGTGACGAATTCATAGCAGAGAGTGTAGCTGAATATATTAATGGAAATCCAAGAGAACTAGCTCGTAGGGTTGTTTCGATTTTATTACAAAAGGATTTATAAGTATGATACTAAAAGGTGATGTCATAGATTACATTGAAGCCGACAGAGCTCATGCCGGTTTTGTTCATGCAATCGACTTAGAAAAAACTCCCAAGCGAGTGTTGAAAGAAATGCTTAAAGCTGACCACACCCATGAGTGGCTTTACGGTACGCATTGGTTTTCAGACCTTGAGGAAATCAAGAAGCTTGTAGAAAAGAAGTAATTGCAGCCCCGGACATCCGGGGCTTTTGTGTTTTTCCTGCAAAGCCTATCACATCAAGATTTATGATAAGATTCCGATAAATGAAAAAGCCCCATAGCGGTGGTAACGCTACAGGGCACCATTTTACGGACAGCTACAAAGTGGTCTAAAGAAAACTACGACAGTAAAGAACCGTAGTAGCCGTTTTCTATGCGCCATGCGCACATATAGAGTGCGGCACCGCCGCGATGTATGCCAGTGAGCCTGTAGAACTCACCCGCAAAATCAGCTGCGTCTTGGTAGTCCATGTGTCCTCCTGCCATAATTCTGGCAGCAAGGACGCGCAGCTCTCCATTAGAGTATGGTCTAGCCATGCTTATCACTTCCTTTTTTGTTACGGAAGTTCTTTTTTTTGCTTGACACCCGAATTTGAATTGAGTATCTTAAAAGAACTTGGTATCACCCGATAGGTGTCCGAGATTTACCATTTTCAAAATCCCTGTCTGCTGTCCCTAAAATTGTAGGCAGGGATATTTTTTTAGCAACTTCGAATTTAGTAAATTTTCCCCTATACCGTCAATTTTTTTATGTTCTCCAAACCTTTTTCACGGAGTTCCTAAGATTACCCTCAATTTGGCATATCAAAGTATATTCAAAACCCTCTCTCCGCAAAATAAAGGCGGTGAAAATCGGTGAATAATTTGTAAAGGCAAAATTACTCATCTTTCTTCAAACACCCCCTAAATTTCGCGTTTTTAAATCCGGCTCCCTCCAAGAAAAGCTGTGATTCTTGTATTCCGTGGCACAATCATTGTGGAGGGCAGACATGACCGGGTACATAGCAATTCCTAACAACAAGCTCGCAGAAAGCAAGAATCAGAAATCAATCCATTTCAACACGAGGGAAGATATGGAGAAACATTTTGGCATAACACCGGCACGGATGGACTTTCTTCTGAACAGCGGCTCACAGGCATGGAAGGGATTTTTTTTTGATGAGGAAATTAGCAGGGTGAAAAAATGAAAATATACATAGCAGGAAAAATTACAGGTGACCTTGAATATAAGGCTAAATTTCACAAGGCAGAAGAAAAGCTTAGGATGATGGATCATTCAGTTATGAATCCCGCATGGATATGTGCCTCTCCTGAGTTTAGTTGGAAGGATTATATGCGGGTTTCCGGAGCAATGCTGGATGTATGTGATGGGGTTCTTTTTTTGAAGGACTGGCTACAGAGCAAGGGAGCCAGGGCGGAAATGGAACGGGCATCAATTGCCAGGAAGCAGATTTTCATGGATATATCGGAAGTTCCAGACAGGGATGCACAATTAAAACTTCCACACGCAGAGCCGTAGAAACAACAATACGCATTATGATTGGATTATGAAAAAGATACGCACATGGCAGCTCTGCCGCACGGGAACTTTCGGGCAGGA
>CAMJZA010000094.1 GCA_946410085.1 uncultured Treponema sp. | reverse complement strand
AACGGCGGCTACGGAAACCGCCGCTTCAATAACAGCGGCAATTTCAACAACGAGCGCAACCTGCAGCGGCTCGAAGCTGTCCTGGAAGCCCAGAAGATAGAAAATCCTGAAGAATACGAGTCAAAGCCCCGCCTTGAAATCAATGACCTGACCAAGATGGGCATGGGAGAACTGCGCGAAAAGGCTGCCCAGTTCGGCTTTACGGCGGACGACCTTGCACCGATGAAGAAGCAGGACCTGATTTTTGCGGTCCTCAAGGCACACACCGATCACGGCGGCATCATCTTTGCAAGCGGTTCCCTTGAAATCCTGCCCGACGGCTACGGCTTTTTGCGCAGCCCGCAGAACTCATACCTGCCGGGCCCCGATGACATCTATATTTCCCCGAGCCAGATACGGCTCTTTAACTTAAAGACGGGCGACACCGTGTACGGGCAGATCCGCAGTCCCAAGGAGGGCGAGCGCTTCTTTGCCCTCCTGCGCGTCGAGACGGTGAACTTTGACGACCCCCGCGTTGCCCAGTCCCGCATTCCCTTTGAAAACCTGACGCCCCTGTATCCTGATGAAAAGTTCCATCTGGAAACGCTGCCGACGGAACTTTCTACCCGCATCATCGACCTCTTCGTGCCGATCGGGAAGGGCCAGCGTCTGCTCATCGTTGCACCGCCGAAGGCCGGAAAGACGACGATCATGCAGAAGGTCGCCAATGCGATAAAGAAGAACAATCCCGAAGTCTACATCATCGTCCTCCTCATCGACGAGCGTCCTGAGGAAGTGACCGAGATGGAGCGGTCCATCGATGCCGAAGTCATTTCGTCTACCTTTGACGAACAGGCGACCCGGCACGTGCAGGTTGCCGAGATGGTGCTGGAAAAGGCGAAGCGCCTTGTCGAGCACAAGCGGGATGTCGTGATTTTCCTTGATTCCATTACCCGCCTTGCCCGCGCCTACAACCAGACGGTGCCGACGTCCGGCAAGGTGCTTTCCGGTGGTGTCGATTCCAACGCCCTTCACAAGCCCAAGCGCTTCTTCGGTGCTGCCCGCAATGTCGAGGAAGGCGGTTCGCTCACGATCATTTCAACGTCTCTGGTCGAAACGGGCAGCCGCATGGACGAGGTTATCTTTGAAGAGTTCAAGGGAACCGGCAACAGCGAGATTGACCTTGACCGGAAACTTGCCGAAAAGCGTCTCTTCCCGGCAATCAACATCAAGCGGTCCGGTACGCGCAAGGAAGAGATGCTTTTGACCGAGGCCGAGCTCCAGCGCATGTGGATTCTCCGTAAGGCGCTGAACGACATGGAAGATGACGTGATGCTTGAGTTCATCATGGACAAGATGCGCAAGACGAAGGACAATGCCGCCTTCCTGAACGCAATGAATGCGGGTGCTCCGTCGTAAGGTGAAGCGGACGGAATCTGGCTGCGCTTGTTCCGGTATTGTGCGGGGCTGCTGCCGCCTGCTTAAGGGTAGTCCTGACAAGGCCCTGCTGCAGGGATTGACACGGCGGGGCCGGATACATTAATATAGTTCAAATCATCTTGTGGTATTGACTTGCTTGCTAACGGTGGGGGAATGATATTGGCAGCGCATGCTGCCGGTAGGGCTGACCGGGTTTGCTTCAATATCGGGCAAGAAAAGGAGTATGTTGTTATGAAGAAAGGTATTCATCCTGAATACAAAGACTGTAAGATTGTCTGTGTCTGCGGTAACGTCATCCAGACCCGTTCAACGGTTTTCCCGGAAATCCGCGTGGAAATCTGTTCCGCCTGCCACCCCTTCTATACCGGCAAGCAGAAGCTTGTTGACACTGCGGGACGCATTGACCGCTTTAACAAGCGCTACGGCGTCAAGAAGAGCGAGAGCAAGTAATCCAGAAGACCGGCTTCATGCCGGTCTTTTTTTATGCCCGCAGGCGGGTCCGCCGGACAGTTGCAACATTTTTCCTCTTCTGGTACAGTAAAAGGGCGGAGAGAGCCCTGAAAATGAGTAGCAGAACAAACAAAAAGTTGCAGCTGCATAACGCAGCTCAACCCGCTCATAGTCCGTCCAGACAGATAAAGGTAAGCTGGTGGCGCATAATCGCCATAGACGGCATCCTCCAGGGCGGCAGGTTCTTCACCGCCCGGCAGATTTCCGAGCTGATTGAAGGCGGCAGCTACGACCCCAGGACAATCCAGCGCGACATAGAATTCATGCGCGACAGCCTCAATGCCCCCATCGAGTCGGGCAGGCAGGGCTACCGCTACACCGAGCCGAACTTCTTCATAAAGAGCATCCCCCTGTCCGAGGGCGAGGCGTTCGCCCTTACCGTGATGAATCCCCTGCTCGAGCAGTACCGCAACACCCCGCTGGAAGGGCAGCTGCGCTCCGTGTTCCAGAAAATCACCAGCTGCCTGCCGGAGAAGGTGACCGTGGACACTTCCTTCCTGAACCCCAAAATCACCTTCATCCCTGACCGTGCAGAAACGATAAGCCCGGACTGCTTTACGGCCGTGTTCGACTCGCTCAAGACCTGCCGTACGCTCCGCTTTGACTACCGGCCGCTGAAAAAGACCACCTACATGGAGCGGAAGCTGGACCCCTACCACGCCGTCTGCCAGCGGGGCAACTGGTACGTGCTCGGACGCGACCACGACAAGGGGGACATACGCATCTTTTCGCTGGGCAGGATGAGGAAGCTGGCGGTCACGGACGAGGGTTTTGCGATTCCAAGGGACTTCAAGGCATCGGACTACTTTGACGCGGAGATGGGCGTGTGGATGAACGGCGGAAAACCCTTCACGGTGGAGCTGCTGTTTTCCAGTGAGGTGGGAACCTACGCGCTGAACAGGACCTGGCACAGCGAGCAGCTGGTGGAAGAGAAGCCGGACGGCAGCGTGTACGTCAGGTTCAGCACCGACCAGAAGCAGGAGCTTGTGCGCTGGATCCTGGGGCAGGGTCATACGGTCAAAGTGCTTGCCCCCGCCGAGCTTGCGGAAGAGGTCCGTGCCGAAGCCGCGCAGGTCGCCGCGATGTACGGGGAGGGATAGGTAGTCATGCGACACGAAGCGGGACCTGTGGCACGAGACGGGACAGAGACGTATGTTCATGTGCTGTATCACAGACAAGATTTTCAAATATTTTCCCCATCCACGACACTATTTGTCATGGATGATAGCGTACAATAAAAAGTAAGGAGCGAAAGGAATGACAATCGTAGAGCTTAAATACAATCCGTATACCAACGAGACGCATATTCTGGTGGACGGGAAGATGCTGCCGGAGAGCGAGGTGAAGGAGTATGTGGGTGCCGAGCAGGAAATCTCCGCGTGGGCGCAGAATTTCTGGGAGCGGATTGCGACAAAGTGCAATGACGACTTCACGGTCCGTTTCTGCGGGCTTGCCGGGGACTACAAGACTATTGCGGAGGAATTCCGCACATATAAGGAATCAGCGGACGTTACTGTCAGCCTTGAGCCTGACTATATCGTGAATCCCGACCGTATACATGATGAGCAGCACGTAAAGGACGAGCTGGACATCGTGTTCGGCAAGAAGAGCGTGGAACACCCGGTACTCGCGGAGTGCCCCGACTGTAAGGCACAGATTCCCGAAGGCAGCACGTACTGTCCCGCCTGCGGGAAAAAGCAGGACGGGACGGCGCGGATTGATGAGAGCCGGCAGTATGTGGAGCAGTATCTGGCGGGCACGGAAGCCGGTGAGGAGACAAAGGAGAGATTCCGTGCGCTCTATGAGCTGCTGCAGCCCCTCTATGCCGAAGGGGAAGCCGTTCAACTTGATAAGAGCCGGCAGCAGGCTGTTGACCTAAGTGCGTTCGAGATTTACCATAATGGTAGAGAGCTTATTTTGAAAGATGTGACGATAGGAGGACACGAACAGACACAGCTTGTGATTCCAGATTGTTTTTTCACGAAAATTGAACGTGAGGCTTTCTCGTATTGCAGAAATCTTGAGAGCATGGTAATTCCCTCTTCTATTACGGAAATAGAATACGGAGCCTTTTCTAATTGCAGTAGTCTAAAGAGCGTGGTAATTCCCGATTCCATTACGAAAATAGAATTCAATACTTTTATGAATTGCAGTAGCCTTGAGAGCGTGGTGATTCCCGATTCTGTTACTGAAATAGGAAATAGAGCTTTTTCTAATTGCAGCAATCTTAAGAGCATAGAGATTCCTGATTCCGTCATGAAAATTGGAGATTCTGTTTTCAAGAATTGCAGCAGTCTTAAGAGCGTGGTAATTCCCAATTCCATTACGAAAATAGAATTCGATACTTTTATGAATTGTAGTAGTCTTGAGAGTGTGGTGATTCCCGATTCCGTTACGGAAATAGGAGGTGAAGCTTTCTATGGATGCAGCAGCCTTAAGAGCGTGGAGCTTCCCTCTTCTACGAAACTAGGAAATGCAGCTTTCCCTGAAGGCACCGTCATAAAGACGTATAATCCTTTAATGAAATCCGCAGCAAAAGTTGTCGGTAGCGCCGCTATCATCGCTGCCGGATTAATGGCAGCACCTATCGCTTTCGCAAAAGCGGTATCTGAAACTGCTCAGACAAATGACAGGAAATAGAAAAATGGAAACACAGGTAGACATTACACGGACGCTTGACTTGCTTGATGCTGCTATCGGCAATGCAAATTCGATATTGACAAAGTCATATCTCTCTGACCTCGGAAGCGCGCAAATTGTTCCGGTGCAGCGGGATTTGAGCGAAGAGGACCTCTCCAATCTGTTCAACGAGCACATCCGTTTCTACGAGATTGGGAACATCGTGTACAACAGGCACGAGAACATCAGGGACAAGCTTTCCTCCGTGTTCAATGCGGTCGGCAGTACGGACGCGTCCATTGTCATGATGATTCAGGGAACGGAGGACAGCACGTCCATAAAGCTGGGCATGAAGTGCGGCAGCTCTGACAAAACCGCCCTCACGACAAACCTCCTGCAGTATACCTTCGAGGGGAACTTTCCTGGAACGAAAATCAAGAACCTGAAGCGCGACAGCCTAAAGAAAAACGTCATCGATGTCATACGGGACGGAAAAAGCGTCGCAACTGTCACCGACATTCCGGGCATCCGCAATGAGGAGAACCTTGACAACGAAAGCTTTGTCCAGGGCATTGAAAAATTCATCGATACGATGCGGGGAAAGGAATATACCACGCTTCTCATTGCCGACCACGTGAGCCAGAGCGACCTGAATGCAAGCCGCTCTGCGCTGGAGAAGCTGTATACGGATATTTATCCCTTCGTAGAAACCGAACATTCAGTGAGCAAAAGCGAGTCCGTCTCTTTTACCCATTCGCTTGCAAACGGCGTGTCGGACACGGTCTCCCAAAGCACGACGGATTCGGTAAGCCATACGGTAGGTAAATCAACGACGATAACGAACAGCACGTCCAAGACTGTGACGAAAGGGACAAGCTCCACGTCTTCAAAAGGGATTTCCGCACACGGAAAGGTTTTTGGTATAGGGGTCGGTGTCAGCAGGAGTTCCTCGACCACAAAGAGCAGTTCAAGCTCAACGACTTCAAGCCATTCCGAATCGCACACGAGCACGGTTTCGGATACGACTTCCCACGCGACGACGCAGGGAAGCTCGCACGGCGTTTCACGGACCGAGTCCGATGCTACGACAAATCAGAGCGGCCTTGCCCAGTCAATGCAGGTAAAGACCGAAAACCATCAGCTTAAAAAGCTGCTGGAGCATATCGACCGGACGCTCGACCGCTATGAGGAGTGTTCCGATTTAGGAATGTGGAACTGCGCCGTCTACTGCATTTCCCAGTTCCCGTATGTTTCCCAGATGGCGGCGAGCGTGTTTCAGTCGATTATCCGGGGCCGGAATTCTTCGCTTGAAGAAGGCGGCATTACCCTTTGGAATGTAGACCAGTCAAAGGAAATCATAAACAACTTGTGCCTGCTGGAACACCCCAGAATCGTCATCGACAACAGGGAACTTACCTCCGGAACGCTCATCAGCAGTAAGGAACTTGCAATACTCGCCGGGTTCCCCATGCATTCCGTCCCCGGCATTCCCGTGCTGGAGTGCGCGGAGTTCGGCAGGACTGTCTCAAGCTATGATACCAAGTATGATGCGGAGGACACAGACAGCAGCATAAAGCTGGGCAAGATATGGCACATGAACCATGAGGAAAAGCTGCCCGTATGCCTGAATCCCGACAGCCTCGCTTCCCACGTTTTTGTCACCGGTTCCACAGGAGCTGGAAAGAGCTGCACGGTCTACCGGATGCTCTCCGAGCTGAAAAAATGCGGGAAAAAGTTCCTCGTGGTGGAGCCTGCGAAAGGCGAGTACAAGCATGTGTTTGGCGGGGCCCCCGATGTTTCAGTCTACGGCACGAACCCGGACCTCACGCCCCTGCTGAGAATCAACCCCTTCAGTTTTCCCAACGGCAGCGAGGACAGCTCAAAGAACATACACATCCTTGAGCACCTTGACCGCCTGGTCGAGATATTCTGCGTATGCTGGCCCATGTACGCGGCAATGCCCGCCGTGCTCAAGGAGGCCGTCCAGAAATCCTACGAGGACTGCGGCTGGGACCTTGCCGAGTCAACGAACGAATACGGCAGCGGCTTGTACCCGGACTTTGCCGACGTTGCCCGCAACATCCGCGCGATAATCGACAGCTCCGAGTACGACGCGGAGAACAAGGGGGCCTACAAGGGCAGTCTCCTGACGCGCCTGAAGTCGCTGACAAGCGGAATCAACGGACTGATTTTCACGGCGGACGAGATTCCGTATAGCCGCCTGTTTGACGAGAACGTCGTCGTTGACCTGAGCCGGGTCGGTTCCTCAGAGACAAAATCCCTCATCATGGGGCTGCTCGTGCTTAAGCTGCAGGAGTACCGCATGACAGGCGGACAGATGAACGCATCACTCCGTCACGTCACTGTCCTGGAGGAGGCGCACAATCTGCTCAAGCGCACTTCCACGGAACAACCGCAGGATTCCGGCAACCTGCTGGGCAAGTCCGTCGAGATGCTCTCCAACTCCATCGCCGAGATGCGCACCTACGGGGAAGGCTTCATCATTGCCGACCAGGCACCGGGACTGCTGGACCTGTCGGTCATCCGCAACACGAACACGAAGATCATCATGCGGCTGCCAGACCTGAACGACCGCGAGCTCGTGGGAAAAGCCGCGAACCTGAACGACGAGCAGATAACCGAGCTTGCGAAGCTGCCGTGCGGTGTTGCCGCCGTTTACCAGAACGAGTGGGTTCAGTCGGTGCTGTGCAAGGTTGAGCCGCCTAAGAACGCCGGGAAACTGTACACTTTCAAAAAGCCCGGAGTTCCCCCAAAGCCGGATGCCGGTTCCGGACGGCTTGAGATTGCCAGGCTGCTGTGCAGGGGAATTGCCGCCGGCAGGGAGGCAAAGCTTTCGGATGTGAGGATGACACTGGATGCGTTCGGCCTGCGGGCTTCCACCAGGGTCATGGTCTTAAAGCTTGCGAAGGAAACGCCGGCTTCCCCCCGCTTTACGAAGCTTGCCCCCGTCATTGCGGAGCTGTTCCCGGAAGTCCGCTCCGCATTTGTCTTGTCGTTCGCACGGACGTCCGATACGGTGCAATGGACGGATGACGTTGATGCTGCAGTCCGCATGCTGGTTCAGCAGGACATTGAGGAGGATTTGCTGCGCGACATCCGCCAGTGCGTCATCAGCGACTACCTGTACAACGAGCTTGGCAAAACTGACCAGCTCGAACGCTGGACGAACGAAGGAGGCAGAAAATGATGGAGGGACTGTCCAGGGCGAGCGAGCTCGCAAAAAAGACCGGCGAAGCAAAGTCCGCTTTTAATCCTGATGCACGGGTGGAAAAGCTTGAGCTTCCTAAAACCATTGCGGAAGAAAAACGTCCTTTTGATCCCGACGCGCGGGCGGAAAAACTTGAGGCACCCGAAAGCTCTGCGGAAGAAAAACGCCCCTTTGACCCCGACGCGCGGGTAGAGAAGGATGACGGACAGAGGCAAAGGGAGTTGACCCAGGAAGAGAAGGATACGATAAAAAAAGAGACGCACTGGTCCAATGAAGTGGTTGATACTATGAAATCAATGGACGAGTATCGTGTCTACAAGGATGCCGGCCTTGACGAAAAAGAAATTGACGGCCGGAAGTGCCTGGTCAGTCCGAATATCGATATGGAGCAAAAAGATGCCTTCGGCCGGACGAACAAGGAGCGCATGGAGCAGGGGCTTGCGCCGCTGGATAAAAACGGGAATCCGATGGAGCTGCATCATATAGGGCAGCATAATGATTCTCCCCTTGCGGAGCTGACACAGGATCAGCACAGGGGAAAAGATAATTATTCGATCCTGCATGATACGAAAAAAGAGTCTGAGATTGACCGGGTTTCTTTCAATGACGAACGGGCGAATCATTGGAAGGCGCGGGCAGAAAATGAATAAGAGGATGAATAGGAGTTATGATGAAAACAGTAATCGATGCGTTGAATGCGAAGTACAAGGTGTATCATCTGAAGGGAGCTTCAGAGGCTGACATCAAGATGGCGGAGCAGAAGCTGGGGCTTTCTTTTTCGCCTGAGTACAGGACTTACCTGGCGACCTACGGGCTCCTCTCGTTTGCTTCCCATGAGTTTACCGGACTCGGTGCGGACGGCTATCTGAACGTCGTGTCTGCGACGGAGAAGGAGCGGAGCCTCGGTGGGCAGTTCCCGAAAGACTGCATCCTCCTTGAGAACAACGGGATAGACGGCCTGCTGACGCTGCAGGATGCGACAGGCACCGTGTATTCGTTCCATGCGGGAGAGAAGAAGCGGATTGCCGCATCATTCGAAGACTATCTGAAGTCACTGCTCTGAACACCCCGTGTACCGGGCAGGCAGAGCCATAAAAAGGTCAGTTATGACACGTCAAAAGGAGTTACAGGAATGACAGACGTAGAGCTGAAGTACAATCCCTATAGCAACGAAACGCACATTCTGGTGAACGGAAAAATGCTGCCGGAAAGCGAGGTAAAGGAGTATGTGGGAGCCGAGCAGGAAATATCCGCGTGGGCGCAGAATTTCTGGGAGCGGATTGCGACAAAGTGCAATGACGACTTCACGGTCCGTTTCTGCGGGCTGATGAGTGACTATAAAGTCATGGACGAGAGCTTCCGTGCGTTCAGGCAGGAAAGCTCCGATGAGGTCAGTCTGAAGCCGGAGTACATCGTGAATCCCGACCTTATACATGATGAGCAGTACGTAAAGGACGAACTGGACATCGTTTTCGGCAAAAAGGGCGTGGAACGCCCGGAACTCAAGGCGTGCCCCGACTGCAAGGCGCAGATACCCGGAGGCAGCACGTACTGCCCCGCCTGCGGGAAAAAGCAGGACGGGACCGAGCGGGTTGATGAGAGCCGGCAGTATGTGGAGCAGTATCTGGCGGGCACGGAAGCCGGAGAGGAGACAAAGGAGCGCTTCCGTGCGCTCTATGAGCTGCTGCAGCCCCTCTATGCCGAAAAGGAAGCCGTCCAGGAAGAGGCCGTCCCAGAGGATGTCCCTGAGGAGCCCCGGCTGAAGGCCCGGCGGCAGGCGACTGATTTACATGCATTCAAGTTTATCAGTGAAGGTAATAGCATTAAACTGACAGGATTGGCATATACATCACTGACACAGATTGTGATACCTGATTGCATCACGGAAATAGGACAGTATGCTTTCCAAGGATGTAGCAGCCTTGAGAGCGTGGTGATACCCGATTCAGTCACGAACATAGGATGGAGTGCTTTTGAGGATTGCAGCAGCCTTGAGAGTGTGGAGATACCCGATTCAGTCACGGAAATAGGATGCGTTGCTTTCCAAGGATGCAGCAGTCTTAAGCGTGTAATGATTCCCAATTCAATCAAGATGATAGAATGGGGTACTTTCCAAGGATGCAGCGGCCTTACGAGTGTGGAGATACCCGATTCAGTCACAGAAATAGGAACTGATGTTTTCTCTGGATGCAACAGCCTTAAGAGCATAGTGATTCCCAATTCTGTCAAGAAAATAGGAAGCTCTGCTTTCAAGAATTGCAGCAGCCTTGAGAGCATAGTGATTTCCAATTCTGTCAAGAAAATAGAAAGCAGTACTTTTTATGGATGCAGCAGCCTTACGAGCGCGGAGATCCCTGATTCCGTCAAGAGCATAGCAGACTCTGCTTTCTCTGGATGTATTAGCCTTGAGAGCATGGAGCTTCCCCATTCTGTCCGGTATGTCCACGATAGCTTCCCCGGATTATACGCTTCTCATGAATCTTTCCCAGCGAACTGCAAGATTATCAGGCGCAAACAGTAAGCCCCGTGCTGCCAGCATAGTGTCATGAGGCAAAAATCTGCCCCGCTTCCGCCTGTGGCATGCCGCGGGAAAAAAAACGGAAAAAAAAGAGAAAAAAACGTGAAAAAGGGGGGTCGGAGGCTTGACAAAAAGAGTGTAGGGTGCTAATATCATTCTCACGTTGCGGCAAGCAGCCGCAGGCAATCAGCTTTTT
>CAMJZA010000093.1 GCA_946410085.1 uncultured Treponema sp. | reverse complement strand
CCTTGAGAGCATGACGGGGAAGAAATGGACCGTGACCAAGGAAGAGCCTGCAATGGCATTGCGGGGCTCTGCCAGGGGCGTATACGTCATAAGCCGCTACGAAAGCAGTGCGACCGGGGTCCTTTACGGGCACTTCGAGAGGGAGAATTTCCACCCCATACGGAACAGCCGGACGGTTGAAAACGGCAGGCTGGTCAGCACAAGGGTTTGCAGGGTGTCGGAATGAGCGGAGAGGCAGAAAAAGAGGAAAAGGAAGGGGAGTCCAGGCTCAAGGCCAAGACCCTCTCCAAAATCGTCAAGGTCTTTTCCGTGGCAGGGCTTGTGGCCTGTTCCGTGCTCAAGTGGCTGGGAGTCATGCCCGGAGCCTCCGTCGGGGAGATTTGTGCCGTATGGGCGACAGTCTACGGCCTCGGTGCCGGGACAATAGATCTGAACATCATTTTTGACAAATTCATCGGGCGGTGAAAAACAAAAATGACTATATATGCAAGGAGATAAGCGAATGAAGAAGATTTTCATTTACATAGGGCTTGCCCTCGTCATCGCAGGCGCGGCCATAGGGGCCTTCACGGGCATAGCCGCCGCCAAGTGGATAGAGCTTGCCGCCTGTGCCGTGGGCCTTGCCACATGCGTGGTTTCAATCGTGAAGGGCACGGAGAAGAAAGACTGGAAGCTGTGGGTTGCCCTTGCAGCCGTCTCAGTTGGCACGATACTGCTCGTGTGGGCAGGCATAGCGGACAGCGTGATTCAGAGCGTCATAACCGCCGTGATAGGGCTTGTGGTCCTTGTTACGGGGCTTCTCCCCGCTCTTTTCGCAAGGAAAGAATAGGAGGGCTGAATGAAAAGAGAGCTCATCACAAGGAACATAAAAACCTCATCCCTTGAGGTCAGGGAGGAGGGCGGCAAGAACCACATCTCCGGCATCATTCCCTACGACAGCATGTCGGAAGACCTGGGAGGCTTCCGTGAGGTAATCCGCAAGGGAGCCTTCACCAAGACCCTCAGGGAAGGGGACGCACGCTGCCTCTGGGCGCACAACACCCAGTACGTTCTGGGCAGGCGCTCAGCCGGAACCCTTGACTTCAAGGACGAGGCCGACGGACTCCACTTTGACTGCACACTCCCTGCAACCTCATGGGCAAGCGACGTGTTCGAGACCGTGAGCCGCCGCGACGCGCCCGGAGTGAGCTTCGGCTTCTACGTCATAAAGGACTCATGGACCAGGGGACAGGGCAAGGAACCCGTCCTCCGCGAGCTCCTTGAGGTGAACATGCTTGAGGTCAGCGTGGGAGTAGCCTTCCCGGCATACCCGGAAAGCGACAGCGAGTCGAGCACAAGGGCGCTCTTCGAGAAATCCGGCATAAGCCTGGAAAAGCTCGCGGCTGTGCTCTCAAAATCAGCAGGCAAAAATGACTATATATGCGAGGGGGAGGAACTTGAGACCGTGCGCAGCGCAGTCAGCGCATTCACGGCCCTCCTTCCCAGAGAACCCGATCCCGTGCAGGCGAAGGATGGCAAGCCGGAGGCATCCACTTGCGGAAAGCCGGAGCAATCCACTTTTGATTCAAGGGCACGTGAAATTGAGATTCTTCTTGCCGAGAACGAAACATTGTAAAGGAGAAAAGACACTATGAAGTTCGAGAACCTTACGCTTCAGGAAAAGATTGACCAGAGGGAGCACCTCATCACTGAGATGCGTGCCCTGAATGACAGCTGCAAGGACGAGAAGGGCGAAGTCCGCTCGTTCACCGCAGAGGAGACATCCAAATACAACGGCATGGCGGAGGACGTCCGCGCGCTTGCTGCACTCATCGCAGCGGAAAAGCGCGACGCGGAAATCGGCGGTTTCGCCGCAAAAGTCCCCGTTCCGGGAACCGACCAGCGCGATGCAGGCAAGAGCGACATGGAGGAGTTCCGCTCCTACCTCCGCACAGGCCGCCTGAGCGCGGCAATGGAGGAGCGCACCCTCTACGTTGACCCCGTGTCAAGCGTCACCACCGCAGGCGCACTTGCTCCCCAGGAGTTCGTCAAGCAGATCATCGCCAACGCACAGGAAGAGGTTAAGATTCTTCCCCGCGTCAACATGATCCACCTGAACCAGGTCGCATCAATCGGCGTCCCCTACGAGGCAACCGACGCGAGCGACGCCGCATGGACAACCGAGAAACCGGTAAGCGTCTCGCCTGACAGCTCATGGGCGTTCGGAAAGAGGGAGCTCGGCGCAAACCAGCTCATCAAGCTTGTCACTGTGACAAAGAAGCTCCTCAAGACAAGCGCCTTCGACATCAGCACCCTTGTCGCAAACAAGCTCTCCACAAAGATGAACCAGGCTCTTGAAGCCGGAATCATCGGCGGCTCAGGAAGCGGCGAACCGCTCGGAGTATTCACCGCAAGCGCAAGCGGCATCAGCACAGGACGCGACGTCACTGCGGCAAGCGCGACCGCAATCGCAGCCGACGACATCATCAAGACCAAGCGCGCCGTCAAGCAGCAGTACCGCTCAAAGGGCGTATGGCTCGCTCACCCGGACATCATCACCGACGTGCTCCTGCTCAAGGACAAGAACGACCAGTACCTCTGGCGCTCAGGACTCACGGCAGGCGACCCGGACACCCTCTACGGCTCCGAGGTGGTTGAAAGCTCCTTTGCACCGCACACAAAGACAACAGGCCTTTATGTCGCGCTCTTCGGCGACTTCTCACACTACTGGATGACAATGGTCGACCAGATCGGCATCCAGGTACTTGTCGAAAAGTACGCCGAGCAGGGACAGGTAGGCTACCTTGCCACCGCGTTTGCGGACGGTATGCCGACACTTGAGGAAGCCTTCGCACGCCTCAAGCTTGCATGACACACGGGGAGGGGCACTGCTGCCCCTCCCTTAACACCCGATGGAGGTAACTGAAATTGTCAGAAAAAGAGAAGAAGCAGGAAACAAAGAATCCGGCGGCAGTGCCGGAGACAAAATTCCAGGAAACAAAGGTGACGGCCACAAAGACCGTAAAGGCCGTTTTTGCGGAAGACACTTTTTCCTCAATGGGAAAGTTCGCAAGGGGCAGGACTTACGAAATCCCGGAGGCAAGCTTCGCCGAATGGGAAAAGGCAGGGCTCTGCAAGGCAGAGCTCTGCAAGGCAGAGTGAGACCCTTTAGGGGGGAAGAATGGCATACGTAACGCCTGAAATGCTCTACGAGTTCGCAGGGAAGGTCCCCGATGAAACAGCCACCATGCCCGCCCGCTACATCCAGGCTGCGGAGGAGACAATCGCAAAGTACCTCCGCTACAGCCCGGAGCGCGAGCAGCGCACCGTGACCGTATGGGGAGACGGAACCGCGACGCTCGTGCTTCCTGCTCCGGCCGCGGAAATCTCCTCGGTGACAATAAACGGTACTGTCCAGGAGCCGGACGGCTGGGAGTGGCGGAAGAACTACCTCTCAAGAAGGCTTCCGAACGGCCAGCTTGAGATTTTCTCCACCGACCAGAGGGTTGAGGTTGAATTCGCCGCAGGGTACGACCCGGTGCCGCTCAAGATAGTGACATGCGCGCTTCAGCTTGCGACACTCTACTGGGAGAGCGCGGGAGGAAACCTCGCCGTCTCAAGCACGTCCTACGCCGACACAGGCACAAGGGTCTTCAACAACTTCAAGGAGGACCGCTTCCTTGAGGAGATAAACGAGTGGAGGGTCTACAATGTCTGACGGAATCAGCATCTCGGTCGACATCTCAGAGGTCCAGGCCGCGCTCAGCGCGACCGCAAAAAGCCTCAAAAGCATAAGCCGGCAGACAATGGGAATCGCCGCCCGGACAACGGTCAAGGCGCTCAAGACCGCAATCAGGCAGACCACGAAAAGGCAGACCGGAGAGCTTTCCAGGGCATACCGCTACAAGGTAAAGAAGGACGGCTCGTCCGCAAGCGTATTCCCCAGGACGGCGAGCGGGAACCACCTTGTGCTCGCAAAGATTGCCACGCTGAGCTACGGAAACGACATCTCCGTCCGTCCAGGAAGGACATGGCTTTCCGTAAAGGGGCGCGGCTACTTCGCCCGTCCGAGGACCGTCCACATTCCCGCAAGGAATTTCGTGCGGCAGGGCGAGAGCTTCGCAGAAAACGGCGGCTACATGGACGAGGTGCAGAAGATGATCGACAGGGAACTCGCAAAGTTCTGGGGGGAATAGGGCATGGAGAAGACCTACAACGCGCTCAGGAAGTACATCGAGGGACACCTTCCGGCGGAGCTTGAAAGGCTCGCGACGGAGGACACTCCGCTTCCGATGCCGGACAGGATTGTTTTCGGGGTCGCAGACCTGACGCGCTACGAGCAGAAGGTACTGTGCGCAATAACACCCGAAAACGAGGAAGAGGGCGGCGGAACCATAGCAGACGGAGAGAAGGAGCAGTCCTTCACCGTAGGCTTCATCTGCAGGGGGCGGCAGTACGACGTCCTCGTAAGGCAGATGTGCCGCTATGCGCTCGCGTTCCAGGACATCATGCGCGGAGGCTGGAGCCTCGGCGGAGAGGTCCGCAACGTGGCCCTGGGAAAGACCGAGTACTTTCCCGATGCCGGAACAACTGAGAAACAGATGACGGCCGCGGAGACGTCGCTGCTCGTAACGGCGGGCGGATCCGTTGCCGGAGGGCATGACCCGTTTGACGACGAGGATGACTTCCTCTGATTCCGGGCATGATATAAACAGCACAAACCAACAGGAGATTTTTTCTATGACAGGAATGGTCAAGAAATACCACATCGCGCTCTTCCTCAACAAGGGGACGACAGCCCAGCCGGAATGGGTGCGCATCAAGAAGTCAACGGCGCTTGAGCTTTCCCTCAACCCTGAGACCCAGGACTACGACTACATCGTGGACCAGAATCCAACGACCGAAATCCTCCGCTACAAGCCGAGCCTCAACCAGGTGCTCACCATGTACAAGGGAGAGGAGGACTACGCGTTCGCCTGGGACAAGTTCTACAGCCTCAAGACCGGATCCGACGCAAAGTGCGAGGTGCTCATCGTGTTCATGCAGGAGTCCGAGACAAGGGAAGTCGGAGGAGCCGACGCGACCGTCTACAAGGCATGGAAGAACGAGGCGACACTCTCCGTCTCAAGCCTCAACGCCGTGGACAGCACCATCACGATGGACATCAACTTCGGCGGAAAAATCGAGCACGGCTACGCATACCCGTCCGGGGAATCCAAGGCGCCCGTATTCGTAAGGGAGGAGTCCGCCGAAGAGTCATGGGTCGACCCATTCACTCCGGCTTCTCCGGATCCGGCACCGACCCCGGTATCACCGGCAACACCTGCATTCTCCACCCAGTGGGACGCAACCGAGACAGTAGCAGTGAACGGAGAGCTTGTGCTTGACGGAAGCGCGACTGTGAGCGACGGAGGGCCAGTCTCCTACTCATGGACGGTTGACGGCGTTGCGGAAGCAGCGACATCCGCAAGCTTCACCGTTGACACCGACACCGCGGGCGAGTACGTGATTGCAGTCACCGCAACCAACACAAAGGACGGACAGACCGCCACCGCGACACAGACCTGCACCGTAACGGTAACCGAATGATTGACCTCACAAAGGCAGTGCTGCCGTCCTCCATTACGGCGGGCGGCAGGCAGTACAAAATAAAGACATGGTTCAAGCACTGGCTCTGCTTCCTGAATGAATTCAGGCTCCCGCCGGAAAAGAGAACGTTCGACTTCCTTTTCGAGGGGGAAATCCCGGAGGACAAGGAGGAGGCGCTCCGTGCGCTTGCGGCATTCTCGCGTCCGGAGAATCCTCTTCCGCGCGACAGCGGCGGGATCAGGGACAAAGTGCCCGTGCTAGACTATGCCGTTGACTCCGACATGCTCTATGCCGCCTTCATGCAGTGCTACGGCATAGATCTTGTCAACGGGCTGGACAGTGACGGCACTAAGCTGCACTGGCACAAGTTTCTCGCGCTCTGCTCAAGCCTCAAGGGCACCAAGCTGAACGACGTGATGGAGGCCCGCACCTACGACGAGAACGACAAGTCCACGTATGACGAGGCAAGGAGGAAAATGCGCGACGCATGGACGCTCGATGGCCTTGTCCCCACGGCAGAGGAAGAGGCCGCCGAAATTTCCTTCAACGCATCGTTCGCATAAAAGAAAAGCCGCCCCGTGCAGACCGTACAGGCGGCTTTTTTGTTTATTCTAAAAATAAAAATTCTTATTAGTCGAATAAAAAAGAAGAGTTTGGATGTTTTAGACTCACGGGAATATCGTCCTCTTCCTTTTCCATTTCATTATCTTCCATGTTTGGATGATTTTTTTTGTATAGAGACTCCCGGTCGGCATCTTTCTTGAAACTGATAAAAATGAACATTGTGATGATGAATATAATCAACGGTTCCATAAGCGAGCCTCCTTCTGATTATCATTATAACGCTGGATTTTTAATTTGTAAAGGAAAAATGACTATATAGGCATATAAGGAGTATTTATGAAGGGCAAAGAAGCTGTCATTACTATAAAAGGTAAGGATGAAGGGACATCTTCATTACTCAGTAAACTTGATAAATCGGTAGAAGGTTTTTCAAACAAAATAAGTAAATCCAATATCGGGAATCTATCCTATCATTTTAATAACATAACCACATCGTTAGGCAAATTCTCCGCTGCAGCAAAAGCTGCCGCGGCCGTCGTCAACGACCTCACCGCCACCTACAAGGTCCAGGCAAAGGCAGAGGTTCAGCTTGAGGCATCCGCAAGGAACAACCCCTACCTCAGCCGCACGTCGGTGGAAAACCTCAAGAAATACGCGGGGGAACTCCAGTCCATAAGCATCTACGGAGACGAGCAGCTGCTTCCGTACATGGGTGAGCTTGCAACAGCAGGACGCACCGAAAAGGAAATCATGGACGTTATGAGCGCAGCCATTGACGTGGCCGCAAGCGGAACAATGGATTTGGGGGCAGCCGTCAAGGTTCTCAACGAAACTTACCAGGGCTCTGCCGGCACCTTGTCCAAGAACGTCAAGGGAGTGAAGGAACTCACCCAGGAGCAGCTCAAGAACGGCGAGGCCGTCAAGCTGGTCGCACAGCAGTACAAGGGTATAGCGTCGGAAACCGCCAAGGCAACCGGGGCCGCCCAGCAGCTCAAGAACGCCTGGGGGGATGTCAAGGAAATTCTGGGCGGTTGGATGGAAAATCTCATAGGACCGATTCAGAGAGGATTGGCAGGAATCCTCTCAAGCCTTACCGGCGTAATTGTCAAGGCAAGGCAGGCGGCGCAGCAGGAGAAAAACGCCCAGGATATTATACAAAACGGAACTGATGACCCTACGGAAGCTATGGATGCCATGTATGCCATGCAGGACAAGCAGATTGAATACCAGGCTAAGGAAACCCACTACCAAAAGGTAAAAGATGCTTATGATAGGGCAGTCAATGCCGCCAACACGAGAGTCCCTGCTAATGCCCCTGCGGCAGAACGAGGCCGGATAGATCGGGAATATGATGAAGCCGTGAGAGAATTGGCGGATCTGGGCTATGACATTTCAGCCGAGTTTCAGGGGGACATCGAACATCAGCTGGAGTATTGGAGGGGGAAGAGGCAAGAAGCCCAAGAAAAGGTGGGACGGCTTAATCAGGTATACAACGCCGCCTTGACACGGCAGCAGCTGGCCGAGCAGTTTGCGCTGGATGACGAATCCGCTGCGGCAAGCGCGGCCGAACGGGCCATGGAGGCGGAGCGGAAAAAAGCCAACGAGAAGATGGTCAAGGATGCCAAGGACAATTACGAAAATGTCCTCACGGCTCTGGAATCGGAAAGAGCCCTCTACAAGCAGCTTCATCCTGAGATTGAGGCGGCAGAGATAGACAAAATCTATGACATGAAAAAGATAGAGACAGCCGAGAGGGAGCTTCTGGCCGCACAGAAGACAATGGGGGAGCTTTATGACAAAACATGGGGAGATGCCAAAGTTGAGAAGATAAAGAAACTGCGGGAAACCTTTGCGGAAAAATATGGCAGCGAGGATTCCGGCAAAGCGAAACTCTCCAAGGAAGACGAGCAGAAGCTCCGCGAACTCAACGACCAGATCATGGGCATACTCACGCCCGACGACCCCAACAGGAAGCTTTCCCAGATCCTGCAGGAGCGCCTTGAGCTGCTCAGGAAGCATTTTGAAGAGGTCATAAAAATGGAGGGCTTGTCCGAGGAGCAGAAAGCCGAGCTCAGGATGAAGTACCATGATGCGGAAAATAAAATGCTCTTGCAGATAAAAGACCAGCAGGCCCTTGAGGAGCAGGAAGCCAGGGAAAAAGCCCGGCAGGATGAAATCAAGCTCTGGCAGGACCGTCTTGCCAGAGCCCAGGAGTTCGCCGCTAAGTTCAGCGAGATTGTGAGCACCCTCACCGACGCCGCCCTTGAGGCAAGCCAGGCAGAGAGCAAGGCGCGCCTCAAGCAGGTGGAGAACGAATACGAGCAGGGGCTCGTCTCCGAGACGGAATATGAGGAAAAGTCAAAGGAGATAAAGAAGAAGGCGGCGGAAGAGGAATACCGCCTCCGGCTCTGGCAGTGGGGCGCGCAGATAGCCCAGATTACCATAGACACCGCTCAGGCCGTCATGTCCGCAATGACACAGCCCGGAAACCCGCTCGTGAACATCGCCATGGCATCCCTTGTCGGAGCCATGGGAGCCGCGCAGCTCGGAACCGCGATGGCGCAGAAACCGCAGGCCCCTTCGTTCGCAAGCGGAGGAATCGTCCCCGGAAACAGCTGGAGCGGCGACAGGGTTGCCGCCAACGTCAACTCCGGGGAGATGATACTCACCCGCGCCCAGCAGGCCGACCTCTGGCGGACAATCTCCGGCGGTCTCGGAACTGGCGGATGGAACGTGGCCGTGAACAACTACATGGGCGGGCGCGCGGACGTAAGCACAAGGCGCACGCATGAAGGGCTTGTGCTCGACATAATCGACGCACACATCAACCAGGGCATGGCGCGCGGAGCCTACGACGCAGGCATGGCAGGATACAGCGTATCTCAGAAAGGAGTGACTATATTATGACAGTGTACCAGTGGCCCACGGGCGTGAACAAGAAAATCTACGGACTCAAGCAGGTTTACCAGGACAACACCATAAGGACGGAGAGCGACTCCGGCATAGTCCTTGCATACGCAAAGGGCACGTGGACTCCGCGCCGCTACGAGGCGTCTCTTCACATGACAAAGGAGGAGTTCGAGACCTTTGACAGCTGGTACCGCAACACATTGCGCGGCACGGCCGGCGTGTTCGCATTCCCGGACCTGTCCTGCACAGGCGGCACGGCATACTACCGCTTCGCCGGTGTGCCTGAGCTTTCCGCCACAGTCTACTACAAAGACGTGTCGCTCACGTTCGAGGAGGTGCCCGCATGACACCAGAGGAGATTTACCGCAGGCTCTCGCAGGGCGGGACGTATTCGCTTCCGTTCCTGGTGCATTTCTCAAGCCCGCAGACAGGCGACCTTTACCTTGTCAACAACCCTGAGGACGTAGAGTACCAGGGCACGGTCTACACCGCGTCAAACTTCACGTACTCGCGCCCCAAGACATCAGGCGGAAAGCTGACGGGCGGCGAGCTGGCCATAAGCGCGCTGGGCAACCCGCTCACGCAGTTCATACTGGAGGGGGACCAGCGCCTGCAGTGCGAGGTGACGGGAATCCTAGAGGACAGCGGAGACGTGAGCCCGATAGCCTGCTGGCACCACCGCTACGGCACGGCGAGCATAACGAACGGAATGCAGATAACGTTCACGTTCTCCAACGACGACAGGCTGGACATGGTGTTCCCGCCGTACATGTTCGACCAGGACAACAACAGGGGGAACGCATGATTCCGAGGAGACAGAGGCGGATTGAGATAGGAGACCTTCTAGGACTCCCGTACAGGGACCACGGACGCGGGCCGGACGCATACGACTGCTACGGGCTTGCAATGGAGGTCGAGCGCCGCATGGGAAAGACACTCCGCGACGTCGCATACGACTGGAACGACCCCCAGCTGTGCCGCTCCTGCGCTCCCACGCTCGGGGTGCACAGGATACAGAGCTTCGGACGCGGAGCGCTTGTCGAGATAGTCGAGGGCGGGCGGCTCCACATAGGGGTCTGCCTTGACCGCCAGAATTTCATACACGCAACCCGGAACAGGGGCGTGACAGTCTCCCCGCTTGGGGCTTACAACATAAGGGGCATTTATGGCATTGATTAACGTATACACAGGAATCGGAAGCGAGCACGACGCTTTCTACGCTCAGGACACGGTGCGCGGGAGCCTTTCCGGCTATGACTTCAGGGAATACGTGCTCCTCCGCTCAGGCGAGAGGATAACGCCCGACACCCCGCTTTCCGATGATGACATAGTTTTCATGCGCCGCATCCCTGAGGGTGTGACGACTGCCGCAATAGTGATGGGAGTCGTGGGAGTCCTCGGAGCAGTGGGGGCCGGCGTGTACTCGTACATACAGACAAAAAGGCAGCAGAAGTTCGCGCAGGAGCTTGAGGAGAGCCAGAAGGC
>CAMJZA010000092.1 GCA_946410085.1 uncultured Treponema sp. | reverse complement strand
CTCCGCCGGTACTAACCGGATCAGGTTCTGCGGGTATAATCTCAGGCGGAAGAGTAGTCCGCCACCCCGGTGAAAGAGCATTATACTGAAATCGCTTCGGGCTGGCAAGAGCACTTGAAAGTAAATGACCTTTCCATTATCGTATGGGTATGTCAAAAACAAAGTCCGCTGCTGCAGGAAGATCATTGCTCACAAAGGGACTTTCCCTTTCTTTTCTGACGCTCTGCTCCAGAATCCTCGGCCTTGTGCGCGAAATGACCAAGGCGAAGTTCCTCGGTACGTCAGCCCTGGGGGATGCGTTCGGCATTGCCTTTCAGGTTCCCAACTTCTGCCGCCGCCTCTTCGCGGAAAACTCCGTTTCGGTCGCCTTCATACCGACGTTTAAAAAGTACCTCGTCGTTCAGGAAGAGGCGGACGGGCAGGGGGAAGCTGCCGGGGCAGAACAGGCCGCTGCTCAGGGCCGGGCAGCGACACAGGAGTTCATCAATGCGACCTTTACGCTCGTCAGCTTTTTGACGGCATCCCTGGTAAGCGTCGGAATGATCTTTACCCCCCTCATACTGCGGATTTTTTTCCCTGACGAAAGTGCGGGGGCTTTGCGCGAGTCCATCGTGCTGACCCGCATTATGTTTCCCTACCTTGTCGTCATTTCGGTTGCCGCCCTCTTTCAGGGCATTCTGAACGGACACAAGCTCTTTTCGCCGTCGGGCTTTACGCCCATCCTGTTCAACGCGATTGTCATCGCCCTGACCTACCTGCTTGCCCCACGGATGGCAAATCCCGCCCGTGCGATGGCGGTCGGTGTCATTGCCGGCGGTTCGGTACAGGCAGCCTTTCAGCTGCCCTTCGTGTTCCGCTGCGGCTGGCGGCTTTCGTTCATCCCGCTGGGGAAGGCCTTTTCCAACCCCGGCACCCGGACGGTCCTCCGCCTCGTCGGGCCAACCGTCATCGGCATGGCTGCCTACCAGCTCAACGATATTGTTTCTTCCGCCCTTGCGACGCGGGCGGGGGAGGGGGTCTATTCTTCCATCCAGTATTCGCTCCGCCTGCAGGAGCTCATCCTCGGCATCTGCGCCGTGACCGTCAGCACCCTGATTCTGCCGGACCTGACGGGATTCGCCCAGAAAAAACAGTGGGACTCCTTCTGCAGCATGCTGACCCTCGCCGTCAAAATCATTGCGCTCATCGCAATTCCCATTACTTTTTTCTCGTTGGTAATGAAAGAGAGCATCATCACGCTCGTATTCAAGAGCGGCCGCTTTGACGCCGAGTCCATCCGCATGACGCAGGAAGTCTTCAGCTTCCACATTGCGGGCCTGCTGTTCATTGCGGTGAACCGCGTCGTAGCCCCCGCCTTCTATGCACAGCAGGACACGAAAAGCCCGACGGTCGCAGGGCTCATTAACTTTGCCGTCAATATGCTGCTGGCGTTCCTGCTTTCCCGGCGTTTTGGCGGGGCGGGCATTGCGCTTGCCCTGACCGTGGCGAGCCTGGTCAACATGGTCTTCCTCTTCATCTTCCTGCGGAAAAACCCGGTCATAGATGTGGCAACCGTCGTGCGCTCGTCCCTCTTTTACATGCTCAAGCTTGCCGTCATGTCCGGTATTGCAGTCGTTCCGGTCTGGCTGCTCAGGGACCGGCTGCTTGCCTTGTTTGCGGGAAAGGGCCGCCTCTTCTCGCACGGACTGCCGCTCTGCCTGACAGCCCTCCTCTTTGGCGGCCTGGGACTCGTGATGCTGCTCGTCACGAAAGACGAAATCCTCTCATCCGTCGCACGGAAAGTAAGGCGGAGAAGAGGGTAGGGAGACTACGGCCTCAGCGGCAAGGAGCTCGCCATCTGGCTCATGAACCACTCCTCGGCGGCCTTGGCATCATGTCTCCCGCCCCAGTTGAAGCGCATCATGCTGGGGTCTGACTGTGCCCGGGCAAGGCCGTGCGCGTTGGCAAGCCTGCGATACTCACGGGCCTTCCGCTGATTCTTTTCAACGCCTTTGCCGCCCTCATACATATCACCGAGGAACTTCTGCGCATCCTCATCTCCCTGCTCGGCAGCCTTCATGAACCATTTTTTTGCTTCCTCATAATCCTGCTTTACGCCATCGCCATAGTAGTACATATAGCCAAGCCAGTCCTGTGCATACATATATCCCTGCTCGGCAGCCTTTCGGTACCACTTTGCGGCTTCTGCAAAGTCTTTCGTTACGCCCTCACCTTCGTAGTACATATAGCCAAGCCATCCCTGTGCTTGTGCCTCTCCCTGCTCGGCAGCTTTCCGGTACCATTTTGCAGCTTCCCCATCGCCCCGCTCTACCCCTCTGCCATAATAGTACATATAGCCAAGCCAGTCCTGTGCATCCGCATTTCCCTGCTCGGCAGCTTTCCGGTACCACTTTGCGGCTTCCGCATAATCTTTCTCTACGTCCTTGCCGAAGTAGTACATAAACCCAAGCTTTCGACACCCATCTCCCTGCTCAGCGGCTTTCCGGTACCATTTTTCGGCTTCCGCATAGTCCTGTTTTACGCCCTCACCTTTTTTGTACATCACCCAAAGCCAAAGTTGCGCGTGCGCATCTCCCTGCTCAGCGGCTTTTCTGCACCACTTTGCGGCTTCCGCATAGTCCTGTTTTACGCCCTCGCCTTTTTCGTACATCCTTCCAAGCCAGAACTGTGCCTGGGCATTCCCCTGTTCGGCGGCTTTCCGGTACCATTTTTCGGCTTCCTCATAGTCCTGCTTTACGCCGTCGCCATAGTAGTACATTCCCCCAAGAAGGTACTGTGCATCCACTTCTCCCTGTTCGGCACGGCTTGTCAAATCCGCGATATACTCATCCAGGACGAGCAGCTTCCCGCCGCACTCAGGGCATGCCGTGCCGGATTCACATTCCTTCCCGCATTTTGCACAATACAACATAGCCAGATTCTCCTACAGCTTCTTATAGCACACAAAAACAAATGCCAGATAAATATATCGATTTATGCCCCGCCCGGCAAGGGCAACGGAGGCGGACTCATGGGGCAGAAGTAAAACGATCCCCGCTCCTGTGCCGTCAGCTCGTGCGTATGTGAAATGCTATGATGCAAGCAAATCCTCCTGATCCTGATAATAATCTTTTTCGTAGAAGTTCTCTACAAAAGGTTCCCAGTTCCGCAGCAAATCCGGAACATTTTGCTTTAATATCTCCAATACATTTTCTGCGATTTTTCGGATTTGCGCCTTTCCGAACTCTTCAGAGTCATCGGCTATCATTTTTTTATCCCGTACACTTCTCAATCTTCCAACGAGAAGAGAGGTGTCCTCCTGGAACATAAATAACTCCGTGCAGATGCTGATTAGTTCGTCAATAACCGTTCTTTGCTTTTTCTCATAGGGCCGCTGAACGAGCATCATCAGATTTTTCGCAGTCCTGATTGAATTATTCTCATGGTCTCCTACTATATGGACATAATAACATAATTTGGCAAACAATTCCGCTTGTCTCCGGGTTATGGATGCGTCATTGAAGATTTTTGTCTGAACGGATTCCAGCATAATGCCATCCCTGCGGATCTTAAATGCCTGGAGATATTTTTCTCCTTTAACAGGGTCTTTCTCATACCATTCTGCATGCTTATACCATTTTTCATCCCAGCCAAGATGGGTGTACTTTTCATGGTCAGGTCCTGGCGGAGTATTTATTTGTTCCAATGTGTAAAAAACTCCGAGCTTTCGAAGACACTTCGCTCCTTTTTCCTTTTCACGAAACATCTCCTCTGCGTTGACAAGTTCGGGGGGCAACCCATCATTTTCTGGATCGTTTCCACTATAATCCAAAAGAAGGTAGCATGCTGCATCCAGTTTTTCTATTTTATCGCTTTTTGTAAAGCGGATGCGGTAATCTTTATCGGTTCTTACAGAACTTGTGCGGGCATTGTAACCTTTGCCGAACAACACCTCATGAAGGTCATTGTCATGCTCCTCCCCGCTTTTTGCAATCGAAAAACAGACGGCGAAAAAACACAGCAGCAATGTACAAACAGCGCGCTTCATTATTCATACCCCCTTTTCCCTTGAATCGGCTATTTAGATTTTGGATTCATCTCTGTATGATAAAAACCGTCTGCATCATACGGACCAAAGCAATTATGGTTCTGGTAGTCCTTTGATACCAGCGTATTATGCTCAATCGTATAGAGCCGTGCAATTTTTGTAAAAGCATGGCAGTGGGAGACAATAAGGAAACAGAATTCCGGTTTTAAAGCTCTTATTCGCAGGAGCAAATCAGAAAACTGCATTATATGCTTTGCATCCAGGTTGTTCAGAGGTTCATCTATCATCGCGATTTTATAGCCTTCGACATCGCTCTTGACCAGCCCCTGCAAGAGACAGACCCACTTTCGCTGTCCCCCGCTCAGAGCCATGAAGCGCTTTTTCAGCAGGGGCTTGTCCATCTTTCCCTCTGTCGTATTGTACGCTCCCTTTATATCCTCCTCCGTCAGGGCCTTGTAGGTGTCTAGCCAAGCATGGAGAAATGCCTTCTTGTTCCTGATGCTGTCGGGAAGCCCGTCTAGCAGGACTCTTTCCGCCGTCCGGGACTCTTTCCCGGGCTCATCCTTTTGGTCTATATAAATAACTTTCGTATTTATGTCATCGAGCCTGCTGTTCCCGCAGAACTCTATGGTGCCATTCTGTAAGCTGGCGTATTCTGAGTCATCACTCACGGAAAAGTTGAGCAGCGCTTTCAGCAGCGTTGATTTTCCCGCACCGTTTACCCCAGAAAGGAGCACAATCTCCCCTGATTGCACGGATACGTTTATGTTGCGCAGAAAGACGCTTGAATCCTCGTTCTTAAGCAAATCAGAGTTCTTTATCGTAAGCACTTCCATTTTCTCTTCCTTATTCGTTTTTCTTTACCGTTTTCTTTTTGCCCAGATACAGAACACGAAACAGAATATATCCGATGCGGTCTGCATGAGCGGAACCAACAGCCATGAGGCGGTAAAAGCAGATATGCAGATTCCAATGAGACACAGGCAACAAAAGAATGCTGCGTCAAGCGCCCGTTTTTTCTTGATGGTCTTTTCTGCAACTCCGAGGTAAAACAAACGCCTGTAGTATTGCGGAAGCTTCTGCAGCTTCGCATACAATGCGTATGAGAAGCAAAAGAGCAGCAAATTCAGGCAAAACAGCAGGGTAAAAAGGACGCATTTTGCATGATTCCAGTCCTTGATGTCATCCAGAACACTGGTTGCCGTCAAGACAAATGAATCATCATCTGAAAAAGAAAAAGAGTTGCCTCTGTTGTTTTGCATATACTCTTCATCCTCGAAGGTGAGGCAACAGTATGCATAAAAGATGTCGGACTTGAAATCGTCAATACCGTAAAAATTCCTGATTATTCCGCAGACTTTTACCGTCCTTATAAAGCTGTCTGATTTGACAAGCAGACGGTCTCCTATGTCAAGATGCAGTCTTTTCGCCACATTGCGGTTTATGCATATCTGCCCTGCATCCGAGGGCAAAGTCCCCTTGATGACAGTCTTCTGAAAGGGAGAATCCTTGTCGAAGAACGAAATAAAGGAAGTTGCTATATAGCAGTTCTGATTCGGGTCGTTCTGGCACAGGTCCATTTCCTCATAATCACTGTGAATTGTTGTATGAAGGAGCAGCTGGCTTTGGTTCAACAGAAATGGATTTTCTTTTTTACCAATCCCCGTCACGATGAACGTTTTGTCAATCGTCCGCAAAAATGCAGCATGCTGCTCCCGTGGCAGCGCATACCAGCCAAAAAGGATGCTTTCGGTTAGAATGACTGCGAAAACAAAGAGAAAAAGGAATGTTGTTTTACACCGAAAGGAGATGATTCCTTTCATCTCGGCGAAGTCCTTCTTTTACGATAGATGATTCTGTTCGTAAGCAGCACGGAAAGGATAAAACTTACGAGTACGGCAAATACATACGGTATGATGCCCAATCTATTCTCTTGCCATTTTAAAAGATACATACAGGCTGAGAACACCAGCAGCGTGAACAGCTCCCCTAGGACGAATTCCGATACAACAGACTGCTGTTTCGTACCGGCCTTTATTCTTTCCCGGTAGCTTTTGGATGTGAAGATAACATACAGCAGCCAGAAGAGCAGGTTGACGACTGCGAGTATCAGAAGAGCTGTTGTCCTTACTTGCGACTCACTCTTTTTTTTTTCGTTTGCGTTTGCCTTTTCCGCTGCCCGCAGCTGGGAAACATTGGTGATTTCCAGTGCAATGCTCTGGTTTTCTATGGAGCTTTTCATGAAATTGTATGCATCGTCGCTTTCGTACCAGGAACGCTCTCCGACTTTTCCCATTCCCCTGTAGTCCCTCGTGAAATAACTTTCGGCAGCCGAAATGTCCGATGCTTTCACGTAGGCAGCCGAATAGGCGAGGTTCACGCTGGAAGCCTCAATTTCGCGTTTGACATCCCTGTCATAGTAAATAGCAGCAGTCGGATAGCTGGAAAAAACGTTGTCACGGACCACGCCGGAGACCTTGAACGTAAATGTCGTTTCGCCGATTAAAAGGGTTACGGTATCCCCGACATTCGCCTGAAGCTTCTGCTTTGTCCGCTCGTCAATGACAATCGTCCCGTCGGAAAGAGTCGTGCCTTCGACAAGCAGGGAGTCCGCATAAGCTGTGTTATCCAAGCCATAGGACTTTTCAATCAGAAAGAGATACATGTCGCACGCCTCTCCGTTGCCCGAGGCAGTCCGTTTCGTCATATAGTAGGGAACGATGCTCGAGACAAAATCCTTGTCCTGAATATCCTGTATCTGTGTATACCAAGGGGTCGGGATGATGAAGTCAAACCCGCATGCATCATAATATGAGCTTTTTAATGCAGTCTGCTTACTGTCACCAACCGAAGATATTATCGTACAGACAATACCAGTCAATACCAGTCCGAATACAATACCTGCCACTATCTTTACTAGTTTGTGCATATTTTTTCCTGTTATTTTGTGAACTTGACAGCCTGGAGGACATCACAGGTTCTGTCTACAATCTTTTGATTCGGATTATCACCATAGTATTGAACCGTTATCTTTGCATCACCGACTTCTGCTGGGTCAAATGTAAATGCTATTGACGGGTACATCTGGCTATCATTTTTTATAGTAAATGTATATGTAACGGAACCATCAAGAGCAATCTGTGGTGTGATATTTTTCATTCCACCATTTTGAAGAACTTGAATATTCTTACTTTTTGTAATAGTAATTTCTACTTTAATCTCCCTCTTTCTGTCTTTTTCACTGTTCGGTATCGTAGAGAGAAGGCCACTCGCATTTTTCAACAAAGTCGGATGCATCTGCACATTAAGCAATACTGGGATTCTGACTCTGAAACTTGGAATAAAATAATCACCCTTTCCAAATTCTGTAGAGCCATAAACGATGCTTTTTTTATTTCCTCCATTGGCATCTGAGAACTCGAAATGCGTTTCTACGTTTATAAACTCTTCCGCATTTTTTTGTCTCTGCCAAGGAAGATCTAGGGCAAAAAGCGAATTAACCAGCAGAACAGCGAAAATGCTAAACAACATTTTTTTCATCGTAAACCTCTTATTCATTTGTAAAATGTATTGTTTCAAAAACATCGCAGGTTGAATCGACAATCTTATATTCCGGACTGCCGTAGCTGACGAAGATTTGTTCGTCTCCAGCCTCACGACCCGTTATTTCAAATTCAATATAGCGTTTGGGATCCGCTTTATTCTTTATGGTGAACGTGAAAATCTGGGCCTGGTCCGATTTTTCTTTTTCAATATTTTCTATAGATTTCATCGCTGTCATCTCTACATGTGATTTTTTGGATGTAATCTCGATGCGTACGGGAATATCGATATCTTTTTCATCATACCGCCGTGTTTTAAATACTTTGGGCTTTGCCTGTTCCTCTTTGAGAGAACTCGGAATAAATTCAATGCGAAAAATCATTTTTTCGCCTTTCTTATAAGAGACGGGAAGCCCGTCTCCTATATTGAAGCTTGTTGCCCCGTAGACATTTGATATCCTTTTACCCGTCTGGTTGTTTTCAAAGATAAAATGCGTTTCGACATTCAGGAATTCATCCAAACTTCCAGAATACCTGCTGTCTTTTGCAGAGAGAGAAAAGCAGAGTAAAAGTCCCAGAAAAACAGAACATAATCGTTTCATGTGCAATCTCCTATTCGAATCGTATTGTCCAGCTGACTTCTGTCGGATCGCCGACAGGGACAGTGGATGCGTCTGCATAGATTACTTTAACGGTAACCGTACCGGGCTGAGTAGAAAACAGCTTAAACCGGGCCTGCCCCTTTGCCACCGCAGGGTTTATGGAAAACCCAAAGACAGAGCCTTTTTTGCTCGTTTCCATATCTTTCAGTGATACGGCTGCCTCAGATTTTACAAGTACATTTTGGTTTTCCGAAAAGACAATTTTGGCAGGCATCATCGTATTCGGTTCAAAGCTGCCTACACCTATTGGTTGTATCATTATGTTCATGAATACGTCCTTTTTTACGGGAACCGTGATGTTTCCTTCAGAAGAACGGAGCAAGGCATTGTTTGCGTCATAGCTGACCGTTGTATTATAGAAAACGAATGCCCGCGGGCTTGATGACAAAACTGCTTTTGCATCTGCATTTCCTAAATTTGCCGCTATGGCATAGTAGTAATAAGCTCTGTCTTCATTTTTTTTTGCCCCTGTGCCGTCTTTAAAGCAGTTTCCCAACTGCAGGTATGCATCCGAGTTCTTCATGTTGGCTGCCAGCCTGAACCAGCGGAGTGCTTCGATATAGTCAAAAACCGTGCCGTCACCTCCAACGCCAGTACAAAATTTGTATCCATATTGGTACATCGCATCCGCATTGCCTCGAATCGCTCTTTTATACAGGTTTCTTTGGCTCACTGCGACATCTTTTGCTTCTTTTGTATACGTAAAATCTCCATATTTTGAAATAGAGTATATGCTGTTTTTTATCTCTATTGCTTGTACCCCATAACTAATCAACGTGTTGCTGATTTTTCCTTTGTGCCTCATTATATCATTGCGATACAAATACGATTCATTCTTCAAAAAAGCCGACGATGCCTTTTCATAACAATCCGCTGCTACAGAAGCGTTCTGTGTCTGCTTATAACTTTTTTCTCTGTCAGAGTCCTTATCTTCATTTATCTTCTCTATGTCAGATTTTCTATCGTCCCAGCTTTTTATATACGTGGCTATGTCAATCTGCTCCAAATCTGAATAGTCTAATTGCTTTTTATTTACGGCATTAAAGTATCCGAACGACTCATCAACCGGCTTTGCATCAAAAAGCGAGACGTTATAATCAAACGCAAACTGATTTGCCTTATCATCCGTGAGGATTATTCTTAAATCCTTTGCTTTTACCTTTAATTCGTCACCATTTCTTGTGATAGTTTTAAAGTCTTTTGTCAGCCAGTCTTCTTCATCTCTATTCACAAAATAAAAGATGTTGCCGTTATTGCTGACCTTCACCGAATCATAGAAGTCATTCTTGTCAATGATATCCAGCTTGAAGTCTGCTCCAACGGCTTCCGGCAACACAAAAGCGAGGTTTGAGTCTTTTATATACTCATTATGCTGTCCCTGGCAGCAGGGAGCTTTTAAGTCTGCACTTGCAATTTTCAATTGATTCAGTACAAAGGCATAGGCAAAATTCTTGTTCCCTTCAGCCACGGTGTACTCATAAAAGTCACGTGCTGCGGGAGCAGATTCTTTTCCGTTGGCAATTATCCATTTAAGGCAGCGCAGTGTATTCTGTTTGTCTTGCAGTGACGCATACACCTGTGCCAGATACAATTTATTTTCTGGTTCAGTGTCTGATGCGTCTTTTTCTATAATGTTTATGTAGCGTTTGATATCCTTATCCGATTTGCCCTCCTGAATCAAAGAAATCATATTCTTTGCCAGTTCGGTATAATAGGTATCGTTGTCCAAAATCGAATATTTTCTTTTCTGTTCTTCAAATTTTTCATAGCACTCTATCGCTTTCGCATACTTGTGTGTTTCCTGATAGGCGCAGCCTAATTCATACCAATAGGGTGTGAATACAGAGAATATGTCTTTCAGCGGTTCAAGCAGGATAATTTTTCTGTCTGCATCCTCAGAGTCCAATAGCGCCGCCAACTTCGTGAATTGTTCCCGGGGAATTATATACTCTTTTGGTATTGTATATCCATTGATGATTTTAACGCTTGTTTCCCATATTTTACCTGCAAAGGATTCTGTAAGTTTAAAATCACTTTGATTCAGATTGAACAAGTCCTTGTTGAGCTGGTTTTCCACGGAATTGACTGCATTCCTGTAGTTGAAGTACGCAGAGACACCTGAATAAACTAAGCCCATTGACCCCTGAACTATTTTTGCATAACCGCCTGGGCTTGCGCCTTCACTTTGAGCAAGCTCTGCAATTCCTGTGCCAATCTGCTGAATTCCATAGATAGTGCTTAAAGCTGTATTTTGTAACGTCTTATTGATCGCCTCTTTTTTTTCCTTTATCGCCTGCTGCTGCAAAAACACCCGCGCCTTATCATTCAATTGCATGTCTATTAAGGTACTCTGCAAATTGCTGTAAGTAATCTGCAGATCCCTGTCGCGTAAGCGTGTCTGATCAATCTTATTAAAGATGGTATTGTATTCCCGCTCAACAACAATATTGCTTTTATAGTGGTTGACAACCTCAAGCGAGTACCAAAGATGATACAGCAGCATCGCATTGATAATCTGCTCTTCCTCCGATATGGGCACAGCTTCCGCTTGCTTTGACTGCCCGAAGGTATTTGAGGCAAGCATCAGCCCGCACAGAAGCACTGCGGCTATCCTGTTCTTTTTCATGTTTTCTCCTCCTTTTACCAGGTCTCAATACCAAAATAGAGTGCATCAACGGTGACAAAGACTGTCATCGTCATGAAAAAAAGGCAAAAATACGTCAGCTGCTGTTTGAGTGCTTTTGCCCGGACCTCCCGGAAAGACACGCTGTGCCACACGTGAGAAGATTTTTCTGTTTTTGAAAGTTATTTTTAAAACGCCCGTAAGGCGAATAGAATAGAATAGAATAGAATAGAATAGAATAGAATAGAATAGAATAGAATA
>CAMJZA010000091.1 GCA_946410085.1 uncultured Treponema sp. | reverse complement strand
GAATCCGGAAAGTAAACAAAATCTTTTATAACTTTTACAAGCCTGTCTTTGCGGAAAAGCCCTTTTACCATTGTGATAAGAGAAGAGATTCCATCAACTTCCGTGTCTGTACTTTCAACCTTGCGCCAGGCATAAAAATATTCATAAGGGCTAAAGAGCGAGCCAATCTTATTATTCACGCCGTCGCTGATTACAACAAAAGCATTGTATTTGAAAAGCTCCGGGATATCGCGGCGGTAGCGGATTGTAAGCTGTTTATAAGCATCTTCAATAGTTGTGTTTTCTTTGATTGCCGACTTAAACTCAAGCACCACAAGCGGAAGACCGTTTATATAAACAATGCCGTCTGGGATTCTAAGCTGCTCCCGTCCCTGGATTTCAACCTGATTTACAATTTCAAAAAAGTTTTTATCAGGCTCATCAAAATCAATAAGCTGAATAAAAAGGTTTTTCTGCCAGGAACCTTTGGTTCCTGTGTCTTCACGGCGGAAAGTAAAGCCGTTGCAGATTAAATCCAGCATCCGTTTGTTCGCATCGTAATCAGAACCGCTTATGTTTTTGAGCTGGGTAATAATAGAAACAATCTCACTTTCCGTAAGAAAATCAGCCGCATACCGATGGCGCAAAAATGTCGCAAGCAATTCAGGCAAGAGAACATCAGTCTTTTGGCGGTGAATATCCTGCCCAGTCTGGTGAGTATATCCTTCGTTTTCAAAGAGCTCCATTATCGAAAGTTCAAGACTGTGTTCGGTGAATTGCATAATAACTCCCTAATTTTTTTGATTCTTAAATTCCTCAGCAACGGCAGACGGCCCATCCCACCAGAGTTTTGTTGAATCATCATAAAGCATTTTGGCAGTATTAGATTTCATAAAATCAAGAAGAACTTTTTCTGGCGGCTGATTTGTTTCTAAAGCAAGCTGCTCTACGGCCATCTTAGCAGTTAAATCCATAGCAAACAAAGTTTTATCACTAGTTTTTGTTTCCATACTTTACTCCAAAGAAACCTTTTCGCTTTTTAAGAACTCTAAAGCAGAAATTGCTTTTTCACTTCTAAAACAAAACTGATCTTTTAATCGTTCCGGCAGCAATAAACTGATGCACATTTTATCAGCCTGATCACTTCCCATCTTGCCAAAAACATTATCCATATATGCAATAATAGTTGCGTTAGTATCATCATTAGCAATCTTACCGGAAATCACATCATAATCCTGCATAGATTTTTTTATTTCTGGGAAAGCACCGTAACGTCTATGAGCAACAATATTATGAAGCCATTCAATATCAGCAGTCTCAAAATCATAGGTCTTAAGAGAATCCACATCAGAAACTTTGAAAAAAGAAATATATGCAAATTTTTCAGAATAAGAAATCAGCCCTTTAGACTTCGCCTTTGTTGCTGAAATCTTTGCAAAAGACTTAGCCTGTTCCTTAGAAGTTGTAAGATAAAAGCCCTGCCCAAAGTCTTTATACATAGCACATTTTGCCAAATCAGGAGTCTCTACAAGGCAATAGCTTCCGTGATACAGAATAATCCCGTCTTCCAGCTTTTTCATACAGCAGCTCCTTTAGATTTCAGATATGCTTTAACTTCTTCAAAAACAGCATCATCACCTTCCACGTGAAAAATCCCGAAGCCTTCCCGAATAAATGGCAGCACATTATATTGACCAAAAATCTCCGCAGCCTCTTTTAAAGACAGTGAATATTTTTCAGCCATCATGCGTAAAATGCGAATCTGCATAAATAAAATCTGCTGTGCCTCGTTCATAAGCTATTCCTCTGTTATATTATATCACAATTTCTTGTATTTAGGAGGGGGAAGTCTCCCCCTGCGCCCGCACTTCGTTGCGTGCTACCCTCTCTGCGGGGGACAACCCCCGCAACGCCCCCGATATTGTCACACGGATTCGATTTTCCTAACGGAAAATCAATATTTTTATATTTATGGAATTGCGTTAGCAATTCCGAATCCGTGTGATATTCCTTACATTCCGCTTATGCGAGAGATTACCAGCTGTTTTAATTCTTGTAGTTTTACAAGTTCAGCAGTTTCTTTTATTATCATATTGATTATTCGATTCGTAGATAAGTTAAATTTATTCAATTCGTTTAAGGTTGGAATCTTAAAAGAAATCTTGCGTATTTCTCCAAGACTGACATGTTGTTGCGTACTTCCTGTAAGAGTCTCATTTAACCATGTTGTAAAATTACTGCTTTTTAAGAAACATAATACCCAATTTCGATATTCTGTAGTTTTCGAGGTTTTTAACAAAGCTACATTTTTGATAGCAAAAGTTACTTTTTCATCTGTGACTAAAGAAACATTTCCAACTGTCCCTATCATACTCATCAAAATATCATTTGTTTCAACTAAACTTCGCTCATTAATTTTCTCATAATCTGATTTAGATATTTTATTTGTGTCTTTTTGGTTGATATAAAAAGGAGAAAGATTCTGTGATGTCACCAATGGATATCCTTCTGTCATGAAAACAGGAGAATCGTGAGTTCCATCTCGCACATCAATTAAATTTGATAAAACAACATTTTCTAGATTTGCTTCTTCATAATATTTCTCAAACAAACACTGCGCTGTCTTTTCCAGATTTTCATTTATTTTCTGCTTAAGCTGGATGCGATTTGTGATGGTGTTGTAGATGTTTACGATTTTCTCTTGTTCTTTCAGGTCGGGAACTGGAAGTTCTATTTCGCAAATATCATTCCAGGTAATTCCACCGCGGACACTTCCATCAGTTCTAAACCAGCAGTTTCTATCAAAATTATCTCGCTTAAAAATCAACATTAAGAAATCGGGAAAAACTTTGTTTTCATCTTTTACCCTAAACATAAAATATGCAGGAGAAACAATTGCCGGTATATCTTTCTTGTACAAAGAAACAGGCAAACGTTCATCACGACCAACATGCATTGGATTACAGGCAAATGTATTCATTCTGAGAAGTTTATAATTGCTTAAATCTGTTCCAATTGTATTTGCAACTGATGGCATAAATTCTTTATCAATACTGATTCCAAGAACTTCTGAACTTTCAAGAGATTTATTTCGTTCATCAATGAGTTCTACAATTTCCCCAAGTTTTTTATAATTCGCGCTCATCTATTTCTCTTCCCCTGATGTGTCAGAGATTGATAAAATCTTTTGTGAAGAAAAATCAAGGCCAAGAATTGTTTTCAGCTGATTTATTGCAGCTTCACGTAAAAGCTCAAGGCGCTCTGGCTGGTCAATCTTTTGTTTAATTAAAATGGCATTGTAGCTTTCTAAATTAGAAAGAACAAGAAGATGTTGTAAATCTGTATAATCTCGAATATTTCCTTTTTTGCCAGAATTTTCTTTTCGCCATTCTTTTGCAGTTTTTCCAAATAAGGCTACATTCAACAAGTCGGCTTCATCTGAATAAACAAAGGATTTTTGAGAAGCTGTTAATTCCGGAATTATAAGATTTTCTTTTATTGCATCTGTATGGATCTTATAATTTAGTTTTGAAAGTTCTCTATTAAGATTCCAGTTTAATGAAAGCCGGGAGTTTTCATCTGATTTAAGTCTTTTATAATCCTTTATGATATAAAGCTTAAATTCTGGTGAAAGCCAGGAAGCAAATTCTAATGCAATATCGGAATGAGCAAAAATTCCACCACCATAGCGTCCTGATTTTGTAACAATTCCTTTTCCCTGTAATACTTCATTCCAGTTTTTTATTGAAAAAGTAAAAGCATTTGTGCCGGCATCTTTTTTAAACGTATCGAATTCGCTACGTTTAAAATCGGGATTATGGAGACTTTCCCAAAGACCTAAAAATTCAACAATATCTCTTCCTCGTAACCAGGTATGAATAGTAATTCGAGGATCTGAACTTCTATAACGGGCAATATCAGTTAAGGAAATATATTCATTTTCAAAATCTGTTGTATAAATTCCAATATCAATTCCTTTTGCGTGAATTGTTTCTTTTACAGTTTTGTTCATTCAAGCACCTCCCAGTGTCCGCCTTTGGGGGAGCCTTCACGTTTTATAAATCCTTTTTCAACAAGTGTAGCTAATTGCTTTTCTACTGCGCGGCTTGTTATGCCGATTTTTTCGGAAAGTTTTTTGGCAGAGAGTTTTGGATTTTCTTTTAAGAGTTCTAGAATTATCTCCGAACTTTTTTGATTATCTCTGAACTTTTTCTCCGAACTTTTTTCGTTTTCTCCGAACTTTTTAATGTATTCATCATAATCAATATGGGTGTAGCGGTTTTTAAGTTCGTTGTCTTCACCTAAAATAAGATTGCGGAAGAAGCGCTCCAGATAGACAGGATTTTCTTCAATTCCTTCTTTAATATTTTTGTAATTGGCACGCACAAGGGCATTTCTAAAATACCAGCTGTTTTGGGCAAAAATATCATTATCTATTTTGTAGCCCATCGAACGAAGATACTTGATTGTAAAAACAGCTGTGGTTCGGGTATTTCCTTCTCCAAACGCATGAATCTGCCAGAGCCTTGAAACAAAGAAAGTAATATGCTTTATGATTTCATCTGTAGAAAGACCTTTGTACTTAAAATTACGTTCCATTTCAAAATCGTAATCAAGAGCAGCCTTAAGTTCAAAAGATGCTCCGTACATTACGGTATCGCCATTTAATACCCATTCTTTTTTTGTAATGTCGTAATCGCGGATTTTACCAGCAAACTTGAAGATGCCTTCAAAAAGTCTTTTGTGAATTGCAATCAGATGAGAAGGACTAAAATTAAAAGATGGCTCGCTGAGAATCTGAGCAATACGGCTGGAAACTTTATCGGCCTCTTCGGTTCTTTCATCATCCTGAGTTCGGGCTGTACGGCTTTCATAATAAGAATCAATCAGATTTTTTGCTTCATCAAAAGAAAGCTCGCCTTCTATATTCTTTTTGGCAGTTTCGTACAAATATGAAGAAGGCTTAAGACCATCAACCTGCTGCAAACCAATGGCTGTAGACCAGGCAAGAGTTTTCTCTTTTTTGCTTGCATCTGTATGGCGGATGTATTCTTCAAAATCTATTTCGTATGGATTCTTTTCTGACATATCATCCTCCTACAGCTTAATCTCATATCCCAAATCTTTGAAAACACCGAGCAGTTCTTTTTTGCTTTCTTCTTCCTGTTTGAGGAGATCTGTCAGTTCTGATTGAAGAGCCTTCATGGCTGAATCATAATCCTGTGTTTCATCACGGTTTACAAATTCGATGTAGCGGCTTGGAACCAGGTTGTAGCCTTTTTCTACAATTTCCTTTTTATTTGCGCTGTAACAGAATTCAGGAATGTCCTTGTAAGTTTCGTTTGCTCCGGCCTGCTGCCATGAGTGGAAAGTTGTTGTTACTTTGTCTCTGTCTTCCTGGGTAAGCTCGATATATTTTTTTTCAAAAGGAGATCCCATCTGGCGAAGATCCATAAAAAGAACTTCATCTTCGCGGTTGCGGTAGTTTTTGATTTTTCCATTCTGTTCAACTGTGCGGCTCTTTTTGTTCTTGTTCAAAATCCAGAGCGTTACGGAAATATCTGTCGTATAAAAAAGGTTTCTCGGAAGAATTACAATTGCTTCTACAAGATTGTTTTCAATCAGCTGCTTACGGATTTCTAATTCCTGACCTTCGCCGCTCAATGCACCGTTTGCAAGAAGAAAGCCTGCTGTTCCGTTAGAACTAAGGTTTTCTTTATCTGCATTTGTCTGGATGTTGTTTATTTCATCTAAAAGGGCTGCGAGTTTTGAAACATCAATTCCAAGTCGGGAATAATAATTATCTGGAAGTGCACCTTTAAGAGACGGGTTTTGCTTTTCAATTGTGTTGAGCGCTGTGTCGATTTTGAGGGCAATATCATTCTGTTTTGCATTTTGCATGATAAATGACCAGCGGCTTTCTTCCGGCACAAAGAAAACATTTTTCATTGTCATGTTCTCCAATCTTCCATATTATCCTATGTATTCTTTCTTATCAAAGCAATCCATGTTACTCAATTATATCACGTTTTTCCGCATTATTATAGCTCCCTGCCGGTAAAATGTCAAAGATCAGGTGCGGAGGAGGCTGTTTTACTTCTTCCGGGAGCGGGCTGGAACAGGCCCGCTGTACCGCGGAAGCTTTCATATCAGTACGCATGAAAGTTGTAAAAAGGTTTGGTACATATTGAAAATTAACTGTTTGCACCATGTAATCAGGCTTACTGTAAATTGTAACTAGGCTAATTTCATGTTGAAACTAGACTGATTACACATTGTAACTAGTCTAGTTTCATCTTGTAACTAGTTTGATTACATGACAAAATAAGTTTTATTCCATACTATTTGCTTGCTGTCATGCACGGTTGTGCCGGCGTACTCGCGCGGTTTTGCCGGTGGGTAAAGGCGTTCCGTGGAATAGCCTGCCTGCAGGGATTTCTGAACCTGCCGCTCATATTCGGTGATGACGGCAAGCACGTCCGCCCTGATGACGGTCGTGTGTGCAAAAAAAAGTATGCGGGGCCTGTTTCCTTTCTTTTTCATATTGAGTATAATGGACGAAAGATACTGGGGAACCCGGGGGAATCCGATGGCCCGGGGGAAACCCGGCGGAACCCGGATGTCGCACGGAGGGGGCTGATGGCGGAAAAAAACGAGTATGCATACCTTGACCTGCTGGACAGGAAGCTGGATGCCCGGCAGCGGGCTGCCTGCTGCCGGACGGAAAATACGATCGTCGCGGCGGGGGCGGGTTCCGGCAAGACGCAGGTTCTGGCAACCCGTTTTGCCTGGCTCGTGATGTCGCAGGGAATTCCCGTTTCAAAAATCCTGACGCTTACCTTTACCCGTAAGGCTGCCGCCGAGATGTACCAGCGGATATACCAGGCACTTTCCTTTTTTGCCGGCAATGCCGGAACGCCTCCCCTTGAAAAGGAACGGGCGGCGCAGGCGGTCGCGGACTTCTCCGAGGCGCACATCCAGACGCTGGACTCCTACCGGTCTGCGATCGTACGGCAGGCTGCCAACCGTTACGGGATCCGGCCTGACTTCGGTTCCGATGACGGCAGGCTGGATCTGTCCCTGCTTGCCCTGGAGTTTGTGCTGCAGAAGCTTGCGGCCGGGAATGAGGCCGAGCTGAACGCAATACGGCATTTTGCCGGGACGAACGGAATGCAGGACTTCGCCGCAGATTACATTGCCGCCCCGGTGAGTACCTATGCGTCCCTTGCGGCGGGGGAGGGCTTTTTTGCTTCCATGCCGCCCCGGCAGCTGGCATGGGTCAAGCGCAGCTGGAATGCCCTTGCGGGAAAACTGCCGTATGTTCTGGAAGATGCTGCGGAAAAGCTCAAAGGTGAGGGGGCTTCTGAAATGGCCGCCCTTGCAGGGCTTTGCAGCAGCAGAGTGGAGGATGATGAAAGCATACCACCGGTCGTTCATGCGGTCCGGGAAGCCTGTGCCAGGTTCAAGCCTTTCATCGAAACTGCTGCGGGAGCTCCCCGGAAAAAGTTTGAGGAAATCGACGCCGTCATTACCGGCCTGTACGGGCTGTGCTGCTATATGGAAGAGTACGAGTCCATCTGCTGCCTCTACCGCCTGCTCGATGAGTTCACCGGCCGGCTGAACCGGAGCAAGCGGCTTTCCGGCTGCCTTTCCTTCAAGGATATTGCGGATATGGCGATGAAAATCCTCATTGAGCAGAAGGACATCAGGGCGCAGGAGAAGGCTGCCTACAGCAAAATCATGATCGATGAGTTCCAGGACAACAACGGGCGGGACCGCGACCTGCTCTTCCTTCTGGCGGAACGGGAGGACTCCTGTGTCATGCCGTCCCCGGAGGATGCAGACTCCCTGCACCAGGCTTTGAAGGGCTCGCTCGTTGCGGACAAGCTCTTCTTTGTCGGTGACGAGAAGCAGTCCATCTACCGCTTCCGGGGGGCGGACGTTGCGGTGTTCAACGAGCTCAAGGACGATCTGGGGACCGGCATGCTCCAGATGAACAATAACTACCGGTCGCTCCCGGAACTGCTTTCCTTTTTCAATCAGCTGTTCGGCGGCTTCCTGCCGTCAAAGGCTGACTGCAGCGGTTCCTTTGTCTTTAAGCGGGAAAGCCCGGACCTCTTTGAAGCTACCTACCAATCGGAAGTCTGCGCTTCCAAGCTTGACGAGAAGCATGAGGAGGTCCCCCTGCCGCTGCTCGATGCATCGAATTCCCGGGCGCATGTCTGCATGTTCAACACTGCGTTCCTGGATGAGGACAGCGAAGACCGCCTGCTTGGCACCCAGGACCAGCTTGCCTATTATATTGCCCGGCAGATACGGGAGCGGCATGACGCTGATCCGGCAGCCTGCCGCTATTCGGACTTCGCCGTGCTGGACCGGTCGCGCACGAACCGAGCCTCCCTCATACGCTGGCTGAACGCATTCGGCATTCCCTATTCGCTTGACCAGCAGACCTCGCTGTTCCAGGAAGCTCCGGTCAACGACATCTACGTCATGCTCCGCCTCTGCGTGTACCCTTCCGACAGGCGTGCCTTCGCCGCCGTCCTTGCATCTCCCTTTGTGGGCTTGGGCAGTACGGCCGTTCAGCTGGTTCTCGCCGACTATGCCCGGGACGGAAACTGGCGGGCCTTTGCCCCGGAGCTTGATTCCTGTCTTGCGCAAAGCCTTTCCCCGGAGGAATACGGCCGCTACAGGCTGGCAGCAGGCCGTTTTGCCGCATTCCGCGGGGCAGCCCTGCAGCAGAAAATCTGCAGGACCCTTGACCGCCTCTGGAATGCCTCCGGTTACCGCTACAACCTCCTGCTGGGGCAGACTGAGAACCTGCTTTCCGAGCACTTTGACCTGCTCTTTGAGATGGCGCGTCAGGCCGATGAAGCCGGCCGTTCCCTGGCATGGTTCGTTGACCAGCTGACTGCAGTCCGCGACAAACGTCCGGGCTATTTCAAGCTTGACCTGGACGAGGATATCAGCGATGTGGAGTATGCGGTGGAAAAGGATGACTGCGTTTCCGTCATGACAATCCACAAGAGCAAGGGCCTGCAGTTTGCCCATGTGTATGTCCTGGGCTGCTGCGGCGGAAAGAAAGCGGAGGGCATCAGCAGTTTCTTCTTTGATGATGCGTACGGTCTTTCCGTCCGGCTCAGGTCTTCCGGCGGGAACCCCTTCTTTGAACGGAAGCGGGACGAGCTGAACCGGATGGCGGAAGAGGAGTTCAAGCGGATTTTCTATGTCGCCGTTACCCGGGCAGAGAAGGATGTCTGTATTGTGGGGGACTGGAAGGAGCCGAAGAAGGCCGGCGGAAGTGCCGAACTGCCGCTGATGCAGCGGATCATCTGTTCCTACTACGAGGATGCGAGGCATGTCTCATTTCAGACCGGCAGTGATGTTTTTATTCCGGGGGCACCCTTTTTCTTCCAGTCGATTGCTCCGGTCAGCAGGGAGGAGGCCTACGCGGGCAGGGGCGGGGAGCATGATGCCGCAGCTCTGATGAAAAAGGCCGAAGCCGTATTTTCTGCTGAAGCTTCCGTTGCCTTTGAACAGCCTGATTCCGGCCGGAAGACGCCCCATGCGCTTGAGACGGCGGGAAAGGCGGAGGCGGCGCAGGGGCCCGACCTGTATCCTGCGCTCAGCCCCCTGCTGGAAAAATACGGCGGAGAAACCGGAACGGACGAAGAGGATTCGCTTGACCGGGAGGCGGATGTCCTTGCTTCCGGCGGCTTCAACTCTGCAAGCTTCGGAAGCCTGGCGCACAGCTACCTTGAGGCCCTTGCAGGCGGCACGGCTCCCGCAGACTTTACGCCCGATGAGCGGCTTTTCAAGGATTTGAGCCGGGAGGACATCCGCAGTGCGTGCAGCTGCTGTGCTTCCATGGCATCCCGCTTCGCCGAGTCTGACCTGGGCCGGGCCTTCCGTGCCGCGAAGGAAGCAGGCCGCCTTGCCAAAGCCGAGTATGCTTTCAGGATGTATAAGGACGGCATTTTCTATACGGGATGCATTGACCTGCTCTTTGAAGATGCGGGGCAGGACGGGAAGAAGCGCTATGTACTGGTCGATTACAAGACCGATTCGCTCATAAACCGGGAACGCTACCGTCCGCAGCTGGACTGCTACCGGGAGGCCGTGGCGGCGATGTACGGGGTGGACGCGGACGAGATACAGGCCTGGCTCTATTTCCTCCGTTTTGACCGGGCCATAGCGCTGTAAGCTGATGCGGGGCTAGGCCGCTGTCCCGCAGGCGTACCCGGCGTCTGGGGGCGGCTTGCGTTCGGACCCGGGTTGCTGCAGGGCAGTTGACAAAACAAAATATATGGTATAGGCTGAAAACGTACATAATTACGGGATTTAGTTGTCTATATTCTTTTAGGTTTAAAATCTGATTTTTTTTATCGGTTTTTTGGCAGGAACGTTTCCGCAGGAAACGCTTTCTGCGTTTTGCGAGCGTGTTATAGTTTGTAACATAAAGGGACAGGTTCAAAAGTTTCCGGCAGACCTGTTGCTGCGGATTTTTTGAGGCAGGTCCCAGATACGTTAGAGAGTAATGGAGTTCAGTTATGGCTTATACGAGGCATCGGGGTTCGGACGGAACAGACGAAAGTCAAATTGAAAAGGAAGAAGGCATGCAGGCTGCAGCCGGGGAGGCCGGACAGGCAGCTGCCGAGTCCGAGGCGGCCCCGAAGACACGGCGGCGACGGGTCGTCAAGAAAAGCAGCGGCCCGGAGGGAGCTGCGGCCGGAGAAGCGGAGCCGGGTCAGAGCCCGTCGCCTGCAGACGCCGACAACGGGCAGGCTTCTCTGTTCGGCGCTTCAGATGCCCAGCCGTTCAGTTCCGCAGATGCGCCTGCGTACAATTCCAGTCCTTCAGATGCAGCAAATTTCCAGTCTTCCGGCGCAGAGTCTTCCTATAATCAGCCGAATCAGTCTGCCCAGAATGCCCAGAATATCGATCAGGCTGCTGACCAGCAGGACACCGGCCGGGCCGACGGGGATCCGGCTGTCCGCGAAGGCCGCCCCTATGCAGGCGGCGGTTACCAGCGGCATTACCAGCGGCGGAACTGGGATAACGGTGCTCCCCAGGAAAACGGCGGCAGGCGTTACGGTCAGGCATCTGCCGGGCAGAACTATCGGAACGGCCGTTACAACAACAATAACGGCAACGGCGGCTTCGGAAACCGCCGCTTCAACAACAACGGCAATTTCAACAGCGAACGCAATCTGCAGCGGCTTGAGGCTGTTCTTGAAGCGCAGAAAATAGAGAATCCTGAAGAGTACGAGTCAAAGCCCCGTCTTGAAATCAATGATCTGACCAAGATGGGTATGGGTGAACTGCGTGAAAAGGCTGCCCAGTTTGGTTTTACGGCGGATGACCTTGCCCCGATGAAGAAGCAGGACTTGATTTTTGCGGTCCTCAAGGCACACACCGATCACGGCGGCATCATCTTTGCAAG